>CAYMXW010000007.1:0-32153 GCA_964394555.1 uncultured Candidatus Saccharibacteria bacterium | reverse complement strand
TGGCACTAGTACTGCTGGCGAGGATGCATCGTATTCTATTTGTCCGAAAAATTGGAGGTTGCCGAGCGTTAAAAATTCAATCACAGAGAGTGAGTTCTATACACTGTTTAATAATAATTATGTCCCTTCTGGTACTCGATGGGTTGAAGCTACTACAAATGTAGCAGCGCACTGGGAGGGCCTTAATACTATTCAATATATTGACGAACCTCTTTTGCTTGTGTTTGCGGGTCGTACCGATGGCTATAATACTATATATTATCAAGGCGAATTTGCGTATTTTTGGTCATCCACATTGACGGACGACATAAACGCGCACAATCTATTGATAGGCACAAACGGTCGCTTATACCCTGGAGATTTTTATCCTCGTCGTTACAGTCTTTCCGTCCGTTGTCTTATCCCCAGTTCCTAATTTGCATCACTGGCACTCTTGCGTGTTTAGTGCTAATTTGGTATAATAGGAGTATGGAAATTACCGATAGACAGCGCGAAATATTGTTTGCGATTATTGAGGAATACGCCGAAATTGCGGCACCAGTAGGAAGCGTGACGCTGGCAAAACTTTTTAATGTATCCTCGGCGACAATTCGGGCGGAGATGGCAAAATTAGAAGGTCTTGGCTTGATAGCGCAACCACATACTTCGGCTGGCCGTATTCCGACCGATGCTGGCTATCGTTATTATGTAAACACTTTGGCAGAAAACCCGGAAAAAGCCGTGGAGAAGGCCGATAAATCATTAGATCGTGGCAATCGCGTATTAGAAGTACGGGTAAATTCACAGTCTAGAGCCGATCACGCGATTCGTGGAGCGGTTGATTCCCTAGTGGAGTTGACCGGCAATTTGGGGCTGGCGACTATTGGCGACCAGTTGTACCTAGCGGGAATCTCGCGTCTGTTTACGCAACCAGAATTTGTCGATGCGCGCCGAGTACAAGCGGTGGCAAAACTGTTAGACAATTTAGAACCGTGGCTACGCGAAGCGGCACCGGGCAAACCACTAAATATCTTTATCGGGCATGAGAACCCGATTGGTAGCACTTCAGAAGTGTCGCTAGTGATTAGCAAGTTTCGCTCGCCGTTTTCGGATAATAGTTATATCGGGGTGCTAGGGCCGACCCGCCAAAATTATGGGCGAGTGATGTGGCTGGTGAGCCGAGCAGGTAAAATGTTGGAGGAAACTTTATGAAAAATGTAAAAAAACAAGAAACAAAAAACGCTGAAGCGCTAAAACTGGAAGAAACAATAGCATCTTTAACTAATGATTTACAACGCACTCGAGCAGATTTTGAAAATTATCGCAAGCAGGTAGATGTGCAAAAATCCCAAGCGCAAGCGGGGGCGCGCCTCGCGACGGTGAGTAAGTTTTTGCCACTACTTGACGACATCGACCGTGCGATGACTGCTTATCCAGAGCAATTGGCACCACTGGCTAAGAATTTGGAGAAAACTTTGATTAGTTTGGAACTTACAAAAATTGATTCGGCGGTGGGAACAGAATTTAACCCAGATTTTCACGATGCGGTGATGGTGGATGATAGCGAGGGCGAGAAAGAAGTGATCGCCGAAACCTTGCGTCCGGGATATTTGTATCAGGGCGAGGTGCTGAGGCCAGCGATGGTCAAAGTGACACATAAATGATATAATGCGGTTATGGATGAAAAAATAAACGCGATTAAAAAATGGCTCGGTGAAGGGTCGATAAATATTTTTGGCTTGCCGATGAGCGGTAAGGACACGCAAGGGATGCGACTAGCTGAGGCGCTAGGCGGGAAGTTTTTGTCATCGGGGCTGATAATTAGGACCATGGAAGCCGAGATGGACACGCCATCTATCACAGCGAGCGGACAATTGCTACCGACAAATTTGTTTTATGAGTGGGTACTGCCGTATTTTGAAAGACGTGACTTGTGGAATAAGCCACTGGTGCTATCATCGATTGGCCGCTGGATAGGCGAAGAAGAACAAGTGATGAGTGTGGCGAGAGGCGCGAATCACCCAATAAAAGCAGTGGTGTTTTTGGAGCTGTCAAGCGAAGAAGCGAGAAAAAGGTGGCTAGAAGCGAAGAATTTAAATGATCGCGGTGAGCGCCCAGACGACGAAGATATCGAAGTGTTTAAGAAACGGATTGACGAATTTAAAACCAAGACCATACCAGTGCTAAAAAAATATGACGAAATGGGGCTTCTAATCTGGATAAACGGCGAGCAGTCGCGCGACGAAGTGTTTGAAGAGATAATTAAAAAACTCTATAAATATAGCAAAAACCCCGCTGATTAAGCGGGGTTTTATTTAGTCACGTTTAGTCGAGATTGCGCATACTAAGCGAGAGGCGACCTTTGTCGTCGATAGCGACGAGGCGGACGCGGACAGTTTGACCGACTTTCAAAACATCTTCGACCTTGTTAATGCGTTTGTCGGAAATTTGCGAGACATGAAGCATGCCATCAACACCCGGCAAGATATTTACAAAAGCGCCGAAATCTTTGATGGTGACGACTTTGCCATCGTAGATTTTGCCAACTTCGGGCTCTTCGACGAGAGATTTGACCCAGTCGATAGCTTTTTTGATAGCATCAGGATTGTTGCCAGAAACAGTGACCAGACCAGATTCCTCGACGTCAACAC
This sequence comes from uncultured Candidatus Saccharibacteria bacterium, assembly GCA_964394555.1. Lineage (GTDB taxonomy): Bacteria > Patescibacteriota > Saccharimonadia > Saccharimonadales > Saccharimonadaceae > Nanosyncoccus. Next base: position 29,523 of record CAYMXW010000007.1, on the reverse strand, counting down.
TAGCGCCAGTTTCGGTGGTGATTTTATTGATGGTTTCACCGCCTTTGCCGATGATGGTGCCGATTTGGTCGGGTTTGATTTGGACTTTTTCAATTTGGGGAGCGTAAGGCGAAATTCTATCGCGTGGTTCGGCGATAACTGAAAGCATGTGTTCGAGAATGTGGGCGCGGCCGGCTTTGGACTGGTTGATAGCCTTTTCCATAATTTCAACCGGCAAGCCGTGAACCTTCATATCCATTTGGAGGGCAGTAATTCCCTTCTTGGTACCGGTGACTTTGAAATCCATATCGCCGGCAAAATCTTCGGCGTCCATAAGATCGGTAAGAACGTAAGCCTTGTCAATATCTTCAGCGGTGATTTCGGTGCCTTTTTCGACATCGACCATCAAGCCCATAGCGACACCCGAAACTGGGGCCTTCAAAGGCACGCCGGCATCCATGAGCGCGAGACAGCTAGAACAGGTGGCGGCCATAGAAGTAGAGCCGTTTTGGGACATAATTTCGGTGACGGAGCGGATGGCGTAAGGAAAATCGTCTTCGCTCGGCAAAACTGGCAAGAGCGCACGTTCGGCGAGATAGCCGTGGCCAATCTCACGACGTCCCGGAGAACCGATGCGGCCCGGTTCGCCAACGGTATAAGGCGGTGCGTTGTAGTGATGCATGTAACGACGCTTGCCGTCGGTAACTTCCATAGTGTCAACGAGTTGCGCAAACGAAAGTGGCGCAAGAGTGACGATGTTCATAGCCTGCGTGACGCCACGGGTAAAGAGCGATGAACCGTGGGTGCGGGGTAAAATACCAACTTGGGATGAAAGTGGGCGGACTTCGTCGAGTTTGCGACCATCAGGACGCACACCATCTTCGAGAATACCACGACGGACTTCGGCGTGAACCGCTAGTTCAAAAGCTTGGTCGTATTGGTCACGCAAGTTTTCGTCATACCACTCAACTTTTTCGTTGTCGGTTTCGCCTTTGCCGAGTTCGAGAGCAAATTCATCATGCATGGCGTACTTGATGTCGTCGAGAATTTGGGCGCGTTCCATAACGTTGCCACGGACTTTGTCGCCAAATTTGCCGGCAGTCCAGTTTAAGACCTTTTGTTTGATTTCGTCATCGGGAAGTACGAGTTCGTATTCTTGCTCGGGAACATCAACGTGTTTCTTAAGTTCACGCTGTAAATCAAGTACTGGCTGAACATTTTCAATTGCCCAACGCATAGCGTCGATGATGGTGGCCTCAGAAACTTCTTTGGCACCGGCTTCGACCATCATGACTTTGCCGTCTTTGCAAGCAACTACAAGGTCGAGCGGAGAGGCTTCGCGTTCTTCGGGGCTGAGGAAGGCTTTAAACTCGCCATCGACTTGGCCGATGCGGACACCGGCGATAGGACCATCAAACGGCACGCCGGCGTTCATAAGCGCGCTGGAAGCGGCAAGCATGGCGATAACGTCGGGACGAAAACTCGGGTCCATAGAGAGGACGGTAGTGACAACCTGAATTTCTTGGCGATAGCCCTTTGGAAACAGCGGGCGGATGGGGCGGTCGATGAGACGACCGACGAGCACCGCGTTGTCAGAAGGTTTGCCTTCGCGTTTGATAAAGCGCGAACTGCTAATTTTGCCGGCGGCGTAAAACTTTTCTTCATACTCGACCGAGAGCGGGAAGAAATCTTGGACGACCGGCTTGGTACCGACCACGACTGAGCCGAGTACTACGGTATCGCCGTAATGGACGAGTACACTACTAGTGCTACGAAAACCGACGCGGTTGATCTCAAGCGTGAGTTCGCGACCACAAAAATTGGTGGTGAGTTTGGTGACTTTGGCGCCACTAGGATTGATGATTTCCATAAAAAACCTTTCTATAGATTCGCAAGTTTTATGATAAGCTTATTTCCACAGACTATGTACCGCTAGCACGAAGGCGGGTCCTGTCGCCGATTATCCCCCGCCGTGCTCGCTGCGCTGCGCGCGGCGGGGGTCCCCCTATCGGCGCCACCCGCCTCCTTGTCGCTCGGTAATAATCTATGAGAATAAACTTATCATCATAAATTTGCGAAACTAAATGTTAATTTATATGTCTATTATAGCACATTTGGTAGGTTTTGTGTGTCTGTCCTTATTGATCCCAAAGAGGTGGGTTATCGTTGCCTGATTGGCTACCGCCGCTAGACGAATACCTACGAGAGTGCGGTATGTTGATTTCAGTTCCTCCTGAGTTGCTGCTCGTTGGGGCGGATCCGTAGCTGCCTCCTGACAATTCATTGAGGCTTTGAACAAGAACTCTTTGCTTGTCTTTAAGATTAACTCTAATGTTATCATTAGCAAGTGCTTCTTGGGTGGCAGCAGCCACAGCGGCACGGTCGGTTTCGATTTTGGCTTTGCGCTCCTTTTGTTCACTTGAAAGTTCGCCACCAGATTGCTCGATTGCCTGGAATTGCCCAAGTTCATCATTGTACTGTTTCATCTTATCTTGATAGCGTTTCAATTCGCCCTCATCTGTGCCAGCGAGATTAGAAGCCTTCATGCTGGTGGCAGAGTTGGCAGAGCTTTCGGCCATAGACGGACCCTTGCCGTCGACTTGATTTTTCTTGGCGTAGTCAAAGGTGGAGCGGTTGCTAGACATATAATCGGAAGCCCAGTTGTTCATTAGATTAGCAGAGTAGGTTCTAGCGGCGGTGGCATTAACTGGGCCTCGATTTTCGGCTTCTATCATGGCTTGATGGACAGCTTCGCGACCATCCTCGCCCTTTTTAGATAAAACGTTTTGGTAAGCGCGAATACCTAGGTCGTCATTGTTGCTGATAGCGTCTGCTAGCTTGCCCTGTAGCGCATTTATGTCATTACTTAATACTGGGTCGTTAGTAATAACACTTTCGCGGGCCGCCAAGTTCTCATCAAAATCTTTTGCTAAAATCGCTTGATTGCGAGCATAACGGCGCATTTGAGCATCGCTGAGAGTTTTTCCTTTACGACCTAGGCGATCTGAACGTCTTTGATATCTATCACTAATTCTTTGAGCGCGACGCATAGCGTTATTGTGTTCCCAACCTTGATAAAGATCAGAATTTCTAACTGCTTTATCGGTTCTGCCTCTAGCACCTCTGCTTAATCTGCTGCCCATGCCGCTAATCTTGGCACCAATATTACCCATGGCGGACATGGAATTTTTGAGAAGCAATGGGATAAAGAATATTGGCACAATGCCGACTATCATAGCGGTAAGAGCAAAGAAGAAATCAAGTTTTTCGCCGCCGCCAGCATTGACGTTTAGTAATATAGTAGAAGCAAAATCACCGCCACCGATAATTAGGCCGCAGATCGGGAATAATAACAACAGGCCGCTAAATGCCTTGAGCCAGCGGTCAAACAGTTTCTTGGTATTTGGCAACATATAACAGACAAAGGCAATAGGTGATAAGATTACTAATAACACTACGCCGGCCTTGCGCACAGAAAGAAGAACAAAGAAGAATAAAATGCCGACAACAACTGCAATAGCGGTTAATAAGAGTGGCAGAAGTACTGCCATGCCTTGAGCGAGTAAGGTGCCAGCCCCAGCAATAACGCCAGCAAGTAAGGCTAGAGAAGCAAGGTCACTAGCATCACCCAATACAGTAACGTTAGATTGGGCGTCGGCGTTAAATACCACTTTGTTAACAGAAGCCAGATTTCCTTGAAATTCGGCAGTAAGCCCGTCCATTAAGCTTTTAAGGCCAACACCAAGCACATTTGATAAATCGACTGCTAATTGACAAATAATATATGAAAGGTTAATTAAAATTGCAGCGATGATGAGCTTGGGCAAAGTTTTCTTAATACCGTAATTGGAAAGACCGACGCCAGTAACTTGAGAAAGTACAACGATAAGGAGCATGATAATAAAAGCAATATTAGCAAAGTTTTGGAAAATTTGCCAACCAGCGAAGGTGCCGCTACTACCATCAACTAATTCTGGTTCGAGCATTAATACTGGCTGAATCCAGTTAACATAGGCAGTGTCGGCAAGTTCACCAAAATTCTTAAGCAAAGGACAGATAATATGACCAAGTACACCAGCACCGGAATAACATGGGTCGGCGTCGTCACTTTCACCACTGCTGCCAGCGTTATTTGGGTCGTCGGGGTCGTCAGGGTTGGCTTCTTGGGTGAGATTACCTTTTTCATCAGTAGCGCCTTCACTGGTTTTTGAAAATGTATATGTAGTAGTTTCACCATTTTTCTTAAGTGTAGCTGTAGTTAGTCCATTACCAAAGCCTTTATAAACATCATCCCATTTTTTTCCTTTTACGTCAGCACTATATGAAGAAGTCTTCTTTTTAGTCGTTTTATTGTTTCCTTTAACGCTTTTATTATATAAACTTATTGTAATTTTATTTTTGGTGATATCGTTTCCGACCATTCCGCTTGACCAGTTTTTGGCTTTTCTGTTATTGCTGCCTTCTTCTATAGCTTCTGTGCCGACTAAAACAAATTTGCCGGTTATGTTGTTATCTTTATCTACTGGCGCACAATAGGATTTGCTATAAGCCCAAGAATCTTTGGTTTGAGAGCCATTTTTCTTTGTTTCTTTAACTTCAAAGATTAATTGGGCACATTTACAATTTTTACAAGAGGATGCGGCATGGGTTTCGTTAATAAGAAAATTTTCGACTATAGCAAAAGTAAAAAGGCTTGCTATTATGGCGACGAAAAGAAAATTTTGTTTCTTTATATTAGTTGATTTCATCTTTAATACTCCAACATTCGTCTATAAGGTTGTTTGCAGAGTCATCAATAAGTGTAATCATCTCGGATTCATTGTCCGATAAAATTGTGTTGATATCACTTAATTTATTAATTGACTCTTCTGAGAGATTAGCGTTCTCTAGGCATGTAGTGGCAGCTTCTGGGTCTTGATTAAAATCACAGCCTGCCTCTTCATAAATTTTTGCTAACTCGACCACGTTTTCTGTAATTTTTAAACTATAGTCGGCATATTCTTCACCGATGGATGAGCCAAGATCATAGAAAACTTGGTAAAATTTTGCGAGATTAGAATTAGCGGTTGACAGAATCTCTTCGTCTGAGGGTGGAACAAAATTTACATAAGCGTATATGAAGTCTAAAGAATCTTTGTATTCGTTGACGCTTTCCGATACTTCAGAATTTTGAGCGCTATAGGCGTTATAGAAGTCATCAAATAAATTCTTTAAATTGTTGATGTACTGTAAATTTTCTTCGCTGGGTTCATTAGTAACTTCCTCATTATTTTCGTTCATTTGATTAAAAATATTTTCAAATGTATAGAGTTCGTTTTGATCGAAATCTGGTATATTTTCTTTAGAATCTTCACCAAATAATAGGTAGTTGGCGTAGATGTTAAATTTGCCTTTGGCGTCGGTGGCTTCGACTGAGCCGGAATTGTTGTTAAAGGCGCCGGTCATGAGAAGTACTATCCCGGCGATGACGGCAGCGCCGGCGAGGACGATAGCACCGATGATGAGAGGTTTCTTATCACCTTTGGGCTTAGGATTAGACGAGGGTAAAATAATATCGTCAGAGGACAAACGAGGAGAAGGCCTAGAGGCGGGTGATGATTTCGGTGGTGTCTGCGTGGGTGGGGCGGTAGGTTGTGGTGTTGGTTGAGTGAGTTGTGGAATAGGTTGTGGGGTAGGTGTGGATGAGGCTGGTGGAATATTGGGCATAGTTGGAGTGTTGCTAGCAATCGGTTGAGTGGGAGTGCTAGTGGGCATATTAGGCATAGCAGAAGAACTGGCGGCAGGACGTGCGCCAGATTGCGGTCTAGAAGGTCGACCCGACCAAACTGAGCTAGACGGAGCACTCATATATTATATTATAGCATAAGAACTTTGAAATATAAGGTTTTTTTAAAGTTCTTATGTTATAATAATAGTAATGGACGAACAATCATTACAGCAGAAACGACGTGAAAACGAGGAACAAGCTACCAAGAAGCGAGCTTCGATTTTAGGGCTTCCCTATTTGGACACGCGAAGTTTTGAAAACGACATCGAACTAGCACCCGACATGCTTGACGTAGCACGAATGCACAAAGATTATATAGTGCCGCTAGATGATGGTGGTAATGAGCGACCGTTTCAATTTTTGATTACTAGCCATACACCTAAGAGTACGGTGACAGAACTGCGTAAGAAATATAACGATGAAGGCGACAAGGTAGAGTTTTTCTTGGTGTCCGACTCGGCGTATCGTGTGTTTATGCGTCGCTATGACCCACCTAAGGAAGTAAAATATGACGATATTAAAATTGCTTCTGAAGGTGATAGTAAAACGATTGACGAAGTTAGCCGAACGTTAAATTCGGTATCAACCGACCGCGTATTTGACTTTCTGATAGACCAAGCTGACAAATTAGGCGCTTCGGATATTCATATCGAAAATATGCGCCATGAGATTCGCGTAAGGATGCGTGTAGATGGGATTTTGCACCCGGTGGCAAATTTGGACCGTGACCGTTATCGTATATTAATGGGCGAATTGTCATCACGTACAAATTTGTCGAGCGCGGCGAGAACGCCACAGTCTGGACATATGCAAAAGGACATCTATAGTGCCGATGGCAAATCGTCGCATCTTCTAAATATTCGTGTAGAGACCATTCCGACGATGTATGGCCAAGACGCGGTGCTGCGTTTGTTTAACTTTGATGAAACTTTGCTGAACCTAGATTTATTAGGCCTAACCGATGAAGAACTCGCCGAAATTAACGAAGTGATTTCACATCCGCGCGGGTTAGTACTGATGGTGGGGCCGACTGGTTCTGGTAAGTCGACCACGCTCTATTCAATATTAAATGCTTTAAACACCACTGATCGCAAAATTATCACTTTGGAAGACCCAATTGAATATGGCATCACTGGGATTTCGCAGATTCCGATTAATACGGGGCGTGGTGGTTCGTTTGCCGAAGGGCTACGCTCGGTGCTACGTCTCGACCCTGATGTCGTAATGGTGGGCGAGGTGCGCGATGCGGATACCGCGAAAACTGCGATTCAGGCTTCGATTACTGGTCATTTGGTATTGTCATCGTTTCATGCAAATTCTACCTCGGCAGCATTTTCGCGTATGATTGACATGATTGGCACGAACCCGATTTTCTCAAATTCAATCCGCTTAGTGGTAGCGCAGCGCTTGGTACGTAAGTTGGCTGACAATAAAGAAGCTTACGAGCCAGACGAGGCAACGCGGGATTATGTACGCAAAGTCCTAGACGGCGTGCCTAACGTAGAAGAACTAACCGGCGGAGTGAAGTTAGACGATTTCAAACTGTATAAACCAGTGATTGCTGACGATGCGCCGTTTGGTTATTCGGGTAGAACGGTGATAATGGAGCAACTGGTAGTATCTGAAGATGTTCAATCGTTTATTCGTGGCGATATAAGCGATATTAATACCGATGCAATAGAGAAAGTAGCACGCGGAAACGGCATGTTGACTTTGGAACAAAAAGGCGTGCTAGCGGCGCTCCGAGGCGAAACCACACTAGATGAAATCAGCCGAGTGATTTAATACTTGTGTTAGTTAGTGAAATATGTTAGAATAGGGTTATCCGGCCTCTTAGTATAACGGTTAGTACTGCGGGTTTTCATCCCGTCAACGCGGGTTCGACTCCCGCAGAGGTCACCATTTTTTATTCTTGTGCCATGTGTGAACAATCGTAGTTGTACTGGACGGTGTAATCTTGGGGGCTGTAGGGGGCGACCGGATAATAGCGGACTGATGTGCCGGTGACACTACAGGTGTAGCGGTCGTTCATGAAATAAGTTTTGAAATTGGCGTATTGATGGTTATTAAAAGTGAGGAGTTGACTGAGCTTGACTGAAGGGAGTCCCTGCTCGCTATACTGAGCGAGGGTGTCAGTGTTGCCGTTGGCGGTAAGATTGTCATAATAATAATCTTCATAATAAACCTTGGCGAGGTAGTGAAGGCGATTCTCAACAATTTGGCTAGAACTAAAGAAAATATTAATTAGTAAGGCAAAAATGACTACAACGACAGTAGCGACAATTAGATAAAGGCTAAATTTCTGAGCGAGAGAGGGTTCTTGGCGAGTCTGGCGAGTTTGGCGATGAGGCTTGGCGGTTGGTTTTTTAACTCTGGCCTTGGTCTTAGTTTTGGTTTTGGGATTAATCATAAATCTATTTTATCATAATTTTTATGCTAAAATAGATATATGAGCAAACTTTTTAAGCGCACGAAGATTTTGGCCACCGTAGGGCCAGCGGTGGACAGCAAAGAAAAAATTACTGAAATGATTATGGCGGGGGTAAACGGTTGCCGGTTTAATTGTTCGCATGGTGACGACGCCGAACGCTCGCGGCAGTTAAAATGGGTGCGCGAAGCGGCTAAACTCAAAGGGCGCTCGGTGGCGACGGTGCTAGATTTGCCGGGGCCGAAAATTCGCTTGGGTGAGTTACAAGACAATCATCTGGAAGTACAGGCGGGTGATAAATTGACGCTTGACTATGCCTTGAAAGAGCATAGCGGTGGAAAGATTTTGCCGGTGAGATATAATTTAGCAAAAAAAGTAGCGGTGGGGCAACCGGTGTATCTAGCAGATGGGATAATTCAAGCAAAAATCATCGAGATACCTTCGGATACAGCGATTAAAATTGAAGTCGTAAACGATGGTGTGCTGATGAGCCATAAAGGTATAAACTTGCCCGATACTGATTTTGCCGGCGATATTTTGACCGAGCAAGATTTGGCAGAAATCGACTATGGCGCAAGTGAAGATTTTGATTATATTGCGATGTCGTTTGTACAGAGCGCGGATGATGTGAAAAAATTGAGGCAGATTTTAAAAGAAAAAGATTCCGATCTTAAAATTATTGCCAAAATTGAAACTAAACAGGCAATTAGTTCTGATGCAGGATTAAGGGCAATCGTAAAAGCAGCAGATGGTATCATGGTAGCGCGCGGTGATATGGCAGTAGAAGCCGGTGCCGAAGTAGTGCCGATAGTTCAACGTAAACTGGTGGCGTTGTGCCGTGAACATTCTAAGTTATGTATCGTGGCGACGCAAATGATGAATTCGATGGTGAGTAGCCTGGCGCCGACGCGGGCCGAGGTGAGCGATGTGGCAAGCGCGGTGATTCAAGGTGCAGATGCGGTGATGCTATCAGACGAAACTGCTAACGGTGAGTATCCAATTGAAACGGTCAAAGAAATGAAGCGAGTAATTTTATACACACAAAACCACTCTAGGGTTAGCCATATTGCGCACGAGCCGGTAGGCAAATATCATAATTATGATGCGATAGCGAGCGCGGCGGTAGGCCTAGCAGAGCAAATCGAAGCCGATGTGATAGTATGTCAAACTGCAACTGGTGAAACGGCGCGGGCGATGGCAGCGGGGCGACCGAATTTACCAATTATTACCGTCACTAGCAACCCGAGAATCGCAAACCAGTTGGCACTTTACTATGCTAATTCAGCGTTTATTAGGCCATTTAGTGAGGATTACGGAGCTGGGTTAGTAAGTGAATTGAAACATTCGGGATATTTACAGCTAGCAGAGGGTCGCGAGGAAATCGTGGCAGTAATAATTTCGGGGGGCAAAAATCGTAAGGGTGGAACTGATACTATACAAATTCGTTACATATAAGGAGGTTTATGTTTCACAAAAAAACTATACGCGATATCAACGTAAAAGACCAAACGGTGCTAGTGAGGACCGATTATAATGTGCCGATGAAAGATGGCAAAGTGGAAGACGCTAGCCGGGTGACCGAAAGTTTTGCGACTTTGAAATATCTGCTTGATAAGGGGGCGGGCAAGATAATTATCGTGTCGCATATGGGGCGACCGGAAGGTCAGCGAGTGCCAGAGCTGTCTTTAAAACCGTTGGTGGAGATATTGGCGGAGGGCTTAGGGAGAAAAGTCGATTTTGTAGATGATGTGAGCGGGCCCGAAGTGGAGATGGCAGTAGAAGATTTGAAAAAGGGCGAAATATTACTACTAGAAAACTTACGGTTCTTCCCCGGCGAGGAAAAAAATTCAGAAGATTTTGCGCGCGAAATTGTTGATTCGATACACCCGGACTTGGTGGTAGAAGATGGGTTTGCGGTAGTACACCGTGCGCACGCTTCGACCGACGCAATAACGCATTTGGTACCGACGGTAGCGGGGTTGTTAGTTGAAAAAGAAGCGGTAGCGCTAAGTAAGATAATGTCTGACGCCGAAAAACCGCTACTAGTAATCATCGGCGGAGCAAAGGTAGAAGATAAACAACCGTTAATCGAAGCGTTTTTGCCGCTGGCTGATAAAATCGCGGTGGGGGGCAAAATCGCCGCTGATGGCTATGAGGCTAAAGACGCAAAAATTTACGTAGCCGAAGATTTTGATACGGATGGTACGGGTGCGAAACTCGATATTGGTCCGGTAGCGACGGCAGAAATCGCCAAGATGATAGTTGAGGCTAAGACGGTGATATGGAACGGGGCACTCGGTAAAGTAGAGGACCCAGCATTTGACACTTCGTCAACCGTAGTAGCAAAATTACTAGGTGAAAATCCGGAGATTTATTCAGTAATACTGGGTGGCGATACGACCGGGTTTGTAAGATATCTACAAAGTCAGTCACCAGAACTAGAATATTCGCTGGTCTCGACCGGTGGCGGAGCGGCACTAGAATTTTTGCTAGGCAAAAAATTGCCGGGTATTGAAAATTTAGAAGATAAATAATTTTACGGTTTATTCGGCTGCGAGTTCGGCAGAAACATCGGCGCCGGTGATATTAAGGGTGGCGCCGCTAGCGACCTCGCCGGTGAGGACTTTTTTGGCGACGATATTTTCGACGGTTTTTTGGACGATGCGGCGCATCGGGCGGGCGCCCATGCGCGGGTCATAGCCGTGCTCGACCAGAATCTCGGAGGCAGAGTTGCCTAGGGTGACGGTGATTTTTTGCGGGGCGAGGGTTTGGTTGACAGACTGGATGATGAGCGCGAGGATTTGGGTGAGTTCGGGTTTGCCGAGTGGTTTGAAGAGGCAGATTTCGTCAAAACGGTTGAGAAATTCGGGGCGGAATTGGTTGCTGTTAATTAAATCGTCGATTAACTCATCTTTGAAATCGGCGAGGTTTTGGCCGCTTTGGACGCGCTCGCGAATTTCATTGGCGCCAGCGTTGCTAGTGGCGATAACGATAGTGTCGCGAAAACTGACTTCGTGGCCTTTTTCATCGCGCAAGACACCTTCGTCTAGTAATTGGAGCAAAGTAGTTAATACTTGCGGGTGGGCCTTTTCGATTTCGTCAAGCAAGATGACCGAGAAGGGGTGTTTCATAACTTGGGCGGTGAGACTAAGCTCGTTAGTGGCGCCATCAGCGATAAGTTTGGCAACGTCTTCGGCGACCACGAATTCGTTGAGATCGAGGCGGATGATGTTTTGTTCGCCGTCAAAATAGGTGGCACTGATGGCTTTGGCAAGTTCGGTCTTGCCAACGCCGGTAGGACCGAGAAAGAGGAAGGTGCCGATGGGGCGATTTTCGCTACGGACGCCGGCGACCGCGCGGCGCAGAGCGTTACTGACCGCCGAAACGGCTTCGGCTTGGTCGACCATGCGTTCGTGAATAAGGGTTTCTAAGTTAAGAAGTTTGTCGCGTTCCTCGGTGCTGGTGTTGTCGGCGCTACCACCGACTTTGATGCCTTGAGTTTCCCCGATAGTGGTTTGGAGAGTGTGGGCGCTGACGAGACCGTTATCGGCATAGTTGGCGGCGGCTTCGAGAAGTTTGATGGCACGACCCGGCATCTCGATGTCGTACATGTAGCGCAGACTCAGACGATAAGATTCTTTGAGAGCGCGGTAGGTGTAAAAAACGTGGTTATTATATTCAATCATGGACACTTGGTCTTGGAGGACTAGCATGGTATCTTGCTCGTCGGTGGGTTTGACCATGACTTTATTAAGTGAGCTAGAAAGCGCGATGTTTTTACTAGAAATTTCTAAGAAACGTTGCTCGTCCATAGAGAGAATGATGCGTTGTTTGCCAGCCTCGAGGTAAGGCAAGAGGATGTTAGAAATATCGACCGAGCCGGTGCCTTCTTCGAAAAAGAGGTGGGCGTTGTCAAGACAGATGATAACATTTTTAGCAGAGTAGGCCTCGTTGATAAGCTGAGTGACCAGAGTTTCGAGTTCACCGCGCTCGCCAACCGCGCTGATGAGCGAGATAGCATCAAGGAAAAAGACTTGGCGGAATTTGAGGTTAGCAGGGATATTGCTCTCGGCGTCGAGCAGGCGCTCGGCAAAGGCGTAGATGAGTGTGGTGCGGCCGCTACCGAGTGGGCCGACGAGAGCGATGTTTTGGCGACCGTCGCTCGAAAAAATCTGAATCATTTTATCGATGACTTCGCTACGGCTACCGCGCGGGAGATAGGTATAGACGCTGGTGGCGGTAGAGATATTCGTAGCGAAACGTTGAAGTAAGGGAGTGAAACCAAAGGCGAAGTCGCGACCAATGCCACCAGTGCGAACTTTGCGATGGTGGGCTTTGATGGAGTCGGCGATATGGTTGTACCAACCAATACCTTGGTAGAGGTCGGTGAGTTCGAGCCTAAGACGGTGAAGCAGGTTGTCGTGATCAGGATAAACTTCAATCATGGCTACCGCTAGGATGGCGCCGGTGACAGAAGGAGAGTGAGTGGTTTGGCGAATTTCGAGCGCCTTTTTAAGGATGTTTGATGGGTCGGGGTCTAGAGTTTCGGCGAGTTGTTTGAGTAGTTCGGGATGAAGTTCTAGGCGCGAGAGGAAGAAATTGCCACTCTTAGTTTTGGGGATGAGTTCAGCAAGCGAGGCAGTAGTGGGGGGCTGGTTAATTAGCGTGAGGCACTCGGTATCGAGGAGGCCGGTGATTCCCTGATTTTCGTGGAGAGGCGGGTCGATAAGCGCGTGCTTGGACCAAGGCAGAAACATAATGAGGGGCGTAGCGAGAGCGATGATGAGCCAGCCGGCAGAGATTTTAGCTAAAATAACGATAGCGAGGCCGGCGAGGATGAAAATAATGGCGAGAAAAACTATGAGTAGTCTGAGGGCGGGAGATTTGAAAGTTTGGCCGAGTTTGGCGGCTCTGACGCGGATGTTGCTCGGGTCGATTTGAAGGTTTGGCGTGCTTGAAGTGTCCATTTAAAATACCACCTGCATGATAGTTAAAACGATACAAGCGAGCGGAGCGAGGGGGATGAGGGGCCAGATGAGGTTAGCAATGAAACCGAAAATGACGGTGAGTGCGAGAACGAGGATGCCAGTGCCGGCGACCACTAAGCGAATACCGGCGCCGATGAAGCGCGAAATAGTGCGGGCGATAAAGGCTTGGAAGCGCTCGCTGATAGAAGCATTGACGAGATGGCCGGAATCAATTTGGCGGAAGGGGTAAAAGAGGGTTTTAAACAGCGTGCCGATAGAAAATTGATCGGTGACACTCCCAAGACGCGCCAAAAAGCTGTTGAAAAAAGTTTTCCAACCATCAGTATACCACCATTTAAACATTGCGGTAGTAAGCATAATTATATTATACACCAAGTGATGGGTTTTGGGTAGAGTGACTAGGACTGCGCTACGCAGCGGACGGAGCGCCCGTTGTACTTATTGTTGTAGCTAACACCGGCGCTACTACTATAGAAGAACAGGACGTACGCGTTGAAACTATTGTCGGCGGTAGACGACCAGTAGTAGCCGCCGGAGCCACCATCGTAGAACTGGCTATTGTAGTAGTCGCCGGCGTAAACGCCAAGGAACGGAGAGCCTACTAATTTGGCACCGGTATTATAGCTGTTTTTAAGGGTTGTAAGTTCGGCTTGGGTCGGGAGGCGCCAACCGCTCGGGCAGATGTCATAGTTTACTGGGGTACTGCTGGAGGTGGAGTTATATCCAGCCGTAGCGGCACGCCAAGAATAGTATGAGTAGCAGGGACTATTGTTGCCGCAAGTGGTGCTGTTTGAGTTGTAGACGTAAGCAGTGGTACTGCTAGAGAAGCCAGAAGTTGAGGAAGCCGGGAGGGTGTCGCCATTGGTAAAGCCAGCGGTGGTAGTAGAGTAGCCTTCGGGAACGTTAGTGTCGGCGTGGGAGAGTTTGGTGCCGCCGGGAAGGTCTAGATTACGGGTCATCCAGCAAAGGCCGTTGATTTCGGCAGTGGTATAACCGATACTCTTATAGGTAGCGGTGCTACGGTTGTCGTACATGGTTGAGCCACAGTCTGCATAGGTGGCCTCTTGTAATGATTTCATAGCTAATTTGCCGGTAATGGTTACGGTGCCATTACCATTGCCTATAGTGAAAGTAGGATTGGTGTCAGTAGTGGAGGAGAGAGTACCTTCGCCACTAGTCTTGGCCCAGCTATCAAATTCATTACCACTAGCAAAGATTGGGTAAAGGTAGTAGTTATCACTATAAGTAAGGTTGGCTACTGAGCCACCACTGCTAGATACGGTGCCTACTAGGTCGCTACCAGAACAGTTACCGCTCACTAGACAGATCTTCACGCTAGATACGCCTGAGCCAGCGAAGTTTACCGTTAGAGAGTATTTTGGTAGGGCGTTCGCGGTGGCGGAGAAAACTATAGTGTTATTATAACTACCGGCTGGGAGATCGTTATTGGCCTTGACGCCATAGGTAAAGGTATAAGTATTAGAGCCAGCGGCAGAAGTAGCTTCAATTTGTTTGTCTTCAGTAGAGCTGCCAGAATTCGGTACTGGTATATAGGTACCGTCTGCGCCTTTGATATAAGTACCGTTCTTATTAACGTTATAGCCCCACTTATTAGCGGCAAAGTTAGTCTGGGCGGTAGAGGCAGTGATATTAGTAATCTTCTGGTCTGGGTGAGCGGTGTAGTCTACCTTGGCGTTTTTGAGATCGGTATCGGTAGTTTCGGTGTTCATAGACAGAGTATAGCCAGTGATGTTAGTGGTATTAACCGCAACACTAGCCGTAACGGTACCAAAACTTCCTGCCGCCCCAGCAGTTGGGGTCATGTTGAGTTTGATGCCGTCTGTAGGCGTGATAGAGATGGCAGGGTCGTCTTGGGTGGCGGCGTGGGTGGGCTCACTAACAGAGAGGAGCGGTAGAATAAAAAGTGCTAGCAAAATTACTGCTAGGCTGCTAACACCGACTATACCGACGCTACTAAGTTTGCTAAAACCAACAAAACGGCTGGGCTTTAATATACCCTGTTTCAAACTTTTGATTTTATGTTTGGTCGGTTGAGCGTTCCCGTATGACCATATCATTTTCTCGTTTTACCTCTCTTTTTAATGTTTAATGACCCTTCTTTCCCCCTCGTGGTGCCGATTTAAGTACAGTCTAACGAGAAATAGATGTATAAAAACGGCACCGCGAGGGGGTGCAATAGTCTGACAATTCCAATCGGTTTACTAATTCGAACTGACAGGGCCTCGTGGCGCCGTTTAATTGTTCGAATTAGTATTCGTTTTTTTTGGTATAATAAATACCGATTAAACAAATTGTCAAACTATTGCTCTTTTATTATAACACACTTCTGCTTAAAAATGTCAAGAAAAATCTAAAAAATAGTTTATAATAGATATATATGGAGAGTGAGGTAAATGGAATTTTGGTGGCGGCGCATGAACTGAAGGCGCCACTAGGATTGATACGACAATTGGCGTTATCGATGGAACTGGCGCCAGCGAGCGACCAAACCCGAATTCGCCGACAGATGGTGGACGTGTCGGAACGGGCTTTAAAACAAGTAAGTGACCTGACTAAAATCGCACGGCTCGAAGACGGGCTGTTTGAAATGGCGCCGGTGAGCGTGCGCGGAGTGTGCGATGAAGTGACGCGCGAATTACAGTCGCTGTTTATGTTTAATAAACGTGATCTAACTGTTAAATATAGCAATCGCGAGCGCCTAGTGATAGCGAATCATGATTTGCTATATAGTGTGGTTTATAATTTTTGTCTGAACGCGGTGCATTATTCAGGCGAACAGACCGAGAGCCGGTTAGTAGTACAGGACCATCAGGGTAAAGTGAGAATTAGTGTAAGAGATTTCGGTCCGGCGTTGCCGACAGACGTGTGGCGAGAGATGAAGCGAGATTGGCTAAACAAACCAACTTCGATCGCGATGCGCCCGGGGTCGTCGGGATTGGGGCTATATATTGCGAGTAAGTTTTCAAAATATATGAACGCAAGAGTCGGGGCGGTACGACACCGCGACGGCACAAGTTTTTATGTGGAACTACCGGTATCTAGACAAGTGAGTTTGCTATGATTTTTATTATTGATGATGATAAAATGATGGCGGAGTGTATTGCTAGGGCTTGTGAGCCGAGTAAGGCGCGGATATTTGCAAACGCGATCGACGTAGCCGAGGCTTTGAATAATGAATTGCCGGATTTAATTTTTTTAGATATTTTACTAGATGGACCGGACGGGTTTACTTTGCTAAACGAACTGGCGTCTTATACAGATACGGCTCAGATACCGGTAGTGATAGTGTCGTCGCTAGATTTTAAGGGGCAAGATTTGACAAATTACGGGGTAGTGGGGGTGCTAGATAAAAATAAAATGACCCCGCAGGAGATAAAGGGTTATGCTAAGCAGTATGCCTGATAAAGATTTGCGCACACAAGGAATAGTACTACACCGCACCAATTACGGCGAAACCGACCGAATACTAAACATTTTAACGCCCGAAGGTAAAATGGCGGTGCTGGCCAAGGCGGTACGTAAGCCGAAGTCGAAATTGGCGGGCGGGGTGGAGATGTTTTGTTTGTCAGATATCACTGTTCACCGCGGTAAGAGTGAACTAGGAATATTAACCAGCGCTAAAATGCTAACAAATTATCATAATATTTTGGCAGATTTGGCGCGATTGGAACTTGCCGGCGAGGCGCTAAAAGCGATTAACCGCGCGACTAATGATGTGGCGAGTGCGGAATATTTTCAATTATTAAAACAGGTGCTGATGGGACTAAATGATGGGATGGCGATTAAAGTGGTAAGGCTGTGGTTTGATATTAATTTTCGGCGACTAGGAGGTGAGGAGTATAATTTTTATACCGATACACATGGCGATAAATTGAAGCCAGGAGTGAATTACCGCTGGAATTTGCGCGAAAATGCGCTAGAACCCTGCGCAGATGGGCCGATTAGCACTAATCAAATTAAACTGATGCGACTAATGGCGACTAGCCCCTTAACGGTAGTAGCGCGAGTGAAAGATATCGAAAATTTGACAAAAAAATTGGTACCGCCAGCTGGAATTGAACCAGCATTGTACCCTTAGAGGGGGTATGTCCTATCCGTTGAACGATGGCGGCTTTTACTATATATAATATGGTACCCGCAGAGGGATTCGAACCCCCGACACCTTGTTCCGAAGACAAGTGCTCTAATCCGCTGAGCTATGCGGGCAACAATTTAATTATATCACAGAGAGACTATTTGTTGTAGTTGATGGTGCTAAGGACGTGCTCAAACTCGTCAAAGAAAATGGTGGCGTCAGTTTGGATGATGACGGTTTTGTCGCGGAGTTTGAAAACTGCGACTTTGCCTTGAAATTCGTCGGTGATTTGACCGGTGAAGATGGTGACCGGATCGCCGTTGATCTGGCGGGTTTCGGCAGTGATGTTACCGTCTTCGACTTCGTCGTTGTAATCTTCAAGGATCTCGTCGGTAGATTCATTAACAATCTTGAGGCGGAGAGCATCAATGGTTTCGTCAGAAATCGGCTGGATAACGTCGGGGTTGAAATAGGCTTCGAAACTTTTGCCACTGGTAATATCGGCGGCAATATAAACACTCCAAGTCTTAGGATATTCAAAAGATAGACTACCATAATCGGTAGGGCCACCGAAAGTCTTATAAGGCTGTTTCTCGCGGTTGGCAAAATCGTTTTCGAGTTCGGCAGTATTCTCGGCCACGGCTTCTTCGACGGCGACCTTGGTCTTGGCCTGAACGGCGGTGTTAGCCTCATTCCATTGAATAAACGCCCAGACAAACAGAGCAATAAAAGTAGCGGAAATTAACGACAAGCCAATAATGACGATGGTGCGGATGAGATCTTTTTGCTGGTGGTCGGCACGGGGGGCTATCGGAGTGTTAGGCTGGGGGGCCGGCATAGGTTGACTTGGCATCGGTTGACCCGGTGTCGGTAGTATAGGCTGCGCAGGTGGTTGATTTGGCATCATCGGTGGCATAGCAGAATTATTTGGTTCCATGGTACCATTATAGCATAAGTTTTATGTTTTTAAAATTTCAATTTCGTTTTTGAGGCGGTTTAGGTCGTCTTTGATTTCATCAGCGAGTTTTAATGCGGCTTCGTAGTGAGATTTGGCGTTTTCGAGCTGAAAATCGTCGCTCGAAAACCAGTCGGTGGCTTGTTCGAGTTTGGCGATTTTTTGGCTGATGGTGGTAGATTTATTTTGATTTGACATTTTGAACCTCCTTGATTTCGGCTTTAATGTTTTGAGTATGTGTTGTAATTTTTACAACATTACCGACAGCGATTTTGCCGGCAATGATGGCGTAGCCGCGCTTCAAAACTTTGTCTGGGTTTAGCATCTCTAAGAGATGTTTTTGGTGGTCGACTTGGCGGGTGTAATCGTCGATGTGGGTGATGATGTCGCGGTAGATGTTGTCGGTGAGGTTATCGACCTCGCGGAGTTTGGCTTGGCGGTCGGGAGTGAGAAGTTCGGCGACATTTGAAGGAGTGGAGGCGCGGATGTCGGCGGCGAGGTCGGCGAGCGAGGTATCAACCTCGTGGCCGATACCGGTGATAACGGGAATGCGGCTGGCGGCAATCTGGCGCGCTAAACTTTCATCATTAAAAGCGGCCAAATCGTCGACCGAGCCGCCGCCGCGCATAATGGCGATAATATCGACGTTTTCGTGTTGGTTGAAATAGTCAAGGGCGCGAATGATTTGGGCGGGAGCGTCGAGGCCCTGAACTTGGGAGTGATAGACCTTAATTTTAAGTCCGCCCCAGCGGGCGTTGATGATTTTAATGAAATCGGCATAGCCGGCAGCGTCGGTGGAAGAAATCACGCCGATGGTAGTGAGTGGGGTGGGGATGGGGCGTTTTTTGTCGGTGTCAAATAGGCCTTCTTTGGTTAATTTTTCTTTGAGCAGGTCAAAAGCTTTTTTGATGTTTCCCTGCCCGCGCGGTTGAATTTTTTTCACAGTGAGGGAAAATTTACCCCATTTAGTAATCTTGGGCTCAGCTTCGAGGACGACTTTCATGCCGTCTTCGAGCGGGAGGTGTAGGTCCCACAAAGGCATGAAACAATTGACACTACTTAAATCGTCTTTGAGGTCAAAAAAGACCCATTTGCCTTGATTGATTTTGAAACTGATAACTTCGCCTTCGATGGTGATGCGAGGAAAAGTGTCTTGAAGAGTACGATTAGTGACATCTAAAAATTCAGAAACGGTAAGTGGCGAACTACTGTCCATCAGACACCACCGGTTTCTTGCTCGAGGGCTTCGCGTTCTTTTTTGCCGATTTTAGAGATGGCGTTTTGGTAGAACCCGTAGCCGGTGAGGATGGTCATCGAGAGAACAATGACGCGGGCAATACAAACGATAGAGAGGGCGTCTTCGACCCCGAGGATACCCATAACGCTGACCATGCCGACTTCGTAAGGGCCGATTGGGAAAAGTACGCCGAGCGCCGAACCGATGGCTTCGCCAACGAGAATTTGTGGCAAAATGCCCGGTTGGCCACGGCTGATAGCAACAATCCAGTAAATGGCAACTTCGAGAAAACTATAAACCACGCCCCAAAGAATAGGACGAATAAGTAGGCGCTTGTTGCGGCGAGCGGTGATGAGATCTTCGTGGATGTCGGTGAGGTATTTTTCGATGGTTTCGCGTTTTAACTTGTTAGTTTTGCGACCAAAAGTGATAGTTTTGACACCCCAGTCGCAGAATTTGACGGCGAGATCGGCAATTTTACGAATACGATCAAGACTACTGGCGATGATAATCAGAAAAGCGATTAACGCGACTACGCCGACGCTGATGAGGGCGGTGAGCCAGACAATCCACATACCACTAGCGGGGATGGCGCTAAATAATAACATAAAGATAACGGCGATGATGGTTTGAAATTGGTTGGCACAGATAGTAATGACATAACGCAAAGCGTAAGTGAAGCTGGCTTGTCCCGGGGTGACGCCGAATTTATGTAGACGCCAAGTGATATAGGCAAGTCCACCAAAACCACCGGCCGGCACGGCATGGTTAACAAAGTTAAGTTCTAGAGAAATGCGTACTAGTTCGAATTGAGAAATTTTTTTGACGTTTTTCTTGGCGACGAGAAACGAGAGAAATACTTGCCCACAACAATAGTACATAAAAAGTTGCTCGGGGATAAGTAAAAGAAGAACAAACAGGTTAGTGTCGGCAATATGGTTGATGGCTTGGTGGATAGTTTCGCGGTTTTCAAAAATAACCACACAGACAAGAATCACGGTAATAATAGAAATAACAGTGCGGGCGGTAAGTTTGAACTTTTTGGGCTGTTTGGTTTTTGACGCCATATAATATATTATAGCATACCGTGTTATAATGAGGTAATGAAGTATTTGGCGATTCTCGGTAGAAATAAGGTACTGTCACTGGCGGAACTGATGAGTTTGTATAATAATGTGCGCAAAGTTGGTGGGGGGTGTGCGAGTTTTGAGAGTGCTTCTAGTGTGAATATCGACAGGCTGGGGGGCTGTTTGAAATTGGCACAAGAAATCGAGGGGCCGGTGGTGAAATGGCTGATGAGTTTGCCAGAAGGCAAAATCGTACTGGGGGTGTCTGATTATAGTAAGGGGGCTGCTAGCCGTGCGGTGCGAGCGGAAGCGTTGAAATTAAAGAAAATTTTGGTGCGACACGGTCGGAGCGTGCGGGTGGTACTAGGAGAAGGTGCGATGTTGTCTAGTGCGACAGTGCTACATAATGGACTGGGGCGCTCAGAACACAAGGTGGAGCTAATAAAGTTGGATGGTACGTGGTACGTGGGGTGTGGTGTACAAAATATTGATGCTTATGCTAGGCGTGACCAAGCAAGGCCAGCGCGGGATGCCAAGGTAGGGATGTTACCGCCGAAGTTGGCGCAGATTTTGTTGAATTTGTGTGGGGAGTTGCCTTCTGGCGCGAGAGTATTAGATCCGTTTTGCGGGACGGGAGTGGTGCTACAAGAAGCGCTACTGATGGGGTACCGAGTGTATGGTACTGATATTGACGAGCGGATGGTGCGATACACCAAGAGGAATTTAGAATGGTTCATAAACGGAAGTGAGCAGATGTTTGCTCGGAGCGCGTCGACGCAGCCCGTCTTCACGGATGCGTCGCGCTCATGCTCGCAGCAGCTCCGCACCTCCTCGCAAACACTTCTCACTTCCGTCGGGGATGCTGCCAAATTTACCTGGGAGCAGCCGGTCGATGCGGTGGCGTGTGAGGCGTATTTGGGGCCGCCGTTAAAAACCGTGCCGACGGATGTGGAGCTGAAGGAAATAAAACAAGAGATTGATTCTCTACTGTATAATACTTTGAAGAATTTGTCGAGGCAGCTAAAATCGGGGGTGCCGGTAGTGATGGCGGTGCCGGCGTGGCTTCGGCCGGATGGTTTGTATTCGGGGCTAGATTTGCTTGACGAAATCGATAGTCTGGGGTATAATGTAAAGAAGTTCGCGTCCGTGGGCAGGCTTTTGTATCACCGCGATGGTCAGGTAGTGGCGCGAGAAATAATAGTATTAAGGAAAAAATAATATGTCACACGTAAAAGCAGGCGGTACCGCCAAAAACATCCATAACAACCCCGGCCAAAGGCTCGGCGTGAAGCGTTTTGGTGGGCAAAAAGTCCGCGCCGGCGAAGTGTTAGTCCGTCAAACTGGTAGCACCAAAATTGCTGGTCCCGGTACTTATATGTCGCGCAACTTCACTATCCACGCGGCCAAAGATGGCATGGTCACATTTGTTAAAACCAAGAAAACTCATTTTTCGGGACGCTCAGTTCCCCGTGTGCGAGTTGAAGTTCGCTAATAGATGTTTTGAAAAAGCCCCGTTTAGGGGCTTTTTTGTGGTATAATTTAAGCATGAACGTGTTAGTAGTGGGTAACGTGCTAAAAGATATTTATTTGCGCCTTGATGAGCGCCACAATGATTTTGAATATGATGAGCATGGTAATCCTTGGTTAGATTTGTGCTTTGATGGTAGTACGCATCCGTTTTTCCGTCGCAATAGCGTATATGGCGGGGCAGCGGTAACGCTAGAAGTGGTGAAGAAATTTGGTTTAACTGGGCAGATTGCGGGGTCGCAGATCGGGATGGAAGATGCTAGCGAAGTTGGCAAAATTGATAACTACCGTTATATTTTGTGTTTTGATGACCATATTAGTTATTTTACTTCAAGCCAGCGGACGCCGACGGTGCTGGTGACGCCCGACGACACGATTGACTGGATAATGATAGACCGTTCGGCAAATATCAATGAGCAGTTTGTGAAAGATATTCAGACGCTAATGTCAGTGTCGAACCAGACGAGGTTGGCGGTGTATGTGAAAGAACAGCCGGAGATGTTGTATAATCAGCTGATTGAACTGGCGGATGTGGTATTTACAGAGGGCAAATTAAAACCTCTACACAGTCAGCAACAAGTGTGCCGAATATATGATGAGACGATTTGGCTAGACGAAGAGCAGCAAAGTTGGCATTTGCCACGCAAAGATTTATTAACGCACCTAACGGCGCATTCGATTATTGCGGGGTCGGTGCTGTCGGCGTTGATTTTGGAAAAGTCGACAGGTGAGGCGCTGAAGCTAGCGAAGTTAAATGTGGAGAATGCGACGCTAGATAGGACGCTGTCGCTGGAAAAGTTAGAAGAACTATTATAAAAAACAAATAGCAGGATTCACAAAACCTGCTATTCGTTTTCTTTGGTTTCTTCAGGGTCTTCAGCGCTTTCAGTGGTCTCGGCGGATTCTTCGGTGGATTCTTCAGCTTCGGCTGCGGCCTCGGCAGCTTCTTTGGCTTCGCGAGCAGCGGCTTCAGCAGCTGGGTCGTAAACGCCGGCTACGGTAGCGGTGAGGTCGATTTCCTTGTCGGCAAATTCAACACCAGCAGGCAAGGTAATATCACCAATGGTGAGCTTGTCGTCAAGAGTGGCAAGTTTGCTAGCATCGACAGTGAGTTCGTTTGGCAGATCACTAGGCTTAGCCTTAACTTCGATTTCGTCAATCGCTTGCGAAGGGGCATAGTGAAGTTTGTGGGCCTCAGAAGATTCAAAGTTGATAAGGGTGATGGGGACTTCGGCCTCGACTACGCTTTGAGCAGAAATAGCGCGGAATTCAATGTTGATAATGCGACGAGAAGTGGGGTTGACGTCGACGTTTTTGATGATGGCGAGCTGGGTTTTGCCGTCAACTTCGAGGTCGACCGGAGAGTGATAGCCGGCGGCACGAACGACTTTATCGGTAGCGTTGTAGTCAGAAGCGGCAAGAATCGGCTCGCCTTTACCACCGTAAATCACCGATGGGATAAGCCCCTCGTCGCGGAGAGATTTCAGTTTTTTGCCAGTTAAAGTGCGCTTTTTTAGCGCTAATTTGTATTCAGCCATAAATAATTTCCTTTAATTTCTTATATTTTACCTTATTTTTGAGGAAAAAGCAAGGGCTAGCCGATGAGGTCGGTTTTGTGGAGTTTGAGCTGGACTTTACGGCGGACGTCGGCGGTGTAGCGGCTGAAAACTAGACCCAAGAACAGCGGAATAATGATGTGGCAAAGAAGCATAATAAGATATATCAAGTAGTTGTTTTGGTAGAAGCCGCCGATGGTTTCGCGGGCGGCGTTCATGGAGGGGTAAAATGGCATGAACGGTTGTAAAACTTGGAAAAAGCGGGGGAGGAGTTCTATGGGGTAGGTGCCGCCAGAGCCGGCGACTTGGATGACGAGGAGGATGATAGAGAGGGCTTGGCCGATTTTGCCGAAAACTACGGTGAGCGCATAGATGATAAGCATAAAGACGGCGCTAGAAAGCATTAGCGTCAGGAGGAAAAGGGGCCAGTTGACGGTCTGAATTTGGAGGATGAGATCGCCAATGCCAATAATTAGTCCTTGTAAGGCGGCGATACTACCGATAAGCATAAAACGGCCGAAGAATTTTTGATAATTTTTAGCATTTTTTGGCGGTTCTTTTATGTCGATTTTGAAGAGAGCGACGAGGATAGTACAACCCACCCAACAAGCGAGTACTGAGAAGAACGGCGCCATCTCAGAGCCATAGTTGCTAATGGGGTAGACTTCAATAGATTTGGCCTCGACCGGAGTGGAGAAGAAATCGGCAACGTCTTCGGGGTCGTTTTGAAGGAGATTAACGAGGTTGTGGTAGAGTTCGGACTTCTCGGCTTCTTTGACGGTGGCGATGATTTGGTCGATGTCGGTTTGAAAATCACCAAGCACCGCGTCAAGACCGGTGGTGAGTTGTTTGCCACTGCTGAGTGCGTCAATCATATATTTCATCGAAAGGTCGGCACTGTCGAGAGAAGAGTTGAGATTGAGCAGAGTGCTGGTAGCACTGTCGATACTTTTAGACGAGCGTTGATAGAGGTTGTTTAAGTTAGCCTTGGTGTCGGCGAGGTGGCGTTTGACGTCCTCAATTTGTTTGAGCTGTTTTGCGAGCTGCTGGGCGAGTGGATCAGACGGGTCGAGGAGAGCGGAGATGTCTTTAATCACGGTTTCAGTCTTGTCGAGAGCGGAGGTGAGCTCAGTTTCAATGCCGCTATAAGTATCGTTAAATGATTTGACGGTAGATTTGAGGTCGCCGAGGTCTTGGCTGACATTGTTGCCGGCGCTTTTGAGGGCGGGGATGGTGCTACGGAGGGCCGATAGAGATTTGCCGGTAGTGTCGGCGGCGATGCCGGTGGTGTTTAAAATATTGCGGAGCTGGCCGGTGCGGGATTTGGCTTCGTTGAGTTTAGTAATGAGGCTGTCCGCGGTATTGGAGCCCTTGGTGGGCAAGTTGAGATTTTCAACGGTGCTGACGGTTTTATAAACGATGGTGTTGATGAAACTTTGATTGACGCTTTCTTGGATGGCAGAAACTGCCTTGTTGACGATGATTGGGGCGATGGGGTTTTTCTTGTTGTTGACATAAAAGTCAAAGGTGGGTTTTTTGATTTCACTGCCGCTGACGATGGTAGAGAGGCCGCCGCTAAAATCTTCGGGGATAATCACTGCGCCGTAATAATTGCCGCTTTCGACGTTTTTAATGGCGTCGGATTCGTCGGTGAAAACCCATTTCATGTCGCTGTTTTCGCCGAGGGCTTTTTCGATTTCTTCACCTAGGTTGATTTTTTCACCAACTATAGTGGTGCCGTTGTCTTTATTGACTACGGCGATAGGGATGTTGCCGGTGTTGCCATAAGGGTCCCAGTTGGAGTCGATGTTGAGCCAAGCGTAAATGCCGGGGATGACGACTGCGCCGATGGCGATACCCATGGCGATTTTGTTTTTGACCAGACGCTTGAGGTCGTCGGTAAAAATTTTGAGGATGTTTTTCATTGCTAATTAAATTATAACATACTGTTATGGTAAGTTAAGCATAAGGGGTATTGACATTTTTGGCAAAGTGTGCTATAATAAGGGTAGTGCTTGGCAATAGGGTCAAGACCGCAATTATTAACATCATTTGACATAGTTAGGGGGTTAAAAATGTTAAACATTATCATCACGGCGCTGTGCGCCTTCGTATTCGTTATCGTTTGCCTGTTCAACCTGCGGGTTGGCTGGCGTAATGTGAGACGTGGTAGGCTGTATGCCAATCGGCTGTCAGTCTACGCGGGAAGCGGAGCAGTTGCGGCAGTAGCATTTGCCGTAGCGGCTATCGTGAACCGGTCGGTGTGGCTTTACCCCGAATTAATGAGAGCAGAAACCGTGCCGGACGAAAGCGTCGGTGCCGGATTGATTGCTATCGGGATTTTATTCCTGATCGCGATTGTAGTTGTCGGTGGAGCGGTTGCCGCGTTAGGACAGTTAGCCGAAGGGTTTAAACTGTCGGAACAAGGTAATCGTCGGCTGAGGACAATCGAAGCCAACGCTAAGCACTAAAACGAAACGGTGAGCCAAAGTGGTGTCCAACGGACCCGAGATGCTACTAAGGTAACCGATTTCATAAAGGTCCTACGAAAGTAGGGCCTTTTCCCTTGCCTAAATATCGGCGGGAAGGAGAGATTGATACCAAAGTTCGAGTTCTTCGAGGAGAAAATCGTCGGCGCCGGCGGCTTGGAATTTGGCGATTTCGGAAGCAAATTTGGGGGCTTGGCGGTTGAGACGAGCTTGGCGGTAGGCCTCCCAAGACTCTGCCTCGGTTTCGGTGAGGCTGGCTTTGAAATTGCGGGCTTTATAATGAATTAAAAGTTCGGGGAGACGGTCGTCGGTAAAATCGGGGTGAAAATCGGCGAGTTGGTCTATGGTAGCGTTACGAACGGCGTTACATTTGATGCGATCATTATCGGGGATGAAACTATCATAAAGAGCAGACTCGACATCGGGGGCGGGCGGAAAATCAGGACGAGATTCGTGCGCCTCGCGGACTTGCTCGGCAAATTCGGGGTGTTCTAGAAGCTTCGCGAGATTGTCTTTAATTCCCTGCTCGGTGAGGCCGAGTTTATTCCAGCCATCATTTTTATTCAGTACACCGAGTGGCGCGACAGCGGGGCAACGGTTATATTGTAGAGTCTTAACAACACTGAATGGATATTTTGAAGAATCTTCCAAAATATCCTCAACATCATAACGCAAATCAAAAACCAAAATATTACTATTGCGGGCGGGAGCGAGCGGGAAGGCGACGGTGGTGAAGTTGTGCTCTTTGCCGTAGCGGCCGCTGGTATAAACGAAAGGTTGGGGGTTGTCGAGATTCACCAGTTTTATAACCTCGTGCTTGCTACGGAGATTGAAGAGGTAGTCAAACAGCCTAGGCTGTTTAGATTTTAATAATTTAGCAACGGCGATGCTGGCGGTGACATCGGCGAGAGCGTCGTGAGCGTTTTCGTGTTCGATGCCGTTGAGCTTGGTAATGAGCTCGAGGCGATTGGTGGGCTGGCCGTCATCAGTGGTGGGCCAGTTGATGCCTTCGGGGCGCAGAGCGCGGGTGATGCGAACGAGATCGAGAAGATCCCAACGGCTACGGCCGTCTTGCCATTGCCATTCGTAAGGATCGTAGAAGTTGCGCCAGAAAAGGTGGCGCATAAATTCGTCGTCAAAACGCACCGTATTATAGCCAAGACTGATGGTGTTGGGGGTGAAAATTTCTTCTTGGACGTATTTGCAAAACTCGGCTTCGGTGAGACCATCGGTTAAAGTAGCCTGCGGAGTGATGCCGGTGACCATGATGGCGCCGGGACTAGGGAGAGTGTCGTCGGGGAGTTTGATGAGCAGATTGACCGGCTCGCCGAGAGGCTGAAAATCGAGCGTGGTGCGCTGACCGGCAAATTGCATGATGCGGTCTTCGCGTGCGCTGAGGCCAGAAGTTTCGAGGTCATAAAAGAAGAAGGTAGGGTCTGCCATTTAGAGACCTAAGAGAACGTCGCTAGTTTTGCGTTTGCGGGTGGTGGTGCTTTCGGTATTATCGATGTTGCTAGAATTGTCGTCGGAATTGTCGCTGGAAGAATTATCAGAAGAGTCACTGGCAGAGTTGTCAGAAGAAGTGGCGTCGTCACTTGAAGTTGTGTTATCGCCGCTATCGTTGCTGGCTTGACTCATGTCGTTAATATCGATGCCATAGTTGGCGTAATATACGTAGCGCATGTAGGCGGTGCTGGCGTCGGCGATGAGAGTGGCGAGCTTTTCGTCATAAGGGATGGCGAGAACGACAAATTTAAGTGGCGAGTTCTTGGCGCCGCAGACTTCTTGGCTGTCGCCATAGGCGAGACTGCCGGGGATGGAGAGTTCACGTACGCCGCCGATTTTCATACCTTTGACGCCGCTAGCCCAACCTTCGATGAGGCCGCCGGAGGGGTCGAGAGGAGTTTTAAGGGTGGTAGGGTTTTCGTAATTGTCAAAAGAGGAGTCGAGAATAGATTCATCAGCACACCAACCAATATAGTAGGCAAGATATTGAGTGTCGTCGCCGATGGACGAGCCGGTGCCTTGTTTGAGGTCGTTAGTAGTAAGATTACCGCCCTCGTTGATGCTGTTAGCATTGTAAGCCTTGACTTCGGAGCGATACTGGGAGAGTTCGGGGAAATATTTATCTGAAAAAGGCTTAGCGGCTTCGTCGGCGGCGGCTTTTTTGTCAGTGTAATCTTTGAGAAGTTCGCTGAGTTTAGCTTGGTCGACGTTGGCGTTTTGCTGTTCGCTACTTTCGCTACCACCAACAGCGATACCAATATAAACTGCGGCAAATGAGCCGAGCATCAAAAAGGCGATAAAGCCAATAAATAGGCGCTGTTTAAGACTGGTTTTGGTTAATTTTTCATCCATTTTACCTCCTTAGGGTTAGCTAGACAACTTCCACACCAAGAGTCTGAGTGATGTTTTTAGTAATTAAGTCCATTATAGCAAAAATTTCATTAGGTTCCAAGGTGTGCGTGACGCTGGCGAAGTGGAGATGAAAGCTGAGATTGCGGGTGGTGGTACGTGGTGCTTGGTAAATGGAAGTGGGGGTGACGGTAAAAATGAGGTCGTCGTTCGCCTTGAGCGTGCCGATGATGAGCTCGTGAACGCTGGCAAAGGTGATGTTTGCTGGAATTTTGAAAGTGATATCGCGCTCGGTGGCGGGGTATTTGGTGAATTTGAGGTCGCGAGGAACCGGGTTCATGGCGGGAAGTTGGTCGAGATTTAATTCGAGCGCGCTGATGGGGGCCTGGAGTTTGAAACTGCTAAGTGTAAGCGAGCGAATTTCGCCGAGCGAACCGATGAGAGTGTCACCGAGATAGATATTAACCGCGTGGAGAGGCTCAAAATACGGAGTTTCATCGTTAGTGAATTTCTGGAGTCTGAAATCGAGCTTGAGGTCGTGAGCGAGCTGAGTGAAGATGGCCTTGATCTTATAATAATCGCCGAGGGTGACGACTGCGAGATGATTGCTGGTGACAGGAGTGTGTTCTTTAGTAAGGCCGGCAGATTTTTGTGAGATTTGGTTGAGTTCGTAAAGTGTAAAATCGGTGTAGCCGGACTTCAAATTTTCGCGAATTTTATCAAGAAGACTAGGAGTGAGAGTTTGGCGGAAATATTGAAGTTCGGGAGAGATGGAATTGATGATTTGGTAACTGTTGTCGGGATTTTGATCGACTTTTTTGAGGAGTTTGGCGCTGATGAAGGAATAGGTGAGGACTTCGTGGGCGTTTAATTTGTCTGAAAGGATGTTTCTGATGGTAGATTTGAGGGTAAAAATTGAGTCGAGGCGGGAGCCGATGAAGGGGCGGGTGGGGTAGGCTAGGGGGATGTTGTCGTAGCCGAGGAGGCGGCCGACTTCTTCGATGATGTCTTCTTTGATATGTAAGTCAGTGCGCCACGACGGAGAAATTACAGTTAATTCAAAATTGCTTCTGCGGGTC
>CAYMXW010000006.1:0-33834 GCA_964394555.1 uncultured Candidatus Saccharibacteria bacterium | reverse complement strand
CTTATGAGTCCTACGCTCTAACCAACTGAGCTACGGTACCACTGGTGTTATTTTAGCACATTTTGGCAAAAAAACCAAGTTGTCAAGCAAAACAACTTATGGTAAAATGGTAGTATGAAAGATAGTGGGCAGAGTGCGACGCAGTCGCTGAGAATAGAAACGTTATTAGAAGAGTGTATCAAACGTAAAGCCTCGGATTTACATATCCAGGTGGGATTGAGGCCGATTTTGAGGATTGATGGGGAATTGACGCCAATAAATGGTACACCAGTCTTAACTAGTCAAATGGTGAAGAGTTTGGTGTTTTCAACTTTAGACGAAGAGCAGCAGAAGATTTTAGTGAAAGACAAAGAGTTTGATTATTCGTTTGCTTTTGGTGAGCTGGGGCGGTTTCGCGCTAATGCTTTTCATGAACGGGGCGACCTAGCGGCGGCATTTCGTTTGATTCCGAATGAGATTCGCAGCATAGCCGAGTTGGGACTTCCCGGAGTAGTAGAGAATTTTGCGAATTACCCACGAGGATTGGTGCTGGTGACCGGTCCGACTGGTTCAGGCAAATCAACAACTTTGGCGGCATTAGTAGATAAAATTAATCAAGAAAAATCGGCTCATATTATTACCATAGAGGATCCGATTGAGTATACACACAAGTCTAAACGTTCGGTAGTAGTACAACGGGAAGTACACTATGATACTTATTCATTTGCGGCAGCGCTGAGATCGGCTTTGCGCGAAGATCCGGATGTGGTATTAATTGGTGAGATGCGCGACCTTGAGACGATTGCGGCGGCGATTACGATTGCCGAGACTGGTCACCTAGTGTTTGCGACTTTGCATACCAATTCGGCGGCGCAGTCGATAGACCGTATGATAGATGTGTTTCCGGCGCATCAGCAACCACAGATTAGAGTACAGTTGGCAAATATGTTGATGGCGATTTGTTCGCAACGTTTGATACCAGCGATTGGTGGCGGACGTATAGCGGCGGCCGAGATTATGGTAACTAATAATGCGGTGAAATCTTTGATTCGTGAAGGTAAATCACACCAGTTAGACACGGTGATCCAGACTGGTGCTGATCAGGGTATGCAGACGATGGATAGAACTCTTGTAAATATGGTAAAGAGTGGAATAATCACTTATGATAATGCTAGAGATTACGCAGTAGATTTAGTGGAATTTGAGAGATTAGCAAGAGGTTAGGATGCGTAGATTTAATTATAGAGCGAAAGACCCCAAGACTGGCAAGATTGTTAAAGGCGCAATTCAGGCTGAAACTGAGCACGAGGCAGGAAAATTGCTAGTAGAGCAAGGTTTTGTACCCGAGAGTGTACAGGACGACTCGGGTGGTAATAGTATTTTTGATAAGTTGACAAACCGAATCACTTCAAAAGATAAAGTGACATTTTCACGGCAGTTTGCGACGCTGATTGGAGCAGGTTTGCCACTAGCGAACAGCTTGAAAACCGTAGCGAGCCAGACACAAAATAAGGAAATGCGCACAATTGTTGAAGAAGTGTTAGCGAGCGTGGAATCTGGTAAGACATTGGCAGAGTCGTTTGAAAAATATCCAAAAGTGTTTGACAATGTGTTTATTGCTTTGATTCGCGCAGGTGAGAGTAGTGGTACACTTGATGAAGCCTTAAATAGAGTAGCAAACCAACAAGAAAAAGACGCAGCGATGTTGTCGAAAATTCGTGGGGCGATGGTGTACCCGGCAATTATTTTAGTAGTAATTATCGCGGTACTAGCATTTATGATGATTATGGTGGTGCCGGAGGTAAGAGGGTTATACGAAGATATGCATAAGGAGCTACCTGGATTGACTCAGTTCTTAGTGGGAATGACAGATTTCTTTGGTAACTTTTGGTGGTTGGTGCTAGCGATTTTGGTGCTGGCGGTATGGGGGGTGATACAGTATAAGAGAACTGAAGGAGGAAGAAGAGCATTTGATAATATGAAATTACATATACCGCTATTTAAAGATTTATTTTTGAGGCTATACATGTCGCGCTTTGCGAGAACGACTGAGATGTTACTAGCGGTGGGGGTATCGATGCTAGATTCAATTCATATTGGTATGAAAGCGGTAAATAATGTGGTGGTAGAAGAGCAGCTAGAAAAGGCAGCCGAGGAAGTAAAAGGCGGTAAAGCTTTGAGTGAGGCACTAGAGGGCAAGGATTATATATTGCCGTTAGTGCCGCAGATGGCAAATATTGGTGAGCAATCTGGTAAGATTGACGAAATGTTGGGGCGAGCGGCGACCGTATATGAAACAGAACTAGACGAAAAGATTGCAACGATTTCGACAATGATTGAGCCGATTTTGATGGTAGTAATGGCGGCGGTGATCGGCGTGGTGTTAGGTGGTACATTACTTCCGATTTACTCGCTAGTGAATAGTATTGGATGATGAAAATATTGGTTTTAGCAGTAATGTTTGCGTTGGGCGCAGTGCTTGGATCGTTTGCGTGTTGCCAGGCGTGGCGTTGGCGCTATAAAATAGAGGGCAAAAAATCACTCGGTAAACGTTCAGTGTGCTTACATTGTAAATATAAATTGAAGTGGTATGATAATATACCGGTGATTTCGTGGCTAATGCTAAGAGGAAAATGCCGAAAATGTGGTAAGAAAATTGGTTTAGCAGAGATTTTGTCGGAAGTGGGGTTAGGCACAGCGTTTGCGATGATGGGGCATGTCTATGTGGTGCCAGTGATCTATTATTGGTCGGTGTTAGTGACAAGGCCGTTGAATTTGGCAATTTTGTTAGCAACGGTTGTTTTGATATTAGTGATGCTAGTAGTGCTGACGATTTTGTCGGTATACGATGCTAAATGGGGAGAGTTGCCGGTAATATTACTGGTGGCAGTGGTGGGGTTAGGGGCTATGATATTGGGCCTTAAAGTATGGAGTACGGCGTTAGATGGCGGTGATGTTTTGAGATTGTTGGTGAGTGCGGCAGTAGGGGTGGTGATACTGGCAGGGGTATGTTGGGCAATCTATAAGGCGTCAAATGAACGTTTGATGGGGGGTGGTGACTGGATAATGGCACTGGCAGTAGCACTAGCGATTGGTGATTGGTGGTTGTCGCTGTGGGCGATGTTCTTGGCAAATTTGCTGGGTGATATAATCATGATGCCGTCACTGATTCAAAAAGGGAATCATGTGATACATTTTGGTCCGTTTCTGATGATTGGGTTTGTGATGGTGATGTGGCTGGGAAGTGCCTTACCGTCGCTATTTAACCTTTGATTAGTTTTAGTCGGTTTCGGAGTGGAATTTTTCGTGGATTTCACGGAGGTGGGGGTCGGTGACATGAGTGTAAATTTGGGTGGTACTGATGTTAGAATGGCCGAGCAAAGCTTGAACCGAACGGAGGTCGGCGCCGTTCATTAAGAGGTCGGTAGCAAAGCTGTGACGCAGAGTATGAGGAGTGACGTGTTTAGTAATGCCGGCAGCGCGAGCATATTTTTCGACGATGCGTTCGATACTACGAGGGGTGATGCGGCGAAAATTGCCGCTGGTGTCTAAATCGTTAGTATGTTTACTGTTGTTGAGAAAAAGAGCGGGCAAAGAATCGGTGCGAGCGTCGAGATAATCTTTGACACGATCGGCGGCGGCTTGGCTGATGAAAATTGGGCGGTCTTTATTACCCTTGCCTCGTACCATAAATTCGCGACGACTGAGGTTGATAGAATCGCGATTAAGGCTAGTGAGTTCGGAAACACGTAAACCACCAGAATAGAGAAGTTCGATAATGGCGCGATCCCTCAGACCGTTTTCGTCGTCTAAGGGGATTTGGTTTAGCATTTTTTGCACTTCGTCGTAATGCAAAAAAGTAACTTGTTTGCGTGCCACTCTGGGGATGTCTACAAGTACGGGGTTGAGACTTTTAATACCGCGACGTGAAAGGTAAGTAAGAAAACCGCGCAAGGCGATGAGGTGATAAGACTGGGTGATAACTGAGAGCGGTTGGTCGTTGAACTTGGTACGGTTGAGGCGGAGGCGGTATTTGCGTAAGAGTTCGAGGTCGATGTCTTGGGGCTTCAACTCTTTGTTAGTGATTTCGCTGGTGATTTCGTAAAAACGGTTGAGGTAGAGGCGATAATTGTCGATAGTGCGCGTGGAGCGA
Organism: uncultured Candidatus Saccharibacteria bacterium; assembly: GCA_964394555.1. Classification (GTDB taxonomy): domain Bacteria; phylum Patescibacteriota; class Saccharimonadia; order Saccharimonadales; family Saccharimonadaceae; genus Nanosyncoccus. Next base: position 29,702 of record CAYMXW010000006.1, on the reverse strand, counting down.
CCTTTTTCAATTTCAAGATGTTCAAGAAAATCTTCTATTAAATCTGATACATACATATGATATAATTATCTCATAAAATGAATAAAATAGGCGACTTTTGTTGCTAGTAAGGAGGAGTTATGGGCAAGGAACAAGATTTAATTCAGAGGAGTTTGGTGGTGTTTAAGCCGGATTCGGTACAGAGAGGTATCGTAGGGAAGATTTTACAGCGATTTGAACAGGTAGGGCTAAAAATTGTAGGTATGAAGATGGTGATGCCAGACGAGGACCACTATCGTGCGCACTACGAGGATATCGGTGAGATGATTACTAGGAGAGGCGAGAAGACTTTTCAATATAATTTAGCTTATATGACAACAGGTCCGGTAATTGCGATGGTGCTAGAGGGTGTAGAAGCGGTACCTTTGGTACGTAAAATTGTCGGTCCGACCGAACCAAAGTCGGCAGAAATGGGAACGATCCGTGGTGATTTTTCGCATATGAGTTTTGGTTATTCGGACGCTAAGGGCATAGGCGTGCCAAATTTAGTACATGCGAGCGGTAATGTTTCGGAAGCGAAGAAAGAAATTGATTTGTGGTTTAAACCAGACGAACTGTATGATTATTCAGATGTGAGAGCGAAATTTACTAGATAAAAATGGTGACCCGGGTGCGAGTCGAACGCACAACCTTCTCCTTAGGACGGAGCTGCTCTATCCATTGAGCTACCAGGCCATACGATTATATTATATGGTATAATAGATATATGAGCAAGACTCAATTTGATGGGCAACGCGAGGGGGAAGGACTGGAGTTTATTTTTCGTAAACATATGGTAGAAACGCGGAGAGGTATACTGTTTTTGGTAATAATTGGCGTTTTAGGGTTTTTACCGATGGTGATATGGCCAGAGCAGTCAAATGTACTGTTTTGGGTGTTTTTAGGGGCACTAGGATTGGGTATATTGAAGTTATTATATGATTATATGCTATGGTATTTTTCGGTGTATATAGTGACGAATCAGAGGATAAGACAGGTGAGCCAAAGAGGGTTATTTAAGAAAACAGTGGTGGATTTGGGGCTGGATAAGATTCAGACGGTATCATATAATATTCCTGGGTTATTTGGTGGAATGTTTGGCTATGGAACCTTAGTAATTCAAACGCAGGTGGGGGATATGGTAGTAAGTACGGTATCAAAACCAGAGAAGATTTATAATAAACTACAAGATGTGATAGGAGAAAATAATGGCTAAGAAAAAATTAACCGAAAAAGAACAGCTAGAAGAGCGCCGCGAAAAGGTGCTAGCTAAGGGGCGCAAGTTTAAGTACCCCTTACAGTATGCGAGACACAAATTGGTTTTTAATACGATATTGATAGCATTATTAGCGATAATATTGGTAGTAGTGGCGGGGTGGTTGATGCTTTATAAGACTCAGACTGCGAGTGACGTACTATATAGAGTAACACAAGTATTGCCAGTAAGTGTAGCAAATGTGGATGGCAAGGAAGTAAAGTATAGCGATTATTTGATGATTTATCGAAGTAGTTTGCAGACGATAGAACAACAGAGCGGCAAGTTGGGTGATGATGCGGATGCAAATGCGGTGAGAAATGAGTATAAGCGTAATTCGCTTGATAATGCCGAGGAGTATGCCTATGCGATGAAGTTGGCAGAGGAAAAGGGAATAATGGTGAGCGATGAAGAGATAGCAGAGGAGTTTAATAAACATTTGAATATGGGGGGCGTAGAGAGGGGCGAGGAGAGTTTCTTGAAGATTTTGAACGATAATTTTGGGATGACTAAGAGTGAATATGAGAGGATGCTGATGATGTCACTAACAAAATATAAGGTAATGGTAGAGATTGATGATGACGCTAAGAAAGTTGATAGTAAAGTACAGAAGTTGTTGAAAGAAAAAGAAGGCGACATGCGAGCGGTGGCAGAAGAATTGGGCGAAGCAGTACAATATGAGGAAACTGGTGGCCTAGTAGACAACAAGAATATTGATGGTGGCAGGTCGACGGTGGCGCAGACTTTGGAGCCTGGTAAGATAAGTGAGCGATTTATCTCTACTAGCGGGGATGGTTATTATTATGTGAAGTTGATTTCGAAAACTGATGCACAGGTGAATTATGTGTCGATTAAGATTCCGTTTACAAAATTTGATGAAGAGATGAAGAATTTGCGCGATAATGGGGGAATTACAGAGTATATCACAATTGAGTAAAAGGTGGTATAATGGGGGTATGCGGGTGTCGTATAACGGCTATTATGTATCCTTCCCAAGGATGAGATGAGGTTTCGACTACCTCCACCCGCACCAAAATTTGCTAAAATTTGAGATATGGTGTATAATGTAAAAAGGTTGGGTTCGTAGCTCAGTTGGTTAGAGCGCTGCCCTGTCACGGCAGAGGTCGCGAGTTCGAGTCTCGTCGGACCCGCCACAGAAAATGTGGTATTTAAAAATACCACTTTTTGTTTTGTGTTATAATAAGTGGAAGGTGCCGTTGTAGCTCAGTTGGTAGAGCAGCTCATTCGTAACGAGCAGGTCGCTGGTTCGAGCCCAGTCAACGGCTCCATTTTGTTTTTAAGATTACCAAGCGCCGCCACCAGAACCGCCAGAACCACCACCAGAAAAACCACCACCAGAACTGGAACTACTGGGGTTAGAAATCATACTGCTGTTAGCAGAAGACATCGTAGAACTCATGAAAGAGCCAAACATGACCATGTCAAAAGCGTCGGGGCCATCGTACCAGGAAGGTGGCTCCATAGAGATGCTTTCGAATTTTTTGATCCACTTGTCGGAGACGCCGAGAACGTAAGCGAAGGGGAGAATGTCGTAGAAGAATTTAGGGTTTTCTTCGACCATGGTTTCAATGCGGTCTTTTTCGACAGTACTAAGGAAATCTTTAAGACCACGAAGTTTGCCTAGCATTTCGGTACCGTATTTAGTGCGTTTGGGGAGAATTTTGCGAAAGATAATCATACCGATGATACAAGCGACGCCATAGAGGACGCCAAAGAGGCAAACTTGGTCATAGGAAAGTGCATAGAAATAGTCGGTGACGTAATTATCAGGTATGCCATAGAGAATGAGAGGTAGAGCGATGATGATGGCAAGCGTAGCGAGAATCATGAGAGTAATGAAGATAGATTTACTAGAAGCGGATTTTTCGAAGATTTTATCTTTGTTAGTTTTAGAATTAGTGTCGGCTAAGATAGTGTTGACGGTAGTGTAGAAGTGATTTTCGAGGTCTTTGGGGGTGACCTCGAGAGGCGCTTGCTCGCTTTTGCTGAGGGCAAATAGGCCGTTGAAGAAAGCGCGTTCGTTCCTATTGCTGCCAGCATAATCCTTGAGTTTAGTGATTTTGAAAGATTTTTTGGTGCTACCGAGCATGGTTTTGGTTTCGACTTCGGAAATTTTAAGATAACCCTGGTTGGCAAGGTAGATAAGTAGGGAAGTGACATCACTGGAAGTGGCTTGACCTTTATAGAGAAAACCGGCGTCGAGGCTGTTGAGGCCTTTGGGTGGTTTATACTCAACGACAGCGGCGACGTAATCGTCGCGACCAAATTTGAACCAGAGATAGAAGCAGATGCCGACGAAGATGGTGGGAATGACAAAGAAGAGAGCGTAGACTAGGGGGTTGTCGCTAGGTGACGGGGTGATAAAATAGCCTTCGGGAAGTTCGAGACGGATAGTGATGGCTTCGTGAGGCTTAAGAGTGCCATTGTAAGAGCCAGAGATAGTATTGCCGTCTATGGAATAAGAAATATTATTAAGAACGGAGCCGGTGAGTCCAGAGGTAAAACCAAGAGTTTGGGGTTCGAAAGCCTCGGGAAGAGTGACTTTGAAAGTGACGCGATCGGTAGAGGTTTCCCAATTGTTACTGATAATGTTGAAGTAAAGCTCATCTTTGCCATTGAGGGGATCGCGACCGATGTTATAGTTGTATTTGAAGGTGTAAGTATGTTTGCCGGTGATAGTTTGGTCAGCAGAGCCGATTTTGATGATAAGATTACTGTTTTCGGTTTCGGTGGTGTAGTTTTCGTTGACTGATAGATTGGTGATATGAGCATGGTTAGTAGTTTTGGTGCCGTCGGCGCGGGGAAGAGTGTTAAATAGGGGTAAAGTGACGTAAATACCATGGTGGGGAGTTTCAAAATCGGCAACGATGGTTTCGGTAATATCAAAGGAATTGTTTTTGTTAACTACAATGTCAACGTCGTGAGAGTCAAAGGTGTAGCCACTGACATTTGTGATAGCAGAGACGGGAGAGAATTGAAAAAGAGAAAAGAGAAAAGCAAGAGTGAGGAGAGGGAGGAGTTTGCGGACGATCATTGAGCATCCTCTTCTTCGGACGTGCCATTGGTATCATCAGCGGACGTGGTGGTAGCCGGTTGGCAAATCTCGCCGGTATTTAATACGCCACCGGGCAAGAGCCACTCTAAGATGCTCCACATAGCAGCATAAATAAAGAGGCCGATGATGATATCGAGGATGCGTTTTTTGGCTTTGACGATTTTTTCGGGGTTGTCTTTGGCGGTCATGTAGGTGATAGCAGAAAGAAGCATGCCAATAGTGGCGGCGATAATGACGCCAGAGGTGAGGACGGTCAAAATAATATTAAGGATGAGCCAGATGCCGCAGCCTTTGCCATCGTCTTGAAGAGCACCGAAGAAGTTAGTATCAACGACGCCATCGTTTTTAGTTTTGTTGGCGATGTCGCTGATAGGATTACTGGGCTCGCGATTGATATAAGGGTTTTTGCCGCGGTTGGAGCCACCGGATTCAGAACTGCTGCTGCCGGTAGCTTTGATCCATTTGCTAAAGACGGTGGTTTTGTAGAAGTTCATGCTACTCCATTGGTGTGCCATGGCAAAATAGACTTCGCCGGTATCGCCGTCAACCATAACATCTTCAATTTCGCCGCCGACGGGAGGGCTCCATTTTTTAATGACGTTTTTCTTGCTGTTGTAGAGATAAATTGTGCTAGAGGAGATGCCGTAGCCCCTAAAGTAGTAAGTTTTACCATCGGCGGATTTATATTTAGTCCAACCTTGGCGTAGACCGCTAGATCCCGGACTTAGACCACTACTGGAAACAAAGGAACCACATCCGGAGCTGACTTTTTTAAGAGAAAAGTTATAACAGGATTTGTTAAAATTGCCGCTACCGTCTTTGACGGCGGCTTGAATGGCTTGAGCATTCCACTTGTAGTAAAGAGACGAAATTTTATGGCCGACACTGCTGGAAGTGGCGTGTTTTTTGCAGCTTTTAATAAAACTACTAGAGCGAGCACAACGAATGATTTGACAACCACCACTGCCATAACTGCCATTACAACCAACGAAAAAATAATAATCTTTAGTGAGGGTAGCGCCTTGGAGGTTTTTATGAACGGAGAAACTAGCCATTTTTTTGGTTTTGCCGGCAGCGTGAGTGGGAGTATTATTAAATAGGAGAAAAGCTGAAAAACAGACAATAATGGCGAGAGGAATAAACTTAAGAAGATTACGTTTTGAATTCATTATTCGGGTATCTCGGCGCTGTTATCGGCTTCGCAATCATAAATAGTGGTGCCATCAGCGAGATAATAGCCGTCATAATAGAGTACACGGTCGGGGGAAATTGAAACAACAATGCCATTAACCATAGAATAATTACCAGAATTGATTAGATTAGTAGAAGCGTCGTATTGTTCGTAAGTGCCGGATTTAAAAATTTTAAAATAAGCGCCGTCATCGGTGACGCAAATAGCATTAAAAGTAGCAAGTTCGCCGTTGGAGTCAAAGGTAGCATTGATATTTTCGCGGGGAACGCTACCAGCGTCATTGGCGGCTGGCTGAACAAGAGAACCCTGCATAGAACTATTATCCATAAGTTTATTATAGCACAAAAATGGGCTATTCGGCTGGTTCTTCTTCGATATCAGTGTCGACGGAACAGTTGTAAATAGTAAGACCATCAGCGAGGCTAACGATATCATAATAAAGGACTTTACTAGTGTTGCCATCGAGAGTAATTAGGTTGCCATTAGTGATGGTGTAAGTGCCAGATGTGGAGTTAGAAGTGTATTCACCGTCGGTAGTAAAGGTGTAACTGTTGTCGCCGTTGGTGCAGGTGGTGTTTGTGGCGGTCAATAAGCCGTCGTTATCAAAAACGGAGTCGGGGTCGTTGTATGTAGTGTCGGTAATATCAACATCTTCTTCCTCGGCCAATTCGGAATTATTAGATGTAAAATTAGTAAGGACGACAACGAGAATGATAACTTGCAAAATGACGACGAGGGAAAGGCTGGCGATGATAATCCAAGGCATTTTAGATGTTAGGGGAGATGCTGAGGCCGAGTTATTATTGTTGTTGGGTTGAATATTTGATTGGGTGGCAACAGTTTGCTGAACATTTTTAGCAAACTGCTGTTCAAAATCATTATTATCCATGAACTTAGTATAGCATAAAAATTATGGTTTTGGTGTTTTAATTTTTGGCGATTTTGCGAGTGACATCGAAGTTTTCCATGTATTTACCAAGGAAGAGTCGAGTTTGGGAGTAAAATGCGGCGGCACTCTGATATAGAATTGCTACGAAGGGCATTAAGACCCATTGTAGAACCATGAGTGCGGAACGGCCTTTTTTGTAGCGTTCGGGACGTTTGGGAAGCATTTTCATAGAAGTTAGAATCGTGACAAGAAGACCAATCATAGCAACGGTTTGGATGATGCCGACTACTGAGGGAAGATTGTAGGCGACGGCGGAGCGGGCGCCGAGATTCATGAGCATTGGCACCCAACCGCCAAAGGCAACAACTGGTGCCATTACCGCTAGCATGACGTGGCCATCGAGTAAGCGGACGAACTTAGTAAAAAGTGGCCAAAACGGCATATTGCGGTCTTTACTAAACAATCTGACACCGACATAAGCGACATCGCTAGCGCCGTAATCCCAACGTCGAAGTTGAATGAACTGGGCTTTGAGGGCTTCCCACAGAGTGTCGCCAACGACTACGTCTTGGTAAATTGGTACGCGAATCGGCAAAACTTCGTAATCGCCATCGAAGTAAAACAAACTACGCCAAAATTGGTGACCGTCTTCGACGATAGTGCGTTTACTCCAAAAATTCATACCTTTGAGAGCGGCAAGTGGTTGTGAATGCGAAGCGAAGTTGCGAATAGCGTGGGGGCGCATAGTAGTAATGATATTAAAGAAAGAATTAGAAACTCCGACTACGCGCATTGGCGCGGGAGCGTCCCAGATGTTGTTCATGAATAGTGATACGGGTTGAAAACTCATATGTTGACGGTTATTATTAACAACGAATTCGTAGGCAACATAATCTAGGTAAGGTTTGCTGAGTCGATTGTCGCTATCGAGTGAGGTGACGATGACGTTTTCGATAGGGATATGCTTTTTATCGATATAGTCGGCTAAAGCTTCGCCGGCATAAGTCAGGTTGGGCCCTTTACCCTTAATTTCGTGCTTGAGACCGTCGGGATGCTTGACGATGAGGAAATCGTAAAAGACGTCCTTAAATTGTTTTTTTAACTGTTTGGCGGTTGCCTCAATTTCGGCACCGCCACGTTCTTCGTAGCCGAGTACAAAAATTATGCGCTGATTATCAAAAGTGGTATCAGCGACAGCTTGAACTGATGGTACTAAAACATCTAGGCCTTCATTGTAGGCGACCATCACTATGGCGTGATAAATCTTTTCGGCGCTAGGGTGGTTGCCTTGATCAGCAGCGGATAAGAGTTTTAAATTTTGGACGTGTTGGTCAAAATCGTAAGCTTCGGACTTGACGCCGTGTAAGCGTTCATAAGCGTTATGAGGATGAGCGAGATCATTTAGTCGTTTGGCCCAGTCGACGCGCCCAGCTTTTTTGACGATTTTGTAGCCTTGGAGGGTGCGATAAGCTGTGCCGACTGCTTTTACTAAAGTAGAAGCGATGATGAGCAGAAGGTAAATTGCTCCGAGTAGGGGATTAATAATTGAGAGAATAAATAATAGGATGACTAGTGAATAACTGAGTAAAGCAGGGAGCATTTCAAAAAAACGGTATTTAGGGGTTCGTTTGCCCTCGGGAATTTCAATATCTTTACTCATTAGCCTTCTCCTAGAAGTCTAATTAGTACAACAAATGCCCCGATGAGCAAAAAGATACTGGTGACCACCAAGACTTTTGCTAAACCATCTCCCTTTTTACGAAATATTTTTACTACTAATAGATTATGTAGGACACCTAAAATAATCGCAAGAATGGCAAAGGCTAACATGTTGGCCCAACTACCAGTGCGATAGCCACCAATGTCACCATAGCCGACATTGGTGATAGAAACATTGGGGTTTAAGGTGACTAGAGTAGTGACGAGGAGCCCCATACTGCCAACAAAAAGTAGCAACATCAACCACATCAAATCATGGTGTTTTTTGACAATTTCTTTCAGATTTTCTTTGATTTCTTCCATAGGGGTATTTAAATTATACCAGTTTTTATAAATATCGACAATACTTGTGCTATACTGAAGCTATGAAACGCTTTAAGCTTATCCCCGTTATGATGATGTTAGGAGTTTTGATGGGTGGTATTGCGGTGTGTATGGTGACAGTGAATGATAGTGTGGCGGTAGATGATAAGGACGTAAGTGATTGGAGCAAAGAAGTATCGAAAGACGCCGAAAAGAATACGGTAGATACTAACTTGATGGGGACTTTAGAAGATACCGATAATAGTGGTTGTGGAGTCTATACGACAATAAATTTAGTAATTACAATTCTAACCTATGGAGTAGCAATTGCGGCAACGGTGGGGCTGGTGATAACGGCGATTATTTATATTACTTCAGGTGATAATGCGGCTAGGCTATCAATGGCAAAAACGCGAGCATTAGAAATCGTAGTGGGATTAGGTATCTATGCAGTGATGTGGAGTTTGGCGCAATGGCTAATACCTGGTGGCCTAATGAATGATGGGAGTATTTGCGAGCAGGCAAGTAATAGTACTGCTCAAACAGATGATGACGCTGAGAAAGAAGAAAAAGAAGCAAAAGAAGCAACAGAACAAGAAGAGGAAGAAATAATAGCTCAGGAAGAAGAGGAGACGAGTGGTAAGGAAGCTACTAGTGGAGCGAAAGTTGCTAGTGGTAAAAAAGGAAGTGCAAAGGGAAGTGGCAATACTAACGAAAAACGGTATAATTTGAATGACAAAAAAGTCTTAATAGAAGGAGATAGTATACAAACAAAGACTTTCGGGGCTTTTTTGACAAAAATGGCAAAAAGTTTGGGGGCAAAGAGCGTAGAAAATAATGCTGTACGTGGGTCAACATTGGCGTATAAGCCGGACGGAAAAGCGGGAAAAACAAGCGTATATTATAGAATTTCACAGATGTCTGATGAAGAATTAATGAGTTATGATTATATTTTAATCTCAGCAGGAACGAATGATTGGTATAAATACTTTGGAATAGATTCGGGTATATATTGGAATGGTAATCATACTGATTTTGATTATGATAATACATCAACTACGTTGGGTGCAGCGGCGAGTATTAACAACAGAATAGCGGCCATAAATGCTGATAGAACTGACGGGTCTACTACTAAGATTATATGGTTTTCGCCGATTTATCGATATTTAAATGCTGGAGAGGTGTCGAAAAATACTAAACCAAAGGATTGCGATAAAGTGAAAAATAAATATGGAAAAACATTAGCAGACTACAGAAGAGCGATAAGAGAAGCGGGAGGAATTTATATTTCTGGTACGGCTATTTCAAAAAAGAAGGAAGTGAGTTCTAAGAGTAATCTAAGGGATTGGTTGCATCCGACGGAATCTTATGCAAAAACTTTAGCGAAAAGAGCGGCAAAAAATTTTGAACAACTCAATAATGGCGAACTTAGAATCGATTGCTATATGGAAGATTGTTCGTCTGGTGCTTGTAAATGTCCGAAATGGTGATTATTTCTTATTGGCTTTTTTGAGTTCGGTGGCGATTTCGCGGAGCAGGACGAGCTCTTCTTTTTCGCGTTTTTCTTCAGCTTTTTCTTTCTTTTGAACGGCATTTCTGGTGCGGTTAACGAAGCGGATGAGTATAAAGATTGCGAAGGCGATGATAAAGAAGTTGATAATGGCTTGAATAAAGTTACCATAGGCGAGAGTGACATAGGTGCCTTCTTCAGTGATATTAGGAACGGTAAGTGTAAGGTGTGAAAAATCGATGCCGCCGGAGATGATGCCAATGAAAGGCATTAAGATGTCGTTGACTAAGGAATTGACAATGGCGGTAAATGCACTACCTACGACGATACCTACGGCGAGATCGATGACGCTACCGCGGTTGATAAACTCTTTGAATTCGTTTAAAAATTTATTGTCCTTAACTTTTTTGATATTAGCAACTTGTTTAGCGCGTTGCTTATCGAGGCGCTTTTTGACTTCATCTTTATCCATAATGAGGGTATTATAGCATATTCTTAGGAATTATTGAAGCTGTCGTAGCTTTCGAGGATAGAAGTGAGGCTAGAGATAGACTGATTGAGGATGTCAGTAAGCGTTTCGTTGCTGGTGCGATCTAAGATATTCTCTTCGAGGGCGATGATAAGATTAATTTCGGTGGACATAGAATTAACATAAGTGCGGTCATAAAGGCCGTTGAGACGAGCTTCTTCGAGTTCGGCTTTTAAGACTTCAATATAATCGGCTTCGCTAGTTTGGATGTCGGCAGGGATGTTTTTGGTGCTAAAACCGTAGGCTTCGGTGAGAAAATCGGTGAGCTGAGTGTCGGTGTTTTTAAGGATACCGATAAGGGCAGTGTTATAGGAACGTAGATTGGTATCTTTGAGGTAGTCGTTGCTTTCTTCTTCTAACATGGAAGTAATATTAGTAAGGCGAAGCTCGAGTTGTTCGGCGAGATTGCGAGCCCTGTTGGAAGCACTACTGATAATGTTCCCGACGATAATGAGAAGAATGATTAAGATAACACCGGCACCGATAATGCGAAAAAGTTTGGACGAAACGAGGTTTTTAAAGTTGAACTTAGAAGGTTGACCGCTGGGAGCGGTGGTCGCGGAGATTTGGTTTAAATAATCTTGGCCATCCATAAGCATTATTATAGCACAAATTGGTGTGATATACTATAGTTATGAATGACGTCAAGGAGGAGATCAAGGAACGTTTGGCGGTGGAGGATGTGGTTGGGCAGTATGTGGAGCTGAAACGAGCAGGGCGAAATTTAAAGGGGCGTAGTCCTTGGGGGGTGGACAAGACCCCGTCTTTTATGGTGTCGCCAGAAAAGGGAATATGGCACGATTTTTCGGCGAATAAGGGCGGTGATATTTTTAGTTTTGTGATGGAGGTGGAAGGAATAACTTTTAGAGAGGCTTTGGAAAAATTGGCGGCGCAGGCGGGGGTAGAGTTGAAAAAATATAGTGGGGGTGATGCCAAGGTAGCGGAGCGCAAGAAGCGGGCGAGTGAGGCTTTGGAATTGGCGACCAAGTATTATCAATTTTGCTTGTCGCGTAATAAAAAAGTTTGTGAGTATGTATTCTATCAGCGAAATTTAAATCGGCAGACGGTGAAGGATTTTCGAATTGGTTATGCACCGGCAACTGGAAAAGCACTAATTGAGTTTTTGCAGAAAAAAGGATTTAAATTGGAAGAATTGGAGGCGGCGGGATTACTAAACCGATTTAAGACTGATTTGTTTAGAGGGCGGATGATGGTGCCGTTTATTGATACAAATGGAGTGATTGGATTTACGGCTAGGGTGTTAGATAAGTCGGAGCCGAAATATTTGAATACACCGGAAACCTTACTGTTTAATAAGTCAAGATTTGTGTTTGGTTTGGCGCAGGCCAAAGAGGCGATTCGCCAAAACGATTTTGTGGTGATAGTGGAAGGCAATATGGATGTGATATCATCACATCAAGCAGGAGTCAGAGAGGCGGTGGCGACGAGCGGAACGGCGATGACTGAGAAACATTTGAAGACGTTATCGAGACTCACGAACGATATTCGATTGGCTTATGATAGTGATGAGGCGGGGGTAAAAGCGACCGAAAGAGCAATAATGTTAGCCGGAGATATGGGGATAAACTTGTCGGTAATTTCGGGGTATGGTGATGCTAAAGACCCGGATGAGTTGATCCAAAAAGACCCGAAATTGTGGCAGGAAGTGGTAAAAAATAAGATACCGGCAGTGGAGTGGTTGCTTAAAGAATACGAACAACGGCTAGATATAGGCAGCGGTGATGGCAAACGAGAATATTCAAATGTAGCGATGCGAGTGATTGGATATATTGGCGATGCAGTGGAAAGGAAACATTACGAGCAGTTGGTGGCGGAACGACTGGATGTGACGGTAGATGATTTGTTGAGTAAAAAAGTGGACGAGAAAAAGCGTCGGTTTTTGAAGAAAGCAAAAAGCAATACTAGAAGTGATCAGATGAAGGCGTTAGAAGATAATTTGTTAGCCCTAGTGGTATATGGCGGGGTGGACGTAAAAGGAGTAGAGCTACCCGAAGATGAAACTAAATTGGCCGAGTTAGAGTTGATATTTACGAAAGAATATGAAGATTGGGAAAGGGAAGCATTAACAAAAGAGGCGGAGGAATTGAATAAAAGATTGGCGGATTATGAGAAGAAAATGAAAGTGGTGGAATTACGTGAGCAATTAAAAGAGGCGGAGGGCGATGAGGAGTTGACTGATAAAATTTTACGGGAAATTACGAAAATTCAAAAAAGTTAGGAAAAAAGTTGCTTTTTTTGACCGAAACCATTATAATGGGGAATAATGAAAGTTGACGAAGACGACATTTTGAAGCACAAAAACGTAGTAATTGAACCAGATGAGCCAAATAACGGAGATTTGGCGGCTGAGGAGGATTTGTCGGATGAAGATTTGGAAATTACAGCCGATAATGTAGATGCGTTTGCCGATGATTCGGTGAGACTGTATCTACGTGAAATTGGTCGCGTACCATTGTTAACGCCAGAAGAAGAGGCCGATTTGGCCATACGAGCCAAAAAAGGTGACAAGAAAGCCAAAGATAAACTAGCAGAGTCAAATATGCGTCTAGTGGTATCGGTAGCGAAGCGTTATAGTGGTAGAGGACTGGACTTTTTAGATTTGATTCAAGAGGGAAATACCGGACTATTACGCGCGGTAGAGAAGTTTGATCCTGATAAGGGCTTTAAGTTTTCGACTTATGCGACTTGGTGGATTCGCCAAGCGATTACGAGGGCGATTGCCGACCAAGCAAGAACGATTCGGATTCCCGTACATATGGTGGAAACAATTAATAAAGTATTAAGAGTGACACGTAAGTTGACGCAAGAACTAAATCGTGAGCCAACGGTAGAAGAAATTGCCAAAGAGATGAAAATGGAGCCGGAAAAAGTTGACTATGTGATGAAAATTAAGCAAGATATTGCGTCACTAGATGCCTCGGTGGGGCGTGATAGTGATGATGAAGAGTCAGTGCTAGGCGATTTTGTGGAGGATGAAGAGAGAATTACGCCCGAAGATGCAGCGGCGAACCAAATTTTGAAGGAAAAATTGGCGGGGATATTATCAACCCTGTCGGAACGTGAGCAAAAAATCGTGAAAATGCGTTTTGGTATCGGGGGCGGTAAACCACATACTTTGGAAGAAGTGGGTAATGAATTTTCGGTGACGAGGGAGAGAATTCGCCAGATTGAGGCGAAGGCACTATCGAAACTACGTAAGCATAAAGATATTAAAAAATTACATGAATTTTTGAAATAATCGATTGCCCAAGATGAAGCGGATAATTTTGGTATACAACCCGAGATCGTCTAGTCAAGCACTGATCAAAAAAGAGGTGCTAGATAAGGTGCGGGAGTTGAGGGGGTATGCAGTGGGGAAATATGAGGTGCGTCCGACCGATGTGGATGACAATGCGAGTGTACTAGCAACGTTATTACAAGATGATGACATTGTAATAACGGCAGGGGGTGACGGAACGGCGACGATTGGGTTAAATGGGGTGATATTGAGTAAAAAAAGTGTTCAATTGATGGCTTTGCCATATGGCAATTTTAATGATTTGGCGGGGGTGATGGGGGTAAAAAATGTGGAAGATGTGATAGACGGTAAGGATGAGAAGTTGTGGCCGTTAGAGGTGCGAGTCGATGGAAAACATTGGCGCTACGCGGCTTGTTATGTGACGTTGGGGTTATTTGCGTCATCGACGAAAGTGTTTGATGTGCCCGAAGTGAGGAAGAAATTGCGAGAAAAAAAGGGGATAGGACGACTAGTGTATTCGGTATGGGTGTTGAAAGATTGGTATTTTAAGTATCATAAACGGGAATTTTTGCCGGCGGTATTTAAAATAAATGGTGTCGAGATGACAGGGATGACAGATTATTTGGCGGTGAATGGTAAAACGGTGGCAAAATTGATGCGTGGGGGGCGATATTATAGCGATAGAAGGCAGTTTGGAGTGAGTGTAGTGAGCTTAGCAAGATTAGGCAGGTTGTTAAGATTTATGCTAAAAAGTATGTTTGTGAGAGTGCCGGTGAAGTCGTCTAATGGTGATGTGCTAGAATTTACCGGTGAAAATGAAATAGAAATACAGGCGGAGGGGGAGTATCAGAAGTTGAAAAATGTGAGAAAAATTGAAATTAAAAAGTGCGAAAGTCCGGTTCGTGTTATACTAAAATCATGAAAGATATCAAAATTTTAGCTGTGGTGGGGATGAGTGGTAGCGGCAAGTCGGTGGTGGTAGATTATTTGACGGAGAAGGGTTATCCGAAGGTGTATTTTGGAGGGATGATTTTGAAGGAAATGGAGAAACGGGGAATTGAGCGGACCGCCAAGAGCGAGAAAGAATTTCGAGAGATGATTAGAGCGACTGAGGGGGCAGACTGGGTAGTCAAACAAGTGATAGAAGAAGTACATGATTTGATAGAGGCGGGGCAAAAGCGCATAGTGTTAGACGGGGTGTATTCGTGGACGGAATATGTGGCATTAAAACACGAATTTCCGGGAGAAATTACATTTCTGGGCGTAGTGGTTGATAAACATTTAAGGCATAAAAGAGTAGGGATGAGAAAAGAACGCCCGTTTAATACCGAAGAAATTCAAGAGCGCGACCGAACAGAGATTGAGAATATTGAGAAGGGTGGTCCGATAGCGATGGCGGATTATTACGTTCTAAATAACGGGACAGTAAAAGATTTACACGCGAGAGTAGAGGAAATCCTACAAGAAATTCAGTTCTAGTGTTATACTAGAGATATGAAACGACTAGTGATAATTGATGGGAAATCGGTGTTTTATCGGGGGTATTATGCGATGGGAAATTTGTCACTAGCGGATGGTACGCCAACGGGGGGTGTATATGGGTTTGCGGCAATTGCGATGGAGATTGTAAAAGATTTGCGACCGGATAAAGTAGTGGTAGCGTGGGATGCCAAAAGTTCAACAGCAAAGCGTAAGAAGTTATACCCGGAATATAAGGCGGGGCGGGTGAAGCCGGGTGAAGATTTTTATGCGCAGATACCTTTATTAATAGAGTTAGTGAAGGGGCTAGGTTGGGATTTTGTGGAGTGTGAAGAGTATGAGGCAGATGATATAATCGGTACCTTGGCAAAACAGGCCGATGGAGCGGGAGAGTGGGAGACTTATATTATTTCGTCTGATTTAGATATGTTACAGATAGTGGACAAAAATACACGGATGTATCGAATTTTGAAGGGGTTTAGTAAGCTAGAAGAGCTAGATGTGGCAGGGGTGGAAGCAAAATATGGCATTAAAAAATCGCAATTTCTAGATTTGAAGGCGTTAAAAGGGGATGCTTCGGATAACATCCCTGGGGTGCCGGGAATTGGTGAGAAGGGGGCGGCGAAACTGCTAAACGAATACGGTAGTTTAGATGGTATATATGAGTATATTGATGAAGTAAAGGGTTCAATAGGGGAAAAGCTAAGAAAAGGTAAGGAAAGTGCATATTTGTCGTATAAATTAGCGAAGATTATGGAAGATGCGCCGGTGAAGCTGAAAGACATACCGGAATTTAAGTATGATCCGGTGAGGACGAAAGAGGCGTTAGAGAAGTTGGAGTTTAGGTCGTTAATTCGAAAATTTGGGCTGAGCAGAGAAGGCAAAAAGGCTCTTTCTTCATCTGACTTGAACCAGGAGAATATCATACGCTGGACAGCCGACAGAACCGTCTCCTCCGGAGACGAACCTGTCGGTGTCGTCAGGAATATATATTCTCCTGATTCAAATCTAAAATACGATTCAGAAAGAGCCTTTTTGCCTTCTAAACAACACCCTATCGTTGAATGGGATGTGAAGGGGGTGATGCATGAGGATGAAGGGGTGGCGGAGAAGGTGCTTGCAGGGGCGGAATTTTGGGATTTGGAGCAAGGGAGATTTTTGTTAAATCCGCTTGAACGGAGAGAAGAACAGCCAGAAGTTAACAAAATGGCGGAGTATCAGAGGCAAAGAGAAGAGTTTTTGAAGCAGCCGAAATTGATGAAGATTTTGACGGAGTTTGATTTGCCGCTGATTCCGGTGTTATATAAAATGGAAAAACAGGGGATGCTGATAGACAGGGAATATTTTAATGAATTGAAGAAAGAATTTGAACAGCAGGTAGCAAAAATTGAACAAGAAATTTGGCAGTTGGCGGGCGGGCAGTTTAATATAAATTCGCCGATACAATTATCGGAAGTGTTGTTTGGGGGACTAGGGTTGCCAGCGAAGGGGATAAAAAAGACTAAGCGTGGTTATTCAACAGGGGCGAAGGAGTTAGCAAAGTTAAAAGACCAGCATCCAATAGTAGCTTTAATTACCGAGTACCGCGAGATAGCGAAACTGTTATCGACTTATATTTTGCCGTTTCCAGATTTGGCAGACAAGGAAGGGCGAATTCATACGACGTTTACGCAAAATGTGACGGCGACCGGTAGGTTGTCGAGTTTGAATCCGAATTTACAGAATATTCCGGTGCGTACAGAGGAAGGGAAGCGGATCAGGACTGGATTTGTGGTGCCGAAGGGCAAGAAGTTGGTATCGGCGGACTATTCGCAATTTGAACTGAGGTTGGCGGCGGTATTGGCGGGCGACCAGAAGTTAATGGATGATTTTAATGCGGGAATTGATATTCATACCAAGACGGCTTCAGAGGTGTTTAAAGTGCCGATGAGTGAAGTGACGAAACAGCAACGCCGAGTGGCTAAGGTGGTGAATTTTGGAGTGCTGTATGGGATGAGCGCTAAGGGGTTAGCGGACGCAACAGGGATGAATGTGATGGAAGCAAAGCGGTTTATAGAGGGATATTTTGAATTGAGGCGGCCAATAAAAGAGTATTTGGAGAAGATTTTGAAACAGGCGCGCGAACAGGGGTACGTGGAAACTTATTTTGGGCGAAAGCGTCCGACTCCAGATGTAAAGTCGCCGAATTTCTTGATTAGAACAGGGGCAGAGCGAGCAGCGCAAAATATGCCGATTCAGGGAACGGAGGCGGATTTGATGAAGCGAGCGATGATTAGAGTGGATAAGGTGTTGCCAGAGGGGGCAAAAATGGTAATGCAGGTACATGATTCTCTGATGGTGGAATGTGAAGAAAAAGTGGTGCCTGAGGTAGAGAAGCTGTTAATAAAAGAGATGGAAGGGGTGGCGCCAGAACTTAAAATTAAGTTAGCGGTAGAAGTAAAGGTGGGAGATAACTGGGGGGAGGTGTAATGCCGGAGTTGCCAGAGGTGGAGACGGTACGAAGGGGGCTGAGAAAATATATTTTGCATAAGAAAATTATAAAGATAAGTCAATTAGGCAAATGCGATACAGTTTGTTTCTCATCAGACTTAAAGACAAAAAATGTCATACGCTGGACAGCCGACAGAACCGTCTCCTCCGGAGACGAACCTGTCGGTGTCGTCAGGAATATACATCTTTTGCCTTTAAATCTGAAAAATGATTCGAAACGAACCGTATCGCATTTGCCCAACTTGTCCATTTTATCATTACGACGCTTCGGGAAGGCGCTTGTGATTGATCTTGATGGGGGGTGGTCGCTGATGATACATCTGAGGATGACGGGGCAGTTGATTTGGCGGGGAAAAACTGGGGAGTTTGCGGCGGGGCATCCGAGTGAGAATTTTGTAGCAGAACTACCAAATAAGCAGACTAGAGTGGTGTTTGAATTTGAAGATGGTAAACTGTTTTTTAATGACCAGAGAAAGTTTGGGTTTGTGAAGGCGATACCAACAACAGAGGTGGAACAGGACGCATTTATTAAGAAACTGGGACCGGAACCGTGGAAAATGACAGCTGATGAATTTTATAAACGTTGCCAGAGACACAAAAAAGCGTTGATAAAAGCAGTTTTATTAAATCAAGAGGTGATAGCGGGACTGGGAAATATTTATGCGGATGAGGCGTTGTTTGATGCGAAAGTACACCCTGAACGCCGAGCGGGAGAGTTGTCGAAAACAGAGGTAGAGAAGATTTTAATGGGAGCGAGAAAGGTAATGGAGGCAGCGATTGGAGCGGGTGGTAGTACAATGGCGACATATGTGAAGGCGGACGGTTCGAGAGGAAATTATCTAGATGAGTTTGCGCAAGTGTTTGGTAAACAGGGGCAGAAATGTTCAAGATGTGGAACAGAAATTGTAAAAATTAGAGTGGCGGGGCGAGGCACGCATATTTGCCCGCATTGCCAGAAGAGAGGCGATAAATGATCAAGATATTTTATGGAGAAGATAGAGTAAGAGCGAAGCGCGAGATTGAACAGTTTTTAGGTGAAAATTACGAAGTGGTGGAGGGCTTGGAACTTAAAACAACGGATTTGGCGAACATTTTTCGGGGAGCGTCGCTGTTTAACGAGAAGAGAGCGATTTTAATTAAAGATGTGAGCGAAAATCAAGCGGTGTGGGAGAAAATTGTCGATTTTGTTGATACTAAGCATAAAGTGGCGCTAATGGAAACGAAATTGGATAAGCGAAAACAGGGGTATAAGTCGCTAAAAACGGCGGGAGTAGAAATGAAGGAATTTAAGTTGATGGACCCGCCAGAGAAGAAATTGGTGTTTGATATTTATGAAATGGCTTTAAGGGACGGCAAGCGGGCGGTAGAAATGTGCCGAAAGATTGAGGCTACAAATGACCCGTATATGTTTGTGGGGCTGATGGTGACGCAGGCGTTAAAAAAATATGAGTGGCGAGCGGGGGCAAAAGAAAAGAGAGTTCTGAAAGAACTCTCTAAACTGGATATGCAGATGAAAACTACTTCGATTCAGCCTTGGGTTTTGGTGCAGGCTTTTTTGCTGCGGGTTTCGCGGTTTTAGAAGTTGTGGTTTTCTTGGTGGTGGTAGTCTTCTTGGCAGCCGGGGCTTTCTTAGCTGGAGTTTTCTTGGCGGTGGCAGGCTTAGCAGCGGCAGTTTTAGCGGATTTTTCGACTTTTTTGGCCTCTTTGGCGACGACGCCAGCGGCTTTGGCTACCTGATAAAGGGCGGCCTTGCGACGGGAGGCAGTGTTAAGTTTTAGTAAGCCCTTCTTGACAGCCTTGTCGAGCTCGGATTGAGCGACAGCGAGGTTCTCGCCGGTAGGAGTATCACGAAAAGCCTTGATGGCGGTCTTGATGTCTTTTTTGATTTGCTTGTTGTGTTCGGTGCGCTTGATAGTTTGGCGCGCCGCTTTCTTAGCAGATTGAATAATTGGCATAGTTTTCCTTTAAAATTAATAAACTTTGAGTAATTATACCGCAAATTGAGGTAATTGTAAAGTATTTTGGGGTAGACAGATAAAAGAGTTTATGCTAAACTGAATCTATAAACGGATAAAAATAGATATGCAAGACGACGACACCAAACCACCAATTCCGCCAACTGCCCCAGCGAAGACTGCGGAGCCAGAGGCGAACGAGATGTCGGAAGGAGAGATTCCTCAACCGACCAATGCGGATT
The DNA here is from genome assembly GCA_964394555.1 of uncultured Candidatus Saccharibacteria bacterium. Classification (GTDB taxonomy): domain Bacteria; phylum Patescibacteriota; class Saccharimonadia; order Saccharimonadales; family Saccharimonadaceae; genus Nanosyncoccus. Next base: position 9,786 of record CAYMXW010000006.1, on the reverse strand, counting down.
TTATTAGGCAGATAATTGCTAAGATTGCTGCCTCGGAGAATATTTTGGTGGCTTTGTCGCGTAATCCTTCGGTGGATGAGATTGCATCGGCGGTGGGTTTGGCACTGTTTTTGGAAGAAACAGGCAAACATGTGACTGCGATTTATTCGGGTGAAACGCCAAATATACTAGAGTTTTTGAAGCCAGAAGAGACTTTTGAAGATAATACCGACAGCCTACAAGATTTTATCATTGCTTTGAATAAGGAAAAGGCCGACCATTTGCGCTATAAGGTGGATGGCGACTATGTGAAAGTGTTTATTACGCCTTATAAGGTGAAAATTGACCAAGATGATTTAGAATTTTCACATGGTGATTACAATGTTGACTTGGTGATAGCACTCAATGTGCCGACGGCGAGCGACCTAGATGCGGCGCTTTCTGAGCACGGAAGAATTATGCATGATGCGTCGGCGATTGATATCACTACTGGTGAACCGGGGAGATTTGGCGAGATTGAATGGAGTGACCCCGAAGCGAGTTCGGTGGGTGAGATGGTAGCAGACTTGTTGGTCGCGATTAAGAAACCAGAGATTCAGCCAGAAATAGCAACGGCGCTGCTCGCGGCAATGATGGCGGCAACGAATCGATTTGCGGATGAAAATACGAAACCGACTACGATGACGATGGCGGCGAAGTTAATGGAACTGGGAGCTGATCAGCATCTAGTAGCGATGAACGTGATGGAAAATAGTGCTCCGGAATTAATTGGTGCGGTAGATATGGAAGAAGCGCCAAGCAAGAAGAAAGTAAAAGATGATAAGACTTTATTGACGGTAGACCACGAAAACGGGGAATTAGAGGATGCAATTAAAGAAGCGGTAGCGTCAGTAGAAGGTCCAGAAAAGGCAGAAGAGAAAACAACGCCAGATGAGATAAAGAGTGGAGCGGTAGCGAAGGCGCCGGTGGCCGAAACAACGGAGCCGGTTGAGCCGGTTGAGCCGGTTGAGGCTCCGGCGGAAACTCCGGTTGAAACTTCGACAGAACCGGCTGAAATGCCTGTTGAGACGGTTGAGGTTGCTCCAGTAGAAAGCAATGCGGCGATGCCAGAGGTAGTGGAACCGGCTGAGGCTACGGGATCGGTAGCGACTGAGCCAACTCCGGCGGAGTCGGTTGAGCCGGCTGAACCAGCTATCGAATCAACTGAATCAGCGTCAGCATCAGCGGAATCAGTGATAGCACCTGAAGAACCAAAACCCGAGATAGAAACGCCAGTATCAGCAACACCAGATTATAGTCAGATGATGTCGGAAGCTTTGGCGGAGTCGATTCCTGGTGACGCTCCGGAAACACCGATGCCGATAACGAGCGGGCCGATCAATGACGCTAATAATAACGAGAATACTGATGGTGAGCCAGAAATGGCAAGTGAACCAGCAGCTTTACAAGATGATTCTTATGTGCTTAATCAAGAACCTAAAGTAATAAGTCCGATTGATTCTGAAAATGCAGGTAGTGAGCAACCGGTAGAAGTAAGCGCACCAATGGAAACAGAGATGCCAGCTGTGGAGGTGAGCACGGAGGCTTTGCCAGATTTGCCACCACCACCGATACCACCGGTTGATTTTGGCGCGATACCACCAAGTGACGAACCAGTGCCACCGACACCGGAAACGATGGCGATGCCACCGGTGGGTGCGTCGGCTACATCGGCTACATCGGCCGAGCCGGCTGTTACTGCGCCGGCTGGTGGCGAGGCGTTAGAACAATTACAACAGATGGCGGCGCCAGCGCAGACTGTAGAAGCGCCGACTTTGCCACCAGTTGAGTCAGTACCGGGGGCGATTCCGGACGTAACAGCACCAGTGTCAGAGCCAGTAACCGAACTAACTCCTGATATACCACCGCAACCAATGGGCGAACCTGAGCCGGCGGCGCCAGATGCTTTCCAAATTCCCAATATGTCATAGTAAATGGACGAAGTTTTATTAATTGATAAGCCGAAGGGGATGTCATCTTTTGGTGTGGTAGCGAGAGTACGTAGACAATTGTCTAAAGAGGTTGGACATAAAGTAAAAGTAGGTCATACGGGAACATTAGACCCGTTTGCTACGGGACTGTTGATTTTATTGGCGGGAAAGGCAACGAAGCGGTCGGGGGAATTTTTGAAACTAGATAAGTGGTATGAGGCGACGGTGCGACTGGGAGCGGTGTCGACAACGGGAGACGTGGAAGGCGAGATAAGTGAAAATGATGACGCAAAAGAGCCGAGCGTTGAGGAAGTGAAGCGAGTATTGAAGGAGTTTACGGGAGAGATTTTACAAAAAGTGCCGAGATATTCGGCGGTAAAAATTAACGGTAGAAGGGCTTATGATTTGGCGCGTAAGGGAGTGAAAGTAGAGATGCCGACGCGTCAAGTGACGGTATATGCGTTGGAACTGGTGTCGTATAAATGGCCAGAGCTTGTGATTCGTTGTCACGTGTCGAGTGGGACGTATATAAGGGCATTAGGCGAGGATATTGGGGCTAGGTTGGGGGTTGGGGGGTATTTGACGGAGTTGAGGAGGACGAGGGTGGGGGAGTATAAAGTAGAAGATGCTGTAAAATTGAAAGAAACAAAATAAGCGCTTTTGTTCCTGACTTGAAACGAAAAAATCTCATACATTTAAAACGACAATAGCATTTCCGCAAAACGGTTGGTTCACGCCATGGTCAAAATTACCACATTTAGGCGGTTCTGCGCCCGAGACGGAGCTCGGTACTCGAACCGTGAATGTGGGTAATTTTGACACTGGGTTCACCAACAATGTTTTTCAGAAATGCTATTGTTGTTTAATGATTGTGAATTTTAGGAGCTGGGGACGAGGCAGCGGACGGTAAAACCAGCATCCTTGTATTCACTACTTCTTGGCATTACACCGCCATAAGTGGTAGTGCGTAAACGAAATGCGTGAGATGAACTGGCGGAAGTAGAAGTTTCCCAATCTCCAAGCGAACCTTGGCTACTTAGTGTGCCGCTACTGAGTATTAAGCCTGAAAATATAAGAAATACTGGTGTATTAGTGAACTGCGATGTGTCAACATTAGTCCAGCGGGCAGAGGAATTTTCGGTGGCCTCAACCCAAGTACCAGTAGTAATATAAGGGCTAAGCATAGCGTAGAACTCATTGCCTTCCGTAGCCGAACTCCCCGCTTTCGGCAACCTCCACCCTTTAGGGCAAATATCATAAGGGGCGTTTTCGCCGGAAGTAGAGGTGCCGGAACCAGCGGTAGCGGTGTTCCAACCATAGTAGTTTCCGTAGTGATTAGAATTGCCCTTATAGACAGAGTTATTAGCATATGGCAGGGTGAGCGTGTAGCCATTAGGCGATACATTACTATCCTCAGCCGTTAAAGTAATAGGCTTTCCATATTCCCCAAGTTCGAGGTTTTGCGTCATCCAACAGTTATTATCGGCTAGTTTAGCTACAGTATATTCGGTACCATCACGATCATCTCTTAGAGTATAGATGGTATTAGATTGTTCATAGGTTTGAGTAGCATTACAAACATCACTAGTGACATCTTGCATGGACATACCGTTAGTAATGGGTTGAACTGGTACAGCATTAGCGACAGCGGTAAAGGTAATAGAACTAGTATAGGTACCAGAAGGTTTATCAGTATTAACTCTGGCGGCAAAGGTAAGGTTAGTAGTAGAACTAGCAGCAGGAGCGTTAGTAGTATTAATGGTATGGTTAGGAGCATAACTGCTACTACCAGAACTATCTATGTAGGCTAGAATAGGGCAATAATTACCACCACCACTACTACCACCACCATTAGTACAGTCATAACCACCAGTAACAGACGATTGATCACTACCGCCTGTATAGCCCCAAGTATTAATAGGAAAGGTAGTAGGGCTAGATAGAGGATGAGGATTACTAAGAGTACTAACTGTAGCAGAGGGACTAATAGCAGTATTGGTAAGACTAGTAGAATAACCACTGGTAGTATTCATATACAAAGTATAGCCAGTATCATTATTAGTATTAACCACTACAGCAATATCAGTCGTACAAAGATTAGCATTACTATCCGTAGTACCAGGAGTACAATTAAGAATAGCCGTACTAGGAGCAGAGATGTCTAAGACTTGGTTTAAGTAGAGTTTGGTTCTGGTGGTGGAATCGGCATAGACGGAATTAAAACGAAAAGCTGAACAACCAGTAAAAATTAAAATTAGTAGTATAAGCGAAAACGATACTAAGAATAATATCAAATAACTATGTTTGATGTCGATATTATTAGCTGTTGGCTTTCGCATGGGTTGCCTCCGTTAGGTTTGTTTGCGGGGCCATATAAAAATGGTGCCGCGGAGTTGCAACACCCAATTGTTTCGGCAAGTAAGCTTCCACAGTCAGATACCCTACGGCACCATTTTTACTGTGGAAATATCGCGAAAGCAAAACTTACTTGCGATAAACAATTAGATGTTGCGTTTCTATTGTATCACGCTCGTGGTTGCTTGACAATAGTAATTTATTTTTATACAATAAAAATACGAGGAGCCTCTAGGAAGCTCGCTCGCGTTGCTGCTAGCTACTTTAAGCGGTAGCTAGTTTTCTTTTGACTGGGTTTTGGCCGAGCGGTGACGGTGACGCCGATTACCAAAACTGAAGATAGTTATCTCAATTGTGATATGCATTGTCTAGCCCTCCTTCCTCGGACACACCAGACTACCCTAGAAAAGCCTTTGTTTGTGAGCCCGCGCCCACCTGCGAACTTGAATTCGCAATTACTGCTCGCAAACGCTGTCAAAGTGCAACACGCGCGAAGTGTAGCAAATTTAGTTGCAAAAATCAAGCTCAAGTTCGATAAAAAGTTGAAAATATAATATTTGAAGATTAGCGGCCGAAGGCGAGGGAAACGAGGAAGTTTAGTAGTATGAGGTGGAGGTTTGCCATGATGAGAAAACCGAGAATGATAATACAGATGCCGGCGAGTTTGACGTGGTCGTAAGATTTGACGCCATGGGCGAAGTTGTCGGAAAAGGGACGGTAGTAGATGATGAGCAAGACACCAATGATGGCAATAGCAAGTCCACCGAGCGCCCAACCAAAGTTAAAACTAAAATCCACAAGTTTATTGTAACATAAAAAGGGGTTGCGAGAGAGAAAAAAGTGTGGTATAATGCGGAATATGATTACAAAAGAGAAGAAAACAGAGGCGATTGCTAAGCTCGCCAGAGATAAAAAAGATGTGGGTTCGCCCGAAGTGCAGGTGGCGATTTTGACCGAGAGAATTAAGGAAGTGACCGAACACGTTAAGCAGAATAAGCACGATTTTATGGCTAAGCGTGGTCTGATGCAAATGGTGGGGCGACGTAAGAAGTTATTGAAATACTTAGAACGTACTGATTTTGAATTGTACAAGAAAACTGTCGCGGCTTGTGGGCTAAGAAAATAGTTAAGATAGTAAAAACTCCCCGAAAGGGGAGTTTTTAGGTTGAGGAGATAAACGTTGCCACAGGGTTGATTGATTGACTTTGAGAGATTTTGTTTCAGTATATAGGGGGTTTCTGTGGCAACGTTATGGACTTTTAGATTATTTCTGGGAGGCTTGCTTTTTCAAAGAAATTTTCTTTGATATAAGTTTCAAGCTCCTTAACAAATTCGTCGAGGAAGCGCGTCATTACGCTGTCCTCGTCTTTGACACGATAATCTACCGCGAATCCGATAGATATCGTATGATTGCCGCCCTGTTCGTAGCGAATTGGCGGATATGGTGCTATGCATGCACCTTCCTCCGCAATGTATTTACGCTTTAAAGGCATGAATACACGAACTATAGGGTCGGGATCTTTTTCGTCTCCGTCCTCTATGGGCGCAACTTTATCAATAGGAATTTCACCATTAATAAGTACTTTCCAACACTTATCCTTGGTGTCGTAGCCTTGGAATACAACTTGGGGTAACGTATTCATTCATTATAACTCCTTTCAAAGTGCAAACGGTAAAGGCTACCGTAGACCGGTCACTTGAGTGTAACTTTCTTTATTATATCACACTTATGTAAAAAAGTCAATAGAAAACCACCCCTGTACAACAGAGGTGGCGAAGAGGAAAAAAGCAAGTTTAGTAGTTCTCGGCGCGGACTTCGAAGTAGGCACGGGGGTGTTCGCAGACTGGGCAGATTTCGGGGGCGGTGTCGCCGACATAAATGTGACCACAGTTGCGGCACTTCCAGACGGTGACCTTGTCGCTCTTGAAAACGACATCGTGTTCGACGTTATCAAGGAGTTTAAGATAGCGATCTTCGTGTTCTTTCTCGATGGCGGCGACAGCTTCAAATTTGTCGGCGAGTTCGTCGTAGCCTTCGGCGCGAGCCTCTTTGGCGAACTTTTGATACATATCGGTCCATTCGTAGTTTTCACCGGCGGCGGCGTCTTTTAGGTTTTTCTCGGTGTCAGGGACGGCACCATCGTGGAGGAGTTTGAACCAGATTTTGGCGTGTTCTTTTTCGTTGTGGCTGGTTTCGTCAAAGATGGCGGAGATTTGCTCGTAGCCGTCTTTTTTAGCCTTACTGGCGTAGTATTGGTATCTGATAGAGGCTTGGGATTCACCGGCAAAGGCGGTTTCTAAATTCTTCCAAGTTTTGCTGTTTTTATCTAGTTTTTCCATAAAATGACTCCTTATTTGATACTATTATCTCATAAAATGTTTAAAATAGGGTAAAATTATAGAATATGTTAAAATAGGGGTATGGCAATAGATAGAATTGTGGATATTAATACGCACGAAGAAGATGCCGAAGAGCAGAAAATTGAGGTGACGCTACGGCCAACGAATTTTGATGAATATATTGGGCAGGAGAGGTTAAAAAACAACTTGCGACTAGCGATTGAGGCGGTGAAAAAGCGAGATGACGGGATGACTTTGGACCATGTGTTGTTATATGGACCGCCGGGATTAGGGAAGACCACGATGGCAAATGTGATTGCGCATGAATTGGGAACTAATTTGCGGGTGACGGCGGGGCCGGCGATTGAGCGGGCGGGGGACTTGGCGTCGATTTTGACGAATTTACAAGATGGCGATGTGCTATTTATAGATGAGATTCACCGGTTAAGACGGACGGTAGAGGAAGTATTATACTCGGCGATGGAAGATTATAAACTAGATATTGTGATTGGTAAGGGGCCGGCGGCGCGGAGCGTGAGACTGGATTTGCCACATTTTACGGTGATTGGGGCAACCACGAGAACAGGGGCGCTGGCGGGACCTTTAAGAGATAGATTTGGCATAATTCACCGGTTGGAATATTATGAAGAGCCGGAAATTGAGCGAATTATAGAGCGGACGGCGGGGATACTGGGGACTGAGGTAAAACCAGAGGCGACGAAATTATTAGCAACGCGGTCACGACTAACCCCGAGAATAGCGAACCGACTGTTGAAACGGGTACGAGATTATGCTGATGTAAATGGGGATGGAATTGTTGACCTACCGGTGGCGGAGGCGGCTCTAAAATTAATGGAAATTGATAATTTAGGGCTAGACCCGGCAGACCGTAATATGTTGAGATTGATGTTAGAAAATTACGAATCAAGGCCGGTGGGGCTGACGACAATTGCGGCACTAACAGGGGACGAAACCTCGACAATTGAAGATTATTATGAACCATATTTATTGCGCTTAGGCTTAATTGAAAGAACGCCACGAGGACGAATAGTAACAGAAAAAGCAAAAAAACACCTAAAAAACACCTAAAAACGTTTAGAGTATGTTTTAGAACTCCTGAATGCCTAAAAATGTGGTAAAATAAGAGTAATTCAGGGAGACTAAATTATGAAAAAAGATTTAGTAAATTTACATCATGCGAGGAGTCGACAAGATTTTCCGGAGTTGAAATTAGAAGATGATGAGTTTGTAGAGTTGGCGCTACGAAGGACAAGAGTGGGAATAGTTTTGATTTGGTCGGGGGCGGTGATTGCGGGACTGATATTAATGTTAGTGTTGGCACTTTTTGGGGTTTCAAATAATATGAGCCCAGACACTGAGAGGTATCTAGGGTTCTTACTACTGGCTTTACTAGGGGTGATGCTAGTAATTGCGATGGTGGCGACCAAGGTTTATAACGGTAATAGTATTTACATTACAAATCGGCGAGTAATACAAATAGAAACGACGTCGTTGTTTGCAAAGTCAAAAAATGTGATTGATCTAGTGTCGATAGAGGACGTGAGTTTTAAGCAGACCGGAGTTTTACAATATCTGTTTCGGTTTGGAACACTGAGGATGGCGACGGTAGGGGATGAAACGACCTATACATTCACCTATCTAGATAAGCCGACAGATGAGATGGACGTGATTACACATCTGATACATGTTGAGAAGGAAAAGCAGAGTAAGAATTAGTTGACGCGGTTTTTCTTGGTGTAGAGATCTTCTTTTTCGAGGGTGGCGCGGAGAGTGTATTCTTTACATTTGCCGTTTTTACAGTTGGCGGGTTCGTAGCTATAGGAGCTGCCTTCGGTGCCGAGATTAATACCGTTCGGATCAGTGAAGAGGGCGGGGTCGATGACTTTGAGGTTCTCTTCGGAAATGCTTTCAGGGTAATAGCCGTTTTCGGCAAAGAAGCCTTCTTCGAGAGCGTAATACATGGCATTGATGGCAGTTTTGCGTTGATCGTCACGGTTCATAGCATCGACGTTGGATTTTTGAATAAAGAAGAAAATTAATAAAAGGCAGGCAAAAGTACAGACAATGAGGAGTTCAATGACAGTGAAGCCTTTTTTCGCGGTATTCATAAACACATTATATCACATTAAGCGGCGTTGGTGTGAACGGCAGTGACGTCATCGAGGTCATCAAGGGCGTCGAGGAGCTTTTCAAGCTTTTCGGCTTGATCTTCGGGGACGGGAACTAAATTATTAGCAACATATTGAAGTTCGGCGCTAGTAACGTTCATGCCAGCATCAAGGAGGGCTTGGCGGACTTTCATGAGATCGGAGGCGGCGGTATAAATTTCAATACCATCGTCGACTTCTTCGGCATCTTCGGCGCCAGCTTCAAGAGCGGCCATAAGGGCGTCTTCACCCTTGTCGGAGATAATAATGACGCCTTTGCGAGAGAATTGGAAGAGAACGGAGCCAGGATCGGCAAGGCGGCCACCGTTTTTGTCAAGGGCGTGGCGAACGGCGGGAACAGTACGGTTTTTGTTGTCGGTGGCGGCTTCGATGACAATACCAATTCCACCTGGGCCGTAACCTTCGTAAGTTTCTTCGGATAAATCGGCAGAGGATTTGTCTTTGACGCGAGCGATAGCGCGCTCAATGTTGGCTTTGGGCATATTGGCAAGGCGAGCTTTTTCAAGTACCATAGCCAGGGAAGGATTCATATTTGGATCAGTGCCGCTACGGGCAGCGATAGCAATTTGATTGCCGATTTTAGTGAAAAGAGCGCCGCGCTTGGCATCGACGACGGCTTTTTGACGCTTAGTAGTAGCCCACTTGCTGTGTCCTGACATAAAAACTCCTTTATTTTCTTTTATTATAACATATAAGTATGATATAATGAAAGGGTTGGGTTGCTAGCTCAGCTGGCTAGAGCGTCTCGTTTACACCGAGAAGGTCGGGGGTTCAAGTCCCTCGCAACCCACCATTTTTGTTGTTAAACCCCCGGGCTACGCCAACGGGGGTTCGAGTCCCTCGCAACCCACCAAACGGTTTATAAAATAATTCGTAATTTGTTCCTACTCTTTGCAGTTCTGTTAAATCCCTTGTTAAAATAGAGGGCTATTTTTGTGTCTTTTTCGCGACAA
>CAYMXW010000005.1:0-34179 GCA_964394555.1 uncultured Candidatus Saccharibacteria bacterium | reverse complement strand
AGAAGCCTCGCTAAGGTTAGCGGGGCTTTTTGCTGGCTTTACTATCAGCGGTGAGGAGATAGAGGTGATGTTTGGCGCGAGTAGTGGCGACATAGTAAAGGCGGTGCTGGTCCTCGCGGTTGGTGGTAGGATTATCGCCAAAAATCTCAAAAAGATTGTTTTTAGGGTCATTAAAAAGGAGCTTATCATCGGCCTCGAGGATGATAATAACATCCGCCTCTAGCCCCTTAGAGCGGTGGATGGTGAGCCAATTGACTTTTTGGTCAAATTCCTCGGCGGTGAGGATGTAGTTTTGGATGGTGACTTGTTTTAGTGCTTGGTAAAATTTTGGCATAGTGAGGCCAGGAAAAGAGGTAAAATTGTGGCGGTGGAGGATGAGGATTTGCTCGGCCTTGCGGTGTTTTTTGATGATTTTAAGGGTGGATTTGAGGAGTTTAGCCGAGGCGGTGGGCGGAAGATTGATAGCGTTTGGTGGGTAGATTTCGTGTGCGAGCGCGTATTGAAACGCCGAATCGTGAAGTGCGTCACCCTTGATATCCTCGGTATCAAAACGGATTTTAAGATAGTTAACCCGGTGGATTTTGCCGGATTTTTTACTAAAAGCAGTGATTTTGGCAGCGTTCTGACCGGTAGCGTTAATCATATATTCACTGGCGGTGTCGACAATTTTGCGGTCACTGCGGTAATTGGTGATGAGGTTGATTTTATGAGCGTCCTCGGGGAAAAAGTCAGCAAAATTAAGGAAATAGGTGCAATCGGAGCCGGCAAAACGGTTAATCGCCTGCCAGTCGTCACCGACGGCAAAGAGATGAGCTTCAGGGCAGAGTTTGCGAAGTTGATTGACGAGATTTAAAAATAGATAGGAAAAATCTTGATATTCATCTATGAGGAGATAGCGTTTGGTACTTAGTCGCTGAATTAGCGTAGATAGTGTTTTTGAGGGTTTTTCGCAGGCTACGGCCGAGAATAAGCGCCGCGCGCCTGTAACGACAGGTCGCGCGGACGCGTCCCGAGAAAACACTATTACGCTAATTCGGGCAAGAAAAGCAGCGGCGTCGCTCATCAGGATGTTGAAATCAATTTTTCCTTGTTGTTTGAGGGCTTGGCGGTAATCGCGGTAAATCGGTAGGGCGAAGTCGTAAAATATTTTGGTTTGCGGGTCGGCGCTGTAATTGCTGATAGCCCCTGTAAGCTTCTTATAGCCAATCGTGCCAGGATATTTTTGTTGAGCGCGGTTGATAAATTGCGAAATGAGACTAAGGGTCTGAGCCTCGGCCGGGGTGGGAGGCTGGAGAATGTGAGCAGATTTGAGTGGGTTCTGTGGATAGGTGTGACGTTTGATGATGGCTATTAAGAGTTGATTTCTGGCATCCTCGGAGACGATTTTGGGCCTTTGGCCGACCTGTTTCAGCGTATCGAGAGCGAATTTATGGAAAGTAGTGGCGATACTAGGAACTTCGGTAAGCAGGGGTGCGCCGTCAATTTTGACCTCAGTAAGACGCTGGTTGATTTCGGCGGCAGCAGTGCAGTTAAACACAAAGGCCGAAATTTGCTCCGGCTTAATTCCCTGCCGCTTAATCAGATAGGCGATTTTGGCGACGATAATTCGCGTTTTGCCTGAGCCAGCGCGGGCGGTGACCAGAGTATTCTTATGACTATCGCATACTGCGGTGGCCTGTTCGGGATCGAGGAAATAGGGTTCGCCGTGGAGTGATACATGGTTTTTGAACCAAGTTTGGATTTCAGATAGTGGTGGTGTAGGTTTTGGCATAAACGCGCGCATTGTAGCAAAATGAACCCCAAAAATCAAGCACTAGTCCGATGTTTTATAAAAAAAATAGCCCCGGTCGTTTAGACCGAGGCTGAGCTTTCTAGACCGAAACATCTATTTGGTTTAATTCAGGCCCTATTATTTCTAAATCAAATAAAGAACCGTCTGGGGCAATGTATTTTTCGACCGCAACAACAAATATATCGCCCACTTCTACTGAATACCATAATTCTTCATTATCGAACTTATGGATTTCTCCATTAATTCTAGTTACAACATATTGACGATTATCAGTATAAAGCAGATTTACATCACTAAAACGATACTTATCTATGACTTCGCACCAAAGCGTCGTTTCAATCTTCTTAGCGCGACGTCTGTTCCAGGTTTTGTTTGTTTCTTCCCAATATGTGATTGTCATTAACATCCAAAATGCTGAAATCTCCCATATCGCTAAAGCAGGAAAATCGACGTCGTACCACACGCCAGCAACATAAAACAAACGTATAAATGCTAGAATACTCACCGTCGCTGTTCCTGAAACAATTCTTGCCGAATAGTTATGCTTCTTCATAATAAACCCCCTATCTGAAAAATTTAATTTTAATGTGCTCTAGAAGCTCATAACCTTTTACGGTTATATTTAAATTATATCACACTTACGCTAAAAAGTCAATAGGTAGAACATGTTTAACAGGGGTAATGCTGGCAGAAATAGCGGTAAAGCTCGTCACAGCGTTTTACGTCCATCGGTGGCTTGTCCTTATAGGGGCTGGTGCGGCCGAGCTTCTCATATTTATCGCTGCCGAGCTTATGATAAGGGAGAAAATCTACCCGCTCGACATTTTTTAGATGCTTTTTAAGAAACTTGGCCAAATCACGCATATACTGCTTACTATCGTGTACCTCTGGTACCACCACTTGGCGAATCCAAACCGGCTTGCCGGACTTATTTAGCGCCTCCACGAATTCAAAAAACCGGTCTAGATAGTCGTGCGTAGTAATTTCCTGATACCCCTCAGGGGTAATATGCTTAATGTCGAGCAGCACTAGGTCAATATTTGCCAAAATCTCGTCGTAACGCCCCAGGCCGATACCGGCGGTATCAAGAGCAATATGAATGCCCTCAGCACGCAATTTTTGACAAGCTTCTAGCAAAAACAGGGGCTGTAAAAGTGGCTCGCCGCCGGAAAAGGTCACACCGCCACCGTTACGTTTAAAATACGGCTTGTTACGCAGAGCTTTTTTAACGATTTCATCAGGGGTGGTGAGAGCAGGTTGGCGCTCTTGCATCTCGGGATTATGGCAGTATTTGCAGCGTAGCATACAGCCGTTCAGAAACACCACAGTGCGGATGCCAGGACCATCGGTGAGGCCAAAGCTTTCGATTTCTGCGACCGAGCCCTTACATGTGGTCATGGAAAGTACGGTCGATTACTTCTTGCTGTTGTTCAGGGGTGAGGCGGTTAAACCGTACTGCATAGCCAGATACACGAATCGTCAATAGCGGATATTTCTCGGGGTGATTTTTGGCGTCAATTAAAGTTTCACGGTTCAAAACATTGACATTGAGATGATGTGCGCCTTGAGAGAAATAACCATCCATCAAAGCTACGAGATTCTCGGTGCGATCTTCGATGGTAATACCAAGTGATTGAGGAATAATCGAGAAAGTATTAGAAATGCCGTCGCGACAACATTTGGCCCAATCGAGCTTGGCAACAGAGTTCAAAGAAGCAATCGCGCCGCTTTTATCACGCCCGTGCATCGGATTCGCTCCGGGCGCAAATGGCACTTTGGCCTTGCGACCATCAGGGGTGGCACCGGTGTTATGACCATAGACAACATTAGAGGTAATGGTGAGTACTGACATCGTCGGTACCGCATCACGATAACAGGGGTGTGAGGCGAGCTCGGCATAAAACTTCTCTAATAATTCTTCGGCAATTTTATCGACGCGGTCATCATCGTTGCCGTACTGAGGATAATTGCCCTCAATCTTGAAATCAATCGCCAAGCCATCTTTGTTACGAACAGGGGTAACTTTGGCGTATTTGATAGCCGAGAGCGAATCAGTCGCCACCGATAATCCGGCTACGCCATAAGCCATCAGGCGACGCACATCCGTATCATGTAGCGCCATCTGGCTAGCTTCGTAAGCGTATTTATCGTGCATATAGTGGATGATGTTCATGGTTTGATTGTAAATACGCGCTACTTCTTTTAGGACTTTCAGATAGACGGTTTTGACCTTTTTGTAATCAAGCACGGTATCAGTGATTTTATCGTATCCCTGCAATACCGTCTCGCCAGTCATTTCGTCTACACCCCCGTTGATTGCATATAATAGAGCCTTGGCTAGATTGCAACGTGCGCCAAAAAATTGCATATCCTTGCCTTCGCGCATCGCCGATACACAGCAAGCGATGGCGTAATCATCACCCATATGAGGTCGCATTACGTCATCATTTTCATATTGAACAGAGTCAGTATCAATGCTTACTCTGGCACAATATTCCTTCCAAGGTTCAGGGAGTTTTTCCGCCCAGAGGACAGTCATATTGGGTTCGGGAGAAGATTTGAGGTTCTCTAGGGTATGGACGATACGGAAAGAAGTCTTAGTAACTAATGATTTGCTACCGCTGGTAGCCAAACCACCCACTGAACAAGTCACCCAAGTCGGATCACCAGAAAACAGTTCGTCGTAATCAGGGGTGCGCAGGTGTCGCACCGCACGTAATTTAATGACAAAATTATCGATAATCTCTTGCGCTTTGCGCTCAGTTAGCGTGCCCTCCTTAAAATCGCGCTCGAAGTAAATGTCGAAAAACGCATCCACGCGACCGAGGCTCATCGCTGCGCCGTTATTTTCTTTAACCGCTGCTAGATAGCCAAAATACGTCCATTGTACCGCCTCTTTCGCGTTCCTGGCTGGCCTACTGATATCGTAGCCGTAACTCTTTGCCATTTTCTTGATTTTAATAAGAGCTTTATACTGCATGGCGATTTCTTCGCGCAGACGAATGGTAGCGTCGTCCATCTGATGGATCGGCATCTCATCCCAGTCCTTACGCTTTTCCTTCATCAGAAAATCAATGCCGTAAAGCGCCACTCGGCGATAATCGCCGATAATTCGACCCCGACCATAGCTATCAGGGAGGCCGGTAAGGAGTTTATTATGCCTGGCGCGGCGAATTTCAGGGGTGTAAGCGTCAAACACCCCATCGTTATGCGATTTAAAAAGGTCAGAATCGAGAAACTTTTTCAGGTTAGCGCCCATTTCGTAACCGTAAATATCGAGCTCGTTATAGACCATTCTTAGACCGCCCTTGGGAACAATGCTTCGCTTACCTAGCTTATCAGTCTGTAGGCCGACGATAACATTATCTTCTCTCGAGATATAACCCGGCTCGAAGGCGTCAATGTCAGCAGGATGGACGGTGTCAATATCTATGACGTGCTTCTTAATTTCCTTGTGGTTCATTTTGTTGAAGATTTCCAAGAGGCGCAAAGTTTTAGGGGTCGGACCCTCGAGAAACTCCTCGCCGCCGCGGTATTCACGGTAATTTTGCTTGATAAAATTGCTTACGTCAACAATGTTAGTCCAGGTGCCAGCCTTGAAGCCGCGCCAACCTTCTTCCATAATCTACCTCCTAAAATGCTTATGTAGCTATTATAGCACAAAGTGTGTCAGATTATTAAAGATTATCCTACCCCTGTTAAACGTGTTCTACCTATTGACTTTTTAGCGTAAGTGTGATATAATTTAAAAGAAGCTAGAATATTCGAGCTTTGCACGTTGATATTGCGTTTCATACTATATGGAGGGGAAATTATGAAAGAAAACAGAAGGCTGAAATTCTTAGAGGAAGTTTTTAATGCAACTAAAGAATTCGAAGATTCATCATGGAGAAAGAGAGCGCTGCGCGACAAAGAAGCAAAGCCGGACGGGAATAGATTTATCGCAGAGATGCAAGATCTTTATGATAGATACCCTTCTAACATTGGCAGGAACTTAATAAAGTCCTTGGTAGAGTTTGAAGGTTTTCCGCTTGTATTTAACAGCGTAAGCATCGACAAAATAAGTCGAATAATCGGTGATGAGTCTACTCGTGCTCTTCTTGAAAGAATTAACCGTGCATTATGATTACAATTCATATGGGGGCTACAATATGAAAAAGTATAGTATCGAAAAATCTGAGGAGATTTTTCTGAGGATTTGTGACGGCGAGGATATTGACATCAATAAAATCGCCAAACGGTTAGATTATGAAGCCATCGGCAAACATGATGACGCTGGATGGTTCTATGCCGTACTTGAAGAGTATGGTGCTGACCATAAGTGGCTAGTAAAATTAATGGACGCAATAACCTAAGCCTTAGCCTCGGTTTAAAAACCGGGGCTTTTAATTTATTTTACATCTTCAAGGAAGATTTTTTCTTTGAAACTGCCACGTCTGGCGGTTTTTTGATTGGCAAGTTTGATAACTTCCTCTAAATTACTGTTTTCTATCGAACTTAAACATTTGATTACTTCTAGCACATCAGCTAATTCTTCTAATCTGTCCGAGCCGGAAGCTTCTATTACTTCTTGGCATTCTTCTTTTAGCTTCTTTTCAAGTTCTAATTTGTACTCATCATCTGATAATTTTCGCGTGATTGGTGTTTCGCCGTTGTTTTCTATGACTTGAGGAATTTTATCTCTCACTAATTTACCGTACATTTATGTATATCCCTATTTGAGTTTTTGGCGGAGGATTTGCTGGACGGCAGAAGGGTTGGCCTGGCCGTGGGATTCTTTCATGACTTGACCAACGAGGAAGCCGATGACTTTATCTTGGCCGGCTTTGAAGTCGGCTTGGGCTTTCTGAGTTTCGGGCTTAGCGAGGACGGTATCGACGATTTTCTCGAGAGCGGCGGTGTCATTTTCTTGGATGACGCCGAGTTCTTTGGCGATGTCGCGAGTGGATTTGGTTTTCATCTGGGGGTCGAAGAATTTTAAGAAGACTTCTTTGGTGGCGGTAGAGCTGAGTTCTTTATCAGAATTCATCTTAACGAGGTCACGGAGTTGAGCTGCAGAGGGTAAATCGTTTAGATACTCAGCGGATTTCTCTTCGGCTAACAAAACTGATGCAAAGAGATTTGCTATTTTTACGTCGCCATCTACTTCTGTCAATTTCTCCATTAGCGGTTGGTAGTCGAGGAGGATTTCGAGAGTGTCGTGAGGGATGGCGTCAGCGAAGCGAGCCCGGTAGTCGGATGGCAGTAACGGAAGTGCGGATTTTTCGGTAGCGATATATTCGTCGGACAGATGGATTGGCGGGACGTCGGGTTCGGGCATGTAGCGGTAATCTTGGGCCTCTTCCTTGCTACGCTGGGCGGTAGTTTTGCCAGTATCGTCACTCCAGCCGCGAGTTTCTTGTTTAATCTTTTCACCCTTATCTAATAGCTTAGACTGGCGCTGGTATTCGTATTCAACCGCGCGTTCAACTGAGCGGAAAGAATTCAAATTCTTAATTTCGGCGCGAGTGCCGAGCTCTTTGGCGCCTTCGGGGGCAAGCGAAATATTGACATCAAAACGCATATTGCCATTATAGAGGTCGCCATAAGTCACGCCGGCGTAAGTCATAATACGCCAGAGTTCTTTACAATAGTCGCGCGCATGGGCAGCGGAGTGAATATCGGGCATCGAAACAATTTCAATTAGCGGAGTGCCGGCGCGGTTCAAATCTACTAATGAATAGCTGCCAAAATGGCTAAGTTTGCCAGCATCTTCTTCGAGATGAGCGTGCTCAATGCGAATCTTGGTGCCATCGGGAAGTTCGATAAAACCAGCACCGATAATTGGTTGGTAAAGTTGGGAAATCTGATAACCTTTGGGTAAATCGGGATAGTAGTAGTGCTTGCGATCAAAACGCGAAATTGGATTAATCTCAGCATTCATAGCGTGACCGGCGCGGACGGCAAAACGCACTGCCTCTTTATTGAGGCGTGGTAGCATACCGGGCAAAGCGTAATCGACCGGCGAAACGCAAGAATTGGGTTCTTTGCCGCGCGCATCATTGTCGACCTCGCTAAATAGTTTGGTCTTGGTAGCAAGCTGGACGTGACATTCGATACCGATAGTGATTTCGTATTTGCTCATTAGATGGCTCCTAAATCTTTAAGGGCTTGGCGGAAGGAATTCAAGGCGCGCTTGGCTTGTAAATATTCAACGTTGAATCCGTGTTCGTGGGCGATTTGATTGCGCAATTTATGAGCATGCCAAACGGCATTTAACTGGGTAAATTTGCCACTGCTGCGCTTCAAACGCTCACCCATATTATTGCCAGCAGTGCCCATTTCGCGCAGAGCCTTATCAAGTAATTTGTCAGCCTCGACTACCGCCATATTGTAGGTGGCGGGGTTGTCTTTTTCGAGGGAATTTTCAATCTTGAGCCAGTCACTTTGATATTTATCAGTATTAAAAACATGACCGCGTTTCTGGGTCATCAAAATCGAGACAAAAATCAAAATACCAACGATGAGAACTGCGATTAAGAGAAACCAAACCGAAATATTCACATTAACTCCTTTGAAAATTCAATTAAATTAGCATCGCTGCGGCGAGGGCCGATAAGCTGAAGGCCGAGAGGAAGATTGTCTTTAGTGGTGCCAGCAGGAATGGCGAGTGCAGGCAGGCCAGCGAGATTAATTGGGGTAGACATCACATCTTGAAAATACATAGCAATGGGGTCGCCGGTTTTTTCACCGAGTTTGAAAGGTGGATTTGGCGCCACTGGGGTCAAGATAAAATCACATTTTTCAAAGGCTTTGGCATATTCCTCGATAATCAAGGTGCGGACTTTTTGGGCTTTAAGATAATAGGCATCGTAAAAGCCAGAACTAAGGACGAAGTTACCGATCATGATGCGGCGCTTGTTCTCGGCCATGAAGCCTTCGTTGCGGGTGTTGGCGTAGACATCATCAAGACTTTCGATGTTTTTGGAGCGGAAGCCGTAGCGGATGCCGTCGTGGCGACTGAGATTGCTAGCGATTTCGGCAGGAGCGACAATATAATAGACTGCGAGGGCGTATTTGAGCATCGGCATGTCGAGTTCGACGATTTCGTGGCCCTTTTTCTTTAACTGTTCTACTTTGTCTTTAAGCGCTTGACGAATTTCGGGGTGAACGGTATCATTATCAAAATCCTTAATAACGCCGATTTTACAAATGTCTTTTTTGGAATGCTCACCATAGAAATCCGGCAAAGTCGTCATGTCGTACGGGTCTTGGCCGGCGCAGATGGACATGAGCAGGTCCATATCCTCGGGAGTGCGAGTGAGGAAACCGATGCTGTCGGTACTGGAAAGCATCGCCACGATACCATAACGCGATACGGCACCGTAGGTAGGTTTTAAGCCATAAATGCCGTTAAAAGCGGCTGGCTGACGAATGGAGCCACCAGTGTCAGTACCGGTAGCAAATGGTACGATGCCAAGCGCTACCGCTACCGCAGAACCACCACTAGAACCACCAGCGACACGGGCTTGGTCAGCGGAGTTCAGAGTAGGGCCGTAATAAGAGTTCTCAGTAGAGGAGCCGTGAGCAAAAGCGTCGAGATTAGTGCGACCGATTAAAATCGCGCCCTCGGCTTCGAGCTTTTTAATAACGGTAGCAGTAACAGGACTGGTAAAGCCTTCAAGAATTTTTGCCGAAGCAGTAGTGCTACCTTCTGGTGCGAGAAAATTATCCTTAATCGCAAACGGTACACCAGCCAAACGGCCGACATTTTCGCCTTTTTTGATACGTTTGTCGATTTCGGCGGCCTTTTTTAAGGCATTTTCATTATCTAAGAAATTAAATACATGGTAGTCAGCAAATTTCTGGGCTTTTTCTAGAGCTTCTTTAACCAAACTGACGGCAGTAGTGTTTTTATCAGCAACCTTCATTACAAAACCTTTGGTACTTTAATTTGATTATCTTCTTGCTCCTGAGTAAGGGCAAGAAGTTGTTCGCGATTAGCTTCTTGGGGTTGAATTTCATCGGGACGCCAAACATTTTCCATCTCAAAAACTTGATATGTCGGCTCTACGCCCTTGACATCTAGCTCATCTAATTGTGAAATATATTTGATGATGTTTTCAAGGTCTGTGCCCAGACTTTTGGCTTCTTCGTCAGAGAGCGAGAGATTAGAAAGCTCGGCTAAATGATCGATTTCCTCGCGTGTAATTTTCATCTTTATTATTATAGCACAGAAATAGTCGTAATAGATAGATTTTATGATTGATTTTGTTATTTTTTATGGTCTTTAAGTTCAGCAATTTGATCACGCAAAAGCGCGGCGCGCTCGAAGTCGAGATTGGCGGCGGCAAGTTGCATCTGAGATGTAAGTTCTTTAATAAGTGATGGAAACTCTTCGGGGGGCACGCGCTTCAAATCTAATTTGGTGACCTGCTCTTTTTCGGGAATTACGGCACGCAAGCCTTTGCTAACTTCGCGTTGAATTGACTGGGGTGTAATATTGTGTGTTTGATTGTACTTTTGCTGAATTTCACGACGACGATTAGTTTCAGAAATAGCCTTTTCCATAGATTCAGTAATATTATCAGCATACATAATGACCTTACCTTCGACATGACGCGCGGCGCGACCGATGGTCTGAATTAACGCCGATTCGCTACGCAAAAAGCCTTCTTTATCAGCATCGAGAATCGCCACTAGTGAAACTTCAGGCAAATCAAGACCTTCACGAAGCAAGTTGATACCAATAAGTACGTCATAAACACCAGCTCGGAGATCGCGTAAGATATCGCCACGCTCCAGAGTGTCGATATCGGAATGGATGTAGGCGGTCTTGACGCCGCGCTCTTGCAAATGCTCGGTAAGATCTTCGGCCATGCGCTTAGTGAGTGTAGTGATGAGGATGCGCTGTTTCTTAGCGATACGTTGATCAATTTCTTCCATTAAATTATCAATTTGGCCATTACTGGAACGCACCTCAATTTCTGGGTCAAGTAAGCCCGTAGGGCGAATTACTTGCTCGATAGGCTTGGGTGAATGTTCCAATTCGTATTTCCCTGGTGTAGCAGAAACATAAATTGCCTGATTGATGTGTTCATCAAATTCAGTAAAAGTGAGTGGGCGATTGTCAAGTGCGCTTGGCAAGCGAAAACCATGCTCTACTAGGGTGGATTTGCGTGCGTGGTCGCCGTTAAACATACCCCTAACTTGCGGGATAGTCATGTGTGATTCGTCCACTATAAGTAGGAAATCTTTTGGGAAAAAGTCGAGTAGAGTCGAGGGCGGTTCGCCGGGCGCACGACCCTCTAAGTGGCGCGAATAATTTTCAATACCCTTTACCATACCAGTGTTCTCGAGCATTTCGAGGTCGTATTTGGTGCGCTGCGAGAGGCGCTGGGCTTCGAGATATTTGCGTTGGTCGTTAAAATACTTTAGGCGGTCTTTGAATTCTTGCTCAATGCTGATAAGTGCACGGTCCATGTCTTCTTGCGGTGTAGCATAGTGGGTGTTAGGAAAAATATGAATATGGTCGGGTTTTTCGCGAAGCTCAAAAGTCAGTGGATGGACGATTTTAACTTCTCTAAGTTCGTCAAAATCAAATTCGAAACGATAAGCGTGCTCGCCGTTGGCGGGAAAGAGGTCAATGGTATCGCCATGGACGCGGAAGTTGCCGCGCTCAAAGGCTAAATCATTGCGATGGTACTGCATCGTCACCAAAGATTTGATTAAATCTTGTTGGGTCAAAACGATTGGTTCTCGGCACGCTTCGTCGCGCCCGTCTTCACGGGGCTCCTCGCTAACTTGCTCCCAGCCGGTCGCAAAATGCCTCGAATCAATCATTTTAACCCACCTATTTTCCTTCCTCCATAACGGTAGGGACATTGCGGTGTAGTGAGTGGGGGAGCCGATGCCGTAGATGCAGGAGACGCTAGCGATGACGATGACATCGCGGCGGGTGAGCAAAGCCTCGGTGGCGCCGTGGCGTAGGCGGTCGATTTCTTCGTTAATCGCCGAATCTTTTTCGATATAAGTATCGGTGCTGGCGATATAGGCTTCGGGTTGGTAATAATCAAAATAAGAAACAAAAAAATGTACCTCGTTGTCGGGGAAAAATTCGCGAAATTCGGAATAAAGTTGGGCGGCGAGAGTCTTGTTATGTGCCAACACTAGGGTTGGACGTTGGGTTTGCTCGATGATATTGGCCATGGTAAAAGTTTTACCCGAACCGGTGACGCCGAGCAAAGTTTGCTCGCGCAAGCCAGAATTAACTCCGTCCACCAACTGCTTGATGGCGGCCGGTTGGTCGCCTGAAGGGGCGTATTTACTCTGGAGTTTGAATTTAGGCATAATGTTTAATTATATCACAGATTACTGATTTTGTCAATTTACTGAATCGGCGTTTAGATACCGGGGCTATCGTGAGTACCAAAACCGTCATAATAGTTATCAGAAATCTTGGGGTGACCGACCTTGTTGGCGGCGGCAATGATTTCGGCGGGGTCGTCGGTGAGCGTGGCAATACGAGTGTCAGCGGGGGCGATAAATTTACCCTTGACCAGTTGGTTGGCGATGTAGCGTTCAAACGGACGCCAAAAACTCTTGCCGAAGAGATGGACCGGCATCCTAGGCATTTTACCTTCTTGCATAAGGACGAGAACTTCGGTCAGCTCGTCAAGCGTACCAAAACCGCCCGGGAAAAACACATAAGCCTTCGATGCCATCACGAGCATCACCTTGCGCGAGAAGAAATACTTGAATTCGATATTATCGGTGAGGTAAGGATTGGAATTCTGTTCGTGCGGAAGAACGATGTTAAAACCAATGGAGCGGCCACCGTATTCATAAGCGCCGCGATTGGCAGCTTCCATAATACCCGGTCCACCGCCAGTAATCACGGCATGGCCGTTCTGGGCGAGCAATTGTCCGACTTCACGCGCCTTAGCATAATATTTATCGTCTTCACCAATACGAGCCGAACCAAAAATCGTCACGCCCTGCGCAAAAGTATGAAGTTCGCGAAAACCTTTTTCAAAATCTTTACCATAGGCGGTGGCACGCTCGATGTCGGCGATGGTATAATCTTTGAAAATATTGGGATCTATAGGCATATTAACTCCTTAACTTAAAACTACGCCACGTTTATCGGCTTCGGCGACTAAGGCCTTATAGATAGCGGGGCGTTCGGTAGAATTGGTGATAGCACTGCCGACGTTAATTACATCGACGTCGGAGTGGGCGATGGCGCGGATGTTGCTAAGGTTGACGCCGCCATCCCAACCGATTTCAACGTTTTTATTGATAGAACGAACAATGGGGATTTTTTCAATCTGGAGCATATCGGCGGTACCACCCTGCTTGCCAAGGTCGCCAGCAAAAATCAAGACGTGGTCGGCGGCATTGATGGTTTCTTTGACGCGACCCGGATAAGTACTTTTTAAGAGCGCTACGCCGACTTTGACACCGGCATTTCGGAGTTGTTCCATAATAGGAATTAAATCTTCTTCGACCTCAGCGTGAAAAATCACTAGCGAAGGCTTGAGTTTAAGTAGAGCCGGCAGATGCTCGGAGGGTTTGGCGACCATCATGTGGAGGTCGGTCTGCCACTCACGCGGCCACCAAGTCGAAAAATCGGGGATGGTGGCAGGTTGGGCAAAAACGCCGTCAACTATATCAATTTGGACGCGGTGCGTGAAAGTGTCGAACGACTCGACGAGGGCGCGATATTCGTTGGTGTCGGCGGTGAGGATGGTAGGAACAATAGTGGCCATGCTAAATCTCCTTATCTAAGCGTTGGTTGCGGCGTTCGTAGCGTTCTTTGCCGCTGTATTTAGTGGTAAAGAATTCTTTAACAATGGCTTCAAGTTGGTCATCTTTTAGTTGGTCGGCAGAAAGACAGAGGACGTTGGCGTTGTTATGCTCACGACCGAGTTTGGCACGTTCTTTGTCTAAAGGATTAACCGCGCGAATTTGCTTAAAACGGTTAGCCTGAATACAAACACCAAAAGACGAACCGCAAATCAGAACGCCGAAATTATTATCGAGATCTTTGACAATATTGCGGCAAACGAGGATGGCGGGGTCGTTGAAATCATCGTTCTCGTCGTATTTGATGGGACCGCAATCGATAACCATCTCAACATCGGGGAGTTTTTTTAGGGTTGGCAGTAAAGCCTCCTTAGCTTTGAAACCACGGTGGTCGGCGCCGATAAAAATTCTTCTACTCATTATTTTTCCTTTCCAAAATCGACCGCTAACTCGACGAGACGATTAGAATAGCCCCATTCGTTGTCGTACCAAGCGACGATTTTAATTAAATTACCGCCCACCACATTAGTTAATGGTAAATCGACGATAGCGGAGTGCGAGTCACCCTTAAAATCGCATGAAACCAGCTCGCGTTCGGTGACATCGAGGATGCCTTGGTAGTAGGGTTCTTCGGCAGCTTTCTTGAAAATTCTATTGAGCTGACTGACGGTAGTCTTTTTCTTGGTGACGGCAGTAATATCAGCGAGCGATACGACTGGAGTAGGAACACGGATAGAGAGGCCGTCAAACTTGCCTTTGAGCGAAGGGATAGTGAGCGCCGCAGATTTGGAAGCGCCGGTAGTAGTCGGGATAATGTTTTCGGCGGCAGCACGCGACTCACGGAGATCTTTGGCGGGAGCGTCTTGGAGTTTTTGTGAAGCAGTATAGGAGTGAACTGTGGTCATTAAAGCCTTTTCGATACCGAGAGTGTCTTCGAGAACTTTCATAACTGGCGCAATACAGTTAGTGGTACAGGAGGCGTTGCTGATAAGGAGATCTTTATCTTTAATGGTGTCTTCGTTGACCCCAAGCACCACAGTCTTGACGGTGTTTTTGGGATCTTTCTTAGCAGGAGCAGAGAGGACGACTTTGCGAGCACCGGCCTTTAAGTGCTTTTTAGCTTGGTCGGGTTCGTTGAGGTGGCCGCTACATTCCATCACTACGTCGACACCAAGTTTTTTCCAGGGGAGGTTGAGCGGGTCGCGTTCGTGAAAACATTGAATAGTGCGACCGTCGATAATCAAATTCTGCATATCGTAAGTGACTTGGCGGTCGTAAATACCATAAGAGGAGTCAAATTGTAAAAGTTGTGCGAGTGCTTCGTTATTATTAGGGTCGTTGATGGCGACAATTTCGACATCGCGACGCTCAAAAGCGATCTTAAAAGCCGAGCGCCCGATGCGGCCGAACCCGTTGATTACTACTTTTACCATATAAAATAAACCTCCTATTTTGCTTAAGTCTATTATAGCATAAAAATAAAGCCCCGCAAGGCTTTATTTTTATCTTATTATCTAGCGAAGTGCGCGAAGGCGCGGTTGGCTTCGGCCATGCGGTGGCAGTCTTCCTTCTTCTTGAAGGCGGCACCGGTTTCGTTGTAAGCGTCGACGATTTCTAATTCAAGACGCTTAGTGTAAGGCATACCTTTGCGTTCGCGGGCGGCTTGAACGAGCCATGAAAAAGCAAAGTGAAGTTGACGGTGACCAGAAATTGGAAATGGAATCTGATAGTTGGCGCCACCGACACGACGTGACTTTACCTCAAAGTCAGGCGAAACGTTGGCGATAGCTTTTTCCAAAACTTCAACTGGGTTTTCGCTATCTAATTTCTTGGCGGCGTTCTCAATAGCTGAATAAACCGCGCGTTCGGCAACTTGTTTTTTGCCATTTAACATAGATTTATTGATTAAACGTTGGACCAAGACCGATTGGTATTTGCGGTCGGGTGAGACTTTGCGTTGTAATGATTTAGTGACTTTTCGCATAATTAATCTCCCTTCTTGGCACCATATTTAGAACGACCTTGTTTGCGACCTTGAACGCCCTGCAAATCGAGCGTGCCGCGCACGATGTGATAACGCACACCAGGCAAATCAGGCACACGACCACCACGCACTAACACTACGGCGTGCTCTTGGAGATTGTGACCTTCACCACCGATGTAAGCCCAGACTTCTTGACCGTTGGTCAAGCGGACACGAGCGACTTTGCGCATCGCGGAGTTTGGCTTCTTAGGGGTTTTAGTAGTAACTTTGATACAAACACCACGCTTCAAAGGAGCGGCTTGGTCGTAGCGGCGGGTTTTGAGCGTATTGACGATCGAGCCAAGCGCTGGCGCCTTAGACTTTTTCACCGCCTTTTTACGGGGCTTGCGAATCAACTGATTAATAGTTGGCATTGAAATATCCTCTTAAAATTAATATTGGTGCTGGGGTCGTTTCAGCAATAACAACCCGAGCGTGAAACTCTTGCCATTATTATAGCAAAACTGTAGCGAGTTGACAAGAGTGATTTATTTTTGTACAATAGGAGCAGAAAAAGGAAGCCTCTAGGAAACTTCCTTTGGTGTGTTGTTTAACTAGTCGCTTTAGCGACTAGTTTTTGGCTGGCTATCTTTCGATCGGCGGCGATGCCAACCCTTAAAGTTGAAGATATTCAGCTCTATGTGTATGGTCATATAGCCTCCTTTCTCGGAACTATACCAGACTACCCTAGAAAAGCCTTTGTTGGTAAGTCCGCCACTACCCACAAATCTCGTGGCTGAAATTTGTGATTAATTCTACTTACCAATGTTATCAAAATACAACACGCGCGCAGTGTAGTAAAAAGGGGCTTAAAAAGCAAGCTCTAGCTTTTACTTTTTGCTTCTGTAAACTATTGCGAGCCGGGGATTAAGCATCTAACCGAGAGGCCGACGTAGCGATCATTGGAATCGGACGGATCAATATTAGAACCGACGAAGAGACCTCTCATACGGTAGGCGCTACTCAAGGCAGAAGACCAGAAGTAACCATAGCTCCCTTGATCGTACGCTGAGCCAGTAAAGAAGCAGCCAGAGAGTGGCGTAGACAAGGCGTTTCTGAAGTTAGTGGCACTAGATGAATAGGCGGTATAGAGGGTTTGGTATTCACCAGAAGAACCACCAGTAGGCATACGCCAATTATAAGGGCAGATGTCGTATTGAGTGTTGCCAGTGCCAGCGCCAGCATCATAGCAATAACTACCAGCTGAGGCGGCACAATAGTTATAATAGACACCGATCTTACCGCTACCAGCGCCGTAGCTAGTAGTGATAGTATCTTTGTAATCGGCGTTGGCTTTGGCTTGATTGTATGGGTTTGAAGTGTGACTAGAATCCCATATCTCAAAGCCACTGCTGGCATACTGATCGCCTTCAGCGCGATTACCACTCTTAAGAGAAGTGAGAGAAGCAGAATCGGCGTGGGTATTAGAGGGAGTAAGGGAGTTAAGAATAGTGGAATTAGTAAGATCTAGACGAAGATTATCAAGCATCCAACAGTTACCATCAGCAAGTTTGCCGATAAGGTATTCTTCATTATCACGAGTGTCTCTTAGAGTAACGGTATCACCAGTAGATAAAGCAGAACAGCTAATAGTATCGAATTCCTGCATGGGAAGAGCAGGAACATGGTTAGCTACGGCGGTAAAGGTAACAGAAGTAGAATAAGTACCAGCAGGTTGAATGTTACTGACTTTAGAACCAAAGGTGATATCGGTAACAGAAGAAGTACCGGGAGCATCAGTAATTCTAATAGCATGATTTGGTGCATAGTTGGATTCGGTAGATTGGTAAGCAAGAATTGGACAATAGTTTAAAGCACAATTATAACCACCAGTTTCACTTGATTTATCAATACCACCAGTATAGCCCCAATGGTTTACGGGGAAATTAGCACTACTATAGGATTGAGATAAAGTAGGGACAGTATCACTAGTAGCATTATTAGTGAGAGCATTGGAATAACCGTTTGTGGTATTCATTTGTAGGGTATAGCCGGTAGCGTTATTAGTCTTTACCGTAATACTAGCATTAGTAGTACAGATATTATTAGGAGAATCACAAGTCATGGTAGTAGTGCCGGCATTAGAGATGTTAATAAGTGAGGCTAGATTGAGATTTACTCGAGTGTCTGAACCGGCTTCTGTGGCATGGGCGTTGTTTGATCCAATACCGATACTGGAGATGACGAAAGCGCCAAATAGCAGTATTGTTCCGGATATAATACTTAAGATTGTTCGCCGCATGAGTTGCCTCCGTTTAGCTTTACTAATATAACCCTTACAGGTTTACGATGACGTTTCTCTCTAGCCTCTTAACAAAAAACGGCACCGCAAGGGGTGCTACAGTCCGGTTAGTTCACCAATCGGCTCAACCAATCAGACAATCCTTACGATGCCGTTTCTTGATTGAGACGAAATGTAAAGTCCTAATAAAAACTTGATGAACGTTCTTATTAACCGAACTGTAGCATCCTTATTATATCACGCTTTTGGCTTTTTGTGAATAAAAATGCCGATTTTATGAGAAAATCGACATTTTCAAAGTTTTGTGTTACTAGACGACGATATTGATAAGGTGGGCTTTGCTAGGGATGATAATCTTTTTGGGCTTATCAGTGACGAACTTCTGGACATTGGGGTCGGCAAGAGCAAGTTCGGTGATTTTGTCGGCGTTGTGGACTTCGTCGAGATTGATAGTGAGGCGCGAGCGCAGTTTGCCGTTGACTTGAACGACGAATTCGACGGTATCACTGGTAAGATACTTGGGGTCGTAGGTGGGCCAAGTGTCGTCAGCATCTAGGTGCTCGAGCATTTCAGAAGCAAGATGAGGAGCAAAGGGTTTAAGAAGTTGAGCGAGCGCAATAAGATCTTCCCTGCTAGGAGTGACCTTGTAGAGTTCGTTGACGTATTCCATGAGAGCGGCGACAGCGGTGTTGAAGGAGTGGCGCTCTAAATCGTCGGTGACTTTTTTGATTGTGCGGTGACGAACAAAAACGCTATCCTCGCGGACGTTCATTTTACTTTCGAAGCATAAAGTCCAGCAACGATTCAGAAAGCGGTGGACGCCGCCGATGGCTCGCGGACTCCAGGTGGCGTCTAGCTCATAGGGACCGATAAACATTTCATAAGTACGGAGTGTGTCGGCGCCGTAGCCGCTATTAACCACTTCAAGCGGATCAACAACATTACCCTTGCTCTTGCTCATTTTCTTACCATCGGGGGCGTTAATATAACCGTTATAAAGCAGTTTTTTGATTGGTTCGCGAAACGGCAATAGACCTTGATCGGCAAAGAATTTACACCAAAAACGAATATAAAGTAGGTGAGCCACGGCATGGTCGCCGCCGCAATAGACATCGAGCGGTTCCCAGTATTTGATGGCTTTAGGATCCCAAGCATGCTGATCATTGTGTGGGCTAGCGTAACGCCAAATGTACCAACTAGAGCAGGCGTAGCCATCGAGCGTATCGGTTTCGCGGGTCATTTCTTCGCCGTCAATTTCGACTTTAAGCCAATCTTTGGCTTTGGCGAGGGCGCTACGACCGGTGTTGTCAGGCTGGTAATCTTCAACTTCGGGAATCATGACCGGGAGTTGGTCTTCGGGGATGGGATGTGGGTTGCCATCTTTATCATAAGCAATTGGAATCGGACAACCCCAGTAGCGCTGGCGTGAAATCAGCCAGTCGCGCATGCGGTAATTGATTTTCTTGGTGCCAAATTTGTCAAAATCACAGAGTTCAGCTTCAACGATAGGCAGATCAAATTTTTCGGCAAATTCGCGGTCGCGCTCGTCATAGGCAGGTACCGCCATAATGGCGCCGGTGCCATAACCCATCAACACATAGTCGGAAATCCAGATAGGGATTTTTTCTTTGGTGGCAGGGTTGATGGCGTAACTGCCAGTGAAGACGCCGGTTTTTTGCTTGTTTTCTTGGCGTTCGATTTCGGATTTTTTCAAAGAGGCGGTGCGATATTGGTCGACTTTGGTACGAGTTTTGTCGTTGACGAGTTTGGGGACTAAGGGATGCTCGGGAGCGAGGACCATGAAGGTGGCGCCGTAGATGGTGTCGGGTCTGGTGGTGAAGACTGAAATGGCCGGTGCGGGTCCTGTCGTCGCAACCTCAAAATCTACCATCGCGCCTTCACTACGGCCGATCCAGTTTTTCTGCATTATCTTAATCTTGTCGGGCCAGTCGAGGGTGTCAATGTCTTTTAGTAATTCGTCGGCGTATTCGGTGATTTTGAAGAACCATTGTTTCATTTTTTTCTTTTCGACTTCGTGGCCGCAACGCCAGCAGCGACCGTTCTCTACTTGCTCGTTGGCGAGCACCGTTTGGTCGACTGGACACCACCATTGATACGATTCTTTTTGATAGGCGAGGCCTTTTTTATAAAGTTGTAAGAAACACCACTGCGTCCAACGGTAATATTCGGGGTCAGAAGTATTGATTTCGCGTGACCAATCAATAGCAAAACCTAAAGTCTTGGCTTGTTTTCTGAAATTGTCAATATTGGTCTTAGTAGCGGACTGAGGTGAAATGCCAGTTTTAATAGCATAATTCTCTGCCGGCAGGCCAAAAGTGTCATAACCAAAGGGGCGTAAAACATTAAAACCTTTTTGCGTATAGTAACGCGCGAGAACATCTACGATAGTAAAATTGCGTACGTGACCAACGTGAAGACCGGCACCACTAGGATATGGAAACATCTCAGCGAGGAACATTTTGTCTTTTTTATCATTTTCAGTAGCCTTAAAGGCCTCGGTATCGGCCCAAATTTTTTGCCATTTTTGTTCAATTTTTAATGGATCGTATCTATTCATAGGGATAATTATAACACATTTTAGGGATTTGTGATATTCTAGGGATATGGTTTTAAAAGTAGTCTTACACAATATTCGCTCGGTTTATAACGTGGGCGCAATCTTGAGAACCTGCGAAGGGTTTGGTGTTGATGAGGTGGTGCTTTCGGGGTACACGCCGCGTTATGATGACCAGAGCTTATTACCGCATCTGAGAGAAAAACTGAATAAGCAAATTAATAAAACTGCTTTGGGTGCGGAAAAGCTTTTGAACATTTATTCGTCTGGTGATATATTTGCTGATTTAGCAGCGTGGAAGAAGCAAGGTTTTAAGATCGTTGGGTTGGAAAATAATATTCACGATATGAGATTAAAGCAACTGAACGACCCGAAGCTAAAAAGCGAGTTGAGTGAAAAAGCAGTGTTGATACTGGGCGAAGAAGTCGAAGGTATCGATACGAAACTCTATGATTTGATTGATGTATTTGTCGAAATTCCAATGCGGGGACAGAAAGAATCGTTTAACGTTTCGGTAGCAGCCGGAATTACAATTTATACTTTAACTTTCACCTAAGTCTATATCATCGCTTTCTTCTTCATCTTCACGGCGGCGCTTGGCAACAGCGAGGATGATGATGCCGGCAGTAGCAGTGGCAGCGCTAACGCTAAGGACGGATGCGAGTAAGGCAGTGTCGGCATTAGATGACTTATCGGAACCGTAGTAATCGGTGGCGCCTTGCGGGTCGGCGTTGCCGGAGTTGGCGTCGCCGGAAGTGCCGGAACCGTTGCCAGAATTACTACCCGAACCAGAACCGCTAGTACCACGGGTAGGACTGGTAGTAACTACGCCATTGGAAGCGCCGTTGTTGTTGCCGGTGCCATTGTCGACTGGGTCGCCATTAACTGTATTGTCGTCAACTGTAATGCCGTTAATAGCAGCAGAAGCGGTGCTACCATTGTCGGTGTAAGTAATTGAGACGGCGGTCTGGCCGGCGACCAAAGGGTTGCCGTTGTTGACGACATATTGGCCGTCAGTGAGTAAGACTTGCTTGCCATCAGTATAAACAGCATAAATAGTCAAACCATCAGTATTGAAATAAGCGCCTGGGGCATAATGAGTCTTAGTTGGCGTACCGCTAACACTAAGGTTAGGGTTAAGCGTGATAGAGTCGTTGGCGGTCGCAGTGACGGTGACGATGTTTTGGTAAATGGCGTTCTGGACGGTGGTAGGTGGCAACACTCCGAAGGTGAGAGTGGTACTATCAGCATTAGCTACGCCATGAGTACGCTTAAGATTGAGCGTGTTATAAGTAGTGCCACTGACGGTCGGCAAGGGGCGGAAATTAGTAGCATCAAGCGCAAAACCCCAACCACCGGTGGTAGGATCTTGTTCGAAAGCAGCTTGTTTTTGGACCTTGGTGATAGAGGGGATATATTCGTTTGAATTATAGAATAAAGTATTGGTAGAACCAGAGATCTGGTTTTCGGACATTTGCATAGATAAGGTATAGCCGTAACCGCTATTAGTAGTAACATAAACCATAGCGTTACTAGTGTAGAAAATGCCTGGCGTCAAATCATTACCGCTATTAAAATTAACGCTAGGCGAACCGGTAATAGAAATCGAACTAGGAATAGTCAAAGTAACAATGGTGTCACAAGAAACACTGCCGCTACCGCTACTAGAACAATCAGTGGCGCTAGCGTTTGGAGCAAAATTAAAGCCCATAACCGCCAAAAAACTAGCCAAAGTTAGTGAGCTGAAAGTGAAAAATTTTGCGCTAATAGCTGTTTGGTGTTTGTTATGACCTTTACGCATATACTTATTATAGCATACTTTTGAAAAACACAACCATTTTTTTAATTTATTTTAACTTTTTCGTCACCTAAGAGATTTTTGAGAGCAGACACCATTGCGCTACTGGGGTCAATACGAAATGGTAGCCTTAAAGGACGTTTGGTTTCGCCGTCTTTTAATACTAAGACTATCTCATATCTGCCTGGATGTGCTTGGCAAATTTGGCGAATTTCGTTGAGTGCTGCAGTGTCGTCGGGATTTTCTAGTAGTACATAGAGGCGTTCGGGGCGCGGACGGGTGGTGATTGGTTTGGCAGGAGGTCTGGGGGGCTTGGGCTTGGGCTTGAGCTCAGATTCAGAAAACTTGCGGGCTTTACTGACGCCGGTCGAACGCGTACGAATTTTACTAGCTTCAGGTAGAGGGAGCTTTTGGCCGGTGGGGTGATAATTGTCTAATTCTGCATCAGTAATAACAGTGATATCTTCGGCGATAATTTTGATTTCGGTAGCGGGGCGACCATCACGGTCAGTGGCGTTGATACGGCCGCGTACTTTAATCACGGTGTCTTGTTGAATTTTACCACCGACTTTGCTAAATAAATCAGGGAAAACGATGACTTCGGTTTCGGAAGTTTTGTTTTCGAGTTTGACAAAAGCCATGTGGGTATTAGACTTAGTGAGGATGTTGCGAACGGCAGAGATAATACCGCCAATAATAATAGTTTTGTTGTCGTTTTCTTTAGTAATTAAATCAAAACTGTGGGTTTGCTCATTAAAATAGGTGTCATATTTATCCAGTGGGTGGGCGGAAAGATAAAGCCCCATCAGTTCGCGCTCCCACAAGAGCTGTTCTTTTTCGGAAACTTGAGTGGGGGCGGGTTTGATTTCGACTTCGGGAATTTGACCGGCGTCGCCAAAGGCGCCAAATAAATCAGTCTGGCCGTTTTTGGCGTCTTTTTGAATTTTGGCACCGTAGGCTTGGATGGCTTCAAGATTAAAGAGAGTATCGGAGCGAGTAGCAAATTTATCAAAAGCACCGGTCTTGATGGCGGCCTCCCAAGATTTTTTGTTAAACTTAGTACTATCAACGCGCTTAGCAAAATCGCAGAGACTCTGAAATGGGCCGTTTTCGTCGCGCTCGGGGATGACGATATCTTCGATTAGAGATTTGCCCATACCTTTGACACCAGAGAGGCCAAAACGGATGGTATTTTCACCACCAACGATAGCAAAATCACCGTAAGACTGATTGATGTCAGGGCCGAGGACTTTGAGCCCCATGTGTTGACATTCAGACATTTCGATGGCGAGACGGTCTGTAGAGTTCATGTCGGCAGTCATCAAAGCCGCCATAAAAGCGTCGGGATAATGAGCTTTGAGATAGGCGGTCCAATAAGCGATTAACGCATAGCACGCAGCATGTGACTTGTTAAAACAATAGTTAGCAAACTCGAGTAGTTGACTCCAAAAAGTTTCGGCGATTTCTTCGGTAGCACCACCAACTTTGATGGCACCTTCGATAAATTCAGGTTTGACTTTTTTCATCAAGTCAATCTTCTTTTTACCTACGGCTTTACGCAAAGTATCCGCCTGACCGCCGGTAAAACCGCACCATTCCTTGGAAATCTGCATGAACTGCTCTTGGTAAATCAAGATACCATAGGTACTTTTGAGTGAATTTTCGAGTCCAGGATGGAGGTAAGTAATTGGTTCCTGACCATGCTTGCGGCGAATAAAACTGTCGATAAATTGCATCGGCCCGGGACGATAAAGTGCCACCATGGCGATGATATCTTCAAAGTTAGAGGCTTTAAGGTCTTTAAGATAACGTTTCATGCCGGCAGATTCAAGCTGGAACACGCCGGTAGTTTCAGCGCGTTGGAAAAGTTCGTAAGTCTTCTTGTCGTCGAGCGGAAGAGTAGAAAGATCGATGTCGTTGTGATAGACTTTGCGCACCATACGGAGAGCATTATTAATAACTGAAAGGTTAGACAGTCCGAGAAAGTCCATTTTGAGAAGGCCGATTTCTTCGACCGTGCCCATGGGAAATTGTGCGGCAAGCGGGCCTTTTTGCGAAACTTCGAGCGGAAGGAATTTAACTAAATCATCGGGGGCGATAATGACACCACAAGCGTGAACACCGTGGTTTCTAATGGTGCCCTCTAAACGAATAGCAAAATCGAGGACTTCTTTGCTCGTAGGGTTGGTTTCGTATTCTTGCTTGAGCTCGGGGACGTCTTTGATAGCGTCGGCGAGATGGACATGATGGCCCATTGTCGGGTCTGGCACCATCTTGGCGAGACGATCGGCCTCGGCATAGGGTACTTCAAGCACGCGCGCGACATCGCGCACGGCGTTTTTGGCCATCATTTTACCAAAAGTGACAATATTGGAAACGCGAGGCTCGAGAAAATTCCCATCTTGATCTTTTTCGGTATATTTATTAGTACAATAATCAATTACTTCGTCGCGACGCGTGTCTTGAATATCGGTGTCGATATCGGGCATCGAGATACGATCGGGGTTTAAAAAGCGCTCAAAAAGGAGGTCGTATTTAAGTGGGTCAAGATCGGTGATTTTGAGAGCGTAGGCGAGAATCGAGCCGGCCGCCGAGCCACGTCCGGGACCAAAGACGATACGTTGAGATTTACCCCAGTTGATAAAATCTTGGACAATAAGAAAGTAGCCGTTATAGCCCATCTTGTCAACGACTGAAAGTTCATAGTCGATGCGAGGGAGGATTTTGTGTAAATCGTCACGCTCTTTATCAGCTGCTTCGAGGAGTTTACGACAATCTTTAATCGATAATTTTTCAGCCTCTTCGGCAGTTTTGCCAGCATAGCGATAGGCAAGTCCTTGAAATACGAGAGTGTCGAGGTGAGATTTTTCGGTTTCGCCCTTAGGCACGGGAAATTTAGGAATTAAAATACGCCCGAGATCAAGTTTGACATTACAACGGTCAGCGATTTTTTTAGTGTTTTTAACTGCTTCGGGGCAAGTCTTGCCCCAGCGTTTGATGATGTCTTCGGGCGGGATGACGTGGAGTTCGAAATCTTTGAGAGTCATACGATTGGTATCGGAAATGTTAGAGCCAGTACCAACACAGAGTAAAACTTCGTGAGCTTCTTGGTCTTCGTGTTTGAGATAGTGAGCGTCGCAAGTAACTACAAGGGGTAGATTTAACTCCTTGGCATGATCCATAAACCATTGGTTGATTTTGTTTTGCTTATCCCAATGAGTAGGCGAGTCAGGGTGGCCGTGGTCTTGCATCTCGAGATAGAAACGGTCTTTGAAAGTCTTAGCGTACCAGTCGATGAGTTCGCGGGCGCGCTTGTCGTCGCCGTTGGCGATGGCTTCGGAAATTTCCGAACCGGCGCAACCAGAAAGGCAAATTAGACCCTCGTTAAATTTCTCAAGCATTTCGTGGTCGGTGCGGGGCTTATAATATTTACCGTTAATTTCAGCATCGGTGATGAGGCGACAAAGGTTTTCAAAACCCTTGTTATTCATAGCGAGCAAAGTGACATGAAAGCGCGGTTTGTCTTTTTGGGGGTCTTTGTCGGTGCGCTTTCTGGCGGCGACATAGGCCTCGAGGCCGAGGATAGGTTTAATATCGTTATCTTGACAAGTCTTATAAAGTTCAATCAAGCCGCTCATGGTGCCGTGGTCGGTGACCGCGACTGCCTCCATACCGTGCTCTTTGACGAAGTCAACTAACTCGGGAACTTTGGTTAAGCCATCCAACAGAGAATAGTGGGTGTGATTATGTAGGTGGACAAAATCACTCGGCTTTAAAGTCATTATTTTGTGGCTTTGCTAGATTTAGTAGTTTTGGTTCTGGCTTTGCGAGCCTCATCGGTGGCGGCAGCGTTTTTGTTGTTAATATAACTGTTAGCAAATGTCTTGACGATACCGCCAATCGATGTCATATCTTTAACATTACCAACTACATCGTCGGTTTTGTCGGCAATTTGCTGACCAGTGGCGATGATTTTTTTGGCGTCCTTAGTCAGGCCGATAAGTTTAGCAAGTAAAATAATAGCTAAAATTAAGAATAGGAACAACGTTGCGATTAAAACAATGGCGATAATCCATTCAGCAGTGTTCAAGTTCATATATTGCCTCCTTTGATAATTTGTTTAATTTCTTCAGCATAATCTGAATTTTTCAGATTATATTGTAGAAGTGCGAGAAAGTAATTTTTGGGGTCACCAGTGGTGAGCCAGTGACCTTCACTCTTGACGACATATACATCGCCGGTTTCGGCAAGTTTAGTGACGGCATCAACTGTCCAGAGTTCGTCATCGAGACCGATGTTTTTAGAGTTAAGATAGTCAAAAACTTCGGGAGTGAGTAGGTAGCGACCATAGGAAGTAAGATTACTAGGTGATAAATCGGGGTCTTTAGGCTTCTCAACGATGTGGCTGAGGGTGTGCTTATTCACATCTTTGATAGCAATCATGCCGTATTTGTGCCAGACTTCGCGGGGCATCTCTTGGGCGGCAATGACACCCTTAGCGTCAGGGTGCTCTTTAAAAGCGTCAATTAAAGTCTTGACATCACTAGCCCCCATAATAAGGTCATCACTATAGAGAACTACAAAAGCCTCATCGTCGTCAATAAATTCACGAGCACTGACGATAGGTGAACCGTTGCCATAAGGCAAGCTCTTGTCCTGCTCGATAACGGTAATCTTGGGAAAATCTAATACTTCGCGAACTGGTTCGAAACGTTCGGATTTACCCTGTTTATCGAGGAGAACGCGGACGTTCTCAGAAGGGTTATGAAAATAATCGTCGTAGATTTCTTTACTTTTAGTACCAGGAGTAGCCACGATGATAATTTCTTCAATGCCGGCAACAGTGCACTCTTCAACACAGAGTTGCATCACTGGTTTGGCGCCCATCGGGGTCATAGCCTTAGGAATAGTTTTAGTAATCGGTAAGAAACGACTAGCAAAACCAGCGTCGGTGATGATAGCTTTGGTGGGGATTTTATAGTTCATTAATATAACTCCTTATTATATCATATTATTTCTTTTTTGTCAACCTACCTTGAGATTTGGAAATTTTGAGGGTAGATTTCTTACGATCGGCGCTACGGGCGAGGCGGTCTTCTTGTTTTTGGTCGCGGTTATGAACGCCGTAGATAAGGTCAGAAAGCCCAATAATCATCAAGTATGAACCGAAGAATTTAACAAAGGTGCCGGGGGTAAAATGTCCCGAGTTGAAGACGATAAAGGCGAAGATGATGCCGCAGATGCCACAGAGGAGCCAGATGAATTTGTCGGTAGAATCATCGACTGAGCGCAGGGCAATTAAGATTTCAAAAGCTCCGCGGACTAAGGCGTAGGCTGAGAGGATAGTCATGGCGACGGCGGGGTTCTGGCTGAGTGAAGCTAGTAAGGCTAAAGCAGTGACTAGTTCAAAGACAGCAATGACCGCCGAAAAGCCCCAAGTGCGACGAAAATGTTCGCGGTGTAAGACGTTGAAAAGCTCAATTAGACCAAGAATTAAGAGCATACAGCTGATAGTAGCAGTGAGAAAGGTGGTGTCTTGACTATTTGAAAAGAGTACAAACCAGCCGAAGATAAGCGCAACCACACCCTCGACGCCAAAGACTAGCCAGTGGCTATCGATATATTTACGTTGAATTTTAGGCATAATGTTTCTCCTTTGCCTTAATTATATCACACGTGGCGAACTTTTTTGCGAATAGTTTCGATGATTTTGGTGATGAGATATTTCTTGGAGTCGATGACAAGGTCGTGAGCGGGAGTGTATTTGAGTTCAGTTACGCCGAAGCTGCGTTTGAAACTGGAAACACCGTAAAAACGATGCTTAGTGTCGTCGAGGTCGACAATCCCCCAAAAATTATAACGGCCAATATGCTTGGCGCGAGCGTCGCGCATTGCTTCGAGATGAAGCAAGGGGGCAGCGGAATACTTGGTGCCGAGGTCGCTCGAGACGCCATAGTGATAACTAGCCTCGTTGCCATAAAAAATGATAAAGTTCTGGGCGAGTATTTTATTACCAAGTTTGGCGGTGTACATGGTGACTTCGTGATGCTTGGAAAAAGCAGTGAACTGCTTGGTAAGAAAATCTTCGGAAAAAGCGTAAAACTTTTGCCGGGCGGCAGTTTGGAGTTGAATCTGATAAAAAGTCTTAACTGTAGCCGGGTCTTCGGACTTTTCGATAATAATGTCGTTTTTGAGGGCTTTACGAATTTTGCGGCGCAAACCTTGAGAGGCGCCTTGTAAAATTTCTTCCTCAGATTTATGAAGATCGAGAATGCCGGCGTATTCAACGGAGAGATACATGGGGGCTTTTTTTAGTCCGAGTTTAGACATGAGATTTAGAGAATTGGCCGAGAGTTCAAGTTGAGGACGAACGCGGACAAAAGCGCAATGGTTTTTGATTCCCTGTTCTTTGATGTCGGCAAAAACTGCTTTAACAAGTTTAAAATCACCCCAGTCAAGAATCGGCCCGCCAGCGATAGCGAGGTGGTGACCACGTTTGGCAAGTTCAACTACACCAGCATAGGCGGCGATGATTTGGTCTTTGTCATCAAGAGCAATACGGCGAACGATGGGGTTGCCACGCGAAGCGTGAAATTCATAAAAATCCCAAGATTGGAGAAAATTAGCTTCGGGGTGGCTAGTGACGAATTTATCCCATTTGGTGCGAGAAGTGGCATCGATGATTTTCATTAGAGATGTCTCCTTTTTTTGCGGACGGTTTCGATAGCAAAATTAACTTTGTAGCGGATGGGGTCGATGATGAGGTCGTGAGCGGGGACAAATTCGGTAACTTTGCCGCCAAAACCAGTTTTAAAAGTAGTGACACCGGCATAGCGATGGTTGGGCTGGTCTTTAGGGGCGATACCCCAAAGATTATAACGCTTGATGCCCTGTTTTTTCAAGTCTTTAATCACTTGCCATTGGAGCGCATAGGCGCCGGGAAGTTTGCGGTTTAAATCGGTGCTGGCAGCTTCGTAATAATCGCCTTCACCGTTGCCGGTCAAGATAAGGCCGTAGGCGATGGGCTCGCCTTCTTTGGTAGTGGCCTTGTAAATCATAGCGTCGTCCCCGAAAGCTTCACGCTCAGCCATCAGAACTTCGAGAGTCGGCGGAATAAAATGCTGGCGAGCGGCAGTTTCAGCCTGAACCTTATGGAATTCTTTGAAAATTGCTTGGTCGTTAGATTTTTCGACTTTGATTTCGAGCTTGCCAGCACGGCGAACTTCATAGCGGGTTTGACGACGCATATTGGCCAATAGTTCGTCTTCGGACGGACTGAGATCAATCATGACCGTATGCTCGGCGGCAAGGTGCATGGGGGCGATTTTGAGACCAAGTTTGGCGAGCTTAGCGCGGTGTTCTTTGGAATCTTCAAGTTGAGGACGAATACGGACAAAAGCGCAATTGTTATCAGTAGCAACTTTTTTCAATTTGGTGAAAATTTGCTGAATCACATCTTGGTCGTCCCAATCTAAGATAGGGCCGCCCGGCACTTCGAGATAATGACCGCGCTTGGCGTGTTTATCAAAGGCAACGAAAAGACCGTCGTCGGAAATCTCAACGAGGGGTGAAAAGCCCATCAGCTGGTTCGCCTTAGCCCAAGTTGGAGTTTGAAGAAAATTGGCTTCGGGGTGGTTTTTGATAATTTTTTGCCATTTGGTCTTCTCGGCACTACTAATCTTCATAGGGGTGCTCCTTGATAATTTTCACGGCGGGCTGTAATTGTTCTTTGGGGTAATAATCAGGTAAATTGACGATATGTTCGGCAATTTTAACGGCGTTGGGGCATTCGGCCTCGTCAAAATGAACTTTTTTATAATAACGGGCGGGCGAAACTGGGGTTTCGTACCAGATTTCTTGAAAAATGTAGCCTTTTTTAGTCAGTTCATCGAGAACTTTATCGCGATTGTCTACTAGATAATGTTCGCGTAGAGGCGAACGACGACGAGCGGGGCGAGCTTTGAGCTGAGAGAGGGCGAGGCGAGCCTGCCAATGCGTGAGCCGGACTTTGGGATCGAGCACGGCGTCGGCTGAGCGTTCAATTAGGCCAAGCTTGAGAAATCCGCCCGTGACGAGTTTGTGAGCATGAAGATAGCGAGCCCCGCGCATTAGCAGCCCCAGTATGGGGTACCAGCGGTCGCGTAAAGAATCCGGCAAGGGTGGGCGAAGTTGCGGTTGCGTGACGGGAGTATCACGCATAATCAGCGCGCCACCCGAGATAGTATCGATAGATTTACCCTTGCCAAACGACAGCGCGGTAGCATCACCAACGGTGCCGACTTCGCGACCGTCGGGGTATTTAGTGCCGGTACAATGGGCTAAATCTTCAATAATCAGTAAATCATGAGCCTTAGCGACTTTTTCAATTTTTTTAATGTCAACGGGGATACCAAGCGAATTTTGAATAATAATTGCTTTGAGGTGTGGGTGCTGTTTGATTTTTTGTTCTAATTCGTCAGCGTCAAAATGCAGAGTTTCTTTGTCGATATCAGCAAAAACTGGGGTAAGGCGAGCAGAACGAACCGCTTCGACTACCGCATAACAGGTAAAACCGTTAATTAACACCTCGGAATGAGCGGGGGCGAGGAGTTTGAGCGCGCACGCCAACGCCGAACGACCGTTGTGAAACAGAGCGACTTTATCAGCAGTAGATTGATAGCGGACGGCGAGATAACGTCTTAAATCTTTGGAGTCGGTGGCTCCGCCAACAGCAAAGGTATGTTTTAAAATATCAACTGGACGATAGTTGGCGGCTTGACCGAGGAAAAACATTATTTTTTGACCTCTTTTAAGGTTTTAATGATGGCGTTAGCGAGTTCGCTCGGATGCGAGAGATAGGGGGCGTGAGTCCAACCTTTATAAAGTTTGAGGGTGCTATGAGGGATGGCGCGGCGCATCACGGCGGCTTGGCGCGGCGGCGTGACGGTGTCGGCGCTGCCCCAGAGAATGCTAGTAGGAGTAGTAACCTTACTGAGGTCGAGTTGCTTGTCAGAGTCAATCATGTTAGCCAAAGTCTGTTTCATATTAGCAGGTGCCTTGGAATAGTCGCTAGCGCCAGTAAGTTTATGTACGACTTTTCGTAGATATGGTACTTTTTTAAGCGGAGCAAAAACTTTACTGAGGCGGCGCATCAAATTACGTTTGGTAGATTCTTCATAGACGCCGGCAGCATCGAGCAAAATTAGGTGTTTGAATTTTTTCGGATTCCTAGCACAAAGATTTAAAAGAATCCGACCGCCGTTGCTATGACCCAGCGCAATTGCGCCATCAGGGATGTTTTGATCGGCCCATTTGACGTATTCGTCGATAGTCCAAACTTTTTTAGATGGTGCGGTGAGGCCGGGAACGTTTAGCATCTTGACATTGATGTCTTGCTCTTTAAGAAGAGCAATGGTTTTAGTCCAAGGCTTGGTAGTGTAAGTCCAACCGTGAATAATATAAAGTACCATTAGTCGAGCCCTCGTTTATGGCGACGCTTGACGGCAGCCGGCTCGCGACGACAGAGCTTGCTGGCATCTTCGGGGTTTTTAAGTAATTTTTCAATAATCCACTCTAAATATTGGCTACCTTTGAAAATCAGAGTTTCATCACCGACAGTGTTTTTCTCAATATAGTGGAGGGCTTTTTTCGGATCGAGAGTGGTCTGAACGGTAAAGCCAAGTTCTTTAAGCCGAGGAGCGGTGTATTGCTTGGTACGGCGACCGACGAGAATAATTTTCTCAGGCTTAACATTGGCAATCATATCGGCAAGTTTAGTGTGTTCCTCGCCCTCGATAGAGCCTTGATCAACAATATCGCCGATAATCAGCCATTTGTGACCGGCTTTTAAGTGCTTAGTCATATCAAGAATCGACTCGACGCTAATCAAATGGGCGTTGTAACTACTGTCGATGATTTTAAGACCGTTTTTGCCTTCGAGATAAGAACTACGGCCTGGCGGAAACTTAGTGTTGGAAAAATCAGTTTTGAGAGAAAGTTTGAGATATTTGACCAATTTTTCGAGCATTAAGAGTTGAATAGTGAGGTCGCGCGGCTGAGGCTGGGCGAAATGAAAAGTAGTGCCCTCAAAGACAAAATCAGTGCGAGTAGGATAGACTGAGTAGCGCTTGAGCTCAGACTGTTTAACCTTAGTGACTTTGGCGTTGATACCAGTGGTAGCCTTGACCATCTGTGGAATATCACCGTCGATAAAGACTTGCTTGGTGGTGTTCTTGGGCAGAGTAGCAAATTCGTGCGAAATCGCCGTCTCGAGGTCAGGAAACTTGCCGGCTTTAACCTCGTTTTCAAACTGGACAGCATGCGACAAACCAAAAGAAATCCAAAGAGTGACTTCGGGCTTCAGCCAACTAGCGAGAAATTCGGTCTCGCGCGGACGTTCGCCATCAATTTCGACTACATAAAACTTCTCGTGACGGGTGTAATAAAACGACTTGATAATCGCTGCCGGAAACAGATAGAACCAACGAAGCTTGCTACCTCTGATACCTTTGAGCCCGAGAACATCAAAAGCAATACCAAAAGCCGAATTGGCGTCGTGCGAATAGTGTGCTTTGTCACCTAGCTCAGCCTCGACCAAGTGAAGCATGGTAGTCTTGCCGACCGAGCCGGTAATCGCAATTACTCTGGGATGCCAACGCTTAAAGGAGCGGCCGGCGAAGAACCGGAAGTATTTGGCCGCTACGAAGTAAAAACGTTTCTTAAAGCGAGCAAAGAAAGTCATAAGCTTATTATATTACATTTTGATTTCTGGGTCTACACCCGCGGGGAGCGACAGGTTTTGAAGCGAGTCAATGGTCTTAGGCGAGGCGTTGCTGATGTCAATCAGGCGTTTGTGAACTTTCATTTCGAAAGCTTCGCCACCAGTTTTATAAACATGAGGGGATTTGACAACAGTAAAAGTACTGCGCTTGGTCGGCAAAGGTACTGGACCACTAACGGTAGCACCGGTACGAATCGCGGTATCGACGATTTGCTTGGCGCTTTGGTCGATCACACGGTGGTCATAAGCTTTAAGACGAATGCGAATTTTAAGACCGCTTTCGTTTTTGGTTGCCGGCTTCTTAGGAGCGGGTTTTTTGGCGGCTGGTTTTTTAGTTTTAGTTTCTTTGGCTTCTGCCATATTTGGCCTTTCCTCTTTGTAATCTTAGATATAGTCTAGACGCTATGTCGATAAGTTATCAAAGATAGATGATTAATGTTGATATGTACCTATATTATACACTATTTTGTAAAAAATACAACAAAAAAATCTCTAACAAAAAGAGTTTGAACGTCTTTTTTCGGTACGCTCGCGACGCAAAAAATCTGATTACGTTTCCCTCGGGGACGCGTCGCCACGGCCCGTCGTTACGGGCGTGGCGCGCTCCTT
Source organism: uncultured Candidatus Saccharibacteria bacterium (assembly GCA_964394555.1). Taxonomy (GTDB): domain Bacteria; phylum Patescibacteriota; class Saccharimonadia; order Saccharimonadales; family Saccharimonadaceae; genus Nanosyncoccus. The sequence continues at coordinate 594 of CAYMXW010000005.1, read as the reverse complement.
CTCGGCCGTAGCCTCCGAACGGCCCCGAGTGAAAGTAATCAGATTTTAAATGTTACCTACACTATTTGATAATCTTGGTGATGACGCCGGAACCGACGGTCTTGCCGCCTTCGCGGATGGCGAAGCGGTCGTTGTTGTTCATGGCGATTGGGGCAAGGAGTTTCGCCTTAAAGGTAACAGTGTCGCCTGGCATGACGATTTCCTTGTCGGCAGGTAATTCTACCTCACCGGTAACATCGGTGGTACGGAAGTAGAACTGAGGCTTGTAACCCTTGGAGAATGGAGTGTGGCGGCCGCCTTCTTCTTTCTTCAAGATGTAAACTTCAGCTTCAAATTCAGTGTGTGGGGTGATGGAACCTGGCTTAGCAATCACCTGACCACGCTCGATTTGGTCGCGTTCAATACCACGAAGCAATAAACCAGCATTGTCGCCTGCTTGACCTTGGTCGAGAGTCTTGTGGAAGGCTTCGATACCGGTAACGACAGATTTTTGAGTGTCTTTGAGACCGACGATTTCAACTTCGTCGTTGATCTTGACAACACCTTGCTCGATACGACCGGTGGCAACAGTACCACGACCCTTGATGGAGAAGA
>CAYMXW010000004.1:0-36047 GCA_964394555.1 uncultured Candidatus Saccharibacteria bacterium | reverse complement strand
GAGCAGAGAGGGTGAGGACTTCACCGAGCTGAACGGCAAAGGCGGCGTTGTTGGTAGCGGCATTAGTATCATCTACTTTATCTATACGAATAATACTATTAAGAGTGAAGATACTAGTTAATGCTAAGAGAATACTTAGGGCGGCTAGGCTACTTGTATTTAGAATATTTAGATTAAAACTACCTAATGTTAGCCGACTAGATTTAGGCTTTCTTAATTGATTTTTTATATTGGTTAGTGTCATCTTTTACCTCTCTTATATGACCTTAATTTACTGCTTCCCCCGCCCCCTTATCTTCCCCCTCGTAGTGCCGCTTTTAATATAAATATAATCGAAGGTCTTATACAAAAACGGCACCGCGAGGGGTGCAATAAATCAACGATTTAAACCGAAACACGATCCAAACCGTAGCCCTTACGGTGCCGTTTTTAGTTTGGAACGTGTATCACTGTATAATAAAATGTGCTCAGTTTATGAAACCGTTGATTTATTGCCCTTCTATTATAACACGCTCAAGTTTTATTTGGCAAGGGTTTTTGATAAAGTTTTTTGGAGATTTTGCCAATCGCGGTGCGAAAGGTCGGCAGGACGGGCGTCGGGAGAGAGATTTGCTCTAATTAGGGTCTCACGGGCCTCAGGTTTGCTTAAATGATAGGAAGCGGCTAGAACAGCGGAAAGTTTCTTGCGGGGCTGAGAGAAGCCGATTTTGGCGAAATCGAGGGTTTTAGTATCGACAACAGGGGTGTGAGGAGTGAGAACGATAACTTGGCTATCGACCTGAGGTGGCGGAGTAAATTCGGCGCGCGGAATAACATCGCCGAGTTTAACAGAGGCGAAATTTTGAACAAACAGAGAAAGGTAAGTGTATTTCCCTACTGGGGCGGCGACGCGCTCAGCAACCTCTTTTTGGATGAGTAGTACTATCTTAACAGGGGTGTTCTGAGCGGTGAGAAGTTTAGTGATAATCGGGGAGGTGATGTAATAAGGGATGTTGCCGACAGCGACATAGGGCTCTTTGATATTATCGAGGTCAAAATCGAGGAAATCAGCGTTGATAACCTCGAGATTGGTGCCGGGAAAAGACTTCGGAAGATTTTTGGCAAGGCGCTCGTCGTATTCAACGGCGATGACTTTATCGAAACGCTTCAAAAGCGAAGATGTTAGAGTACCCAATCCCGGTCCTATCTCAAGAACAAAAGAGGTTTCTGTTGTTCTGGCTAAGTCCGCGATATAGTCCAAAATCACGCGGTTTTTTAACCAGTGTTGACCGAGAGATTTGTTGTTTTTCATTTTAATACCAATGGTGTGAGAGCCAGAAACTGTAAGCGCCTTGCCAGCCACCGTAGCGACTCACATAGCCGGCCATCCAGCGAATTTGGGTGACGGGGTTAGTCTGCCAGTCGGCGCCGGCAGAGGCCATCTTATTGCCCGGAAGAGCCTGAGGAATACCGTAGGCGCCCGAAGGGTTAGCAGCATCAACACGACAGCCAGATTCGTGATAAATCAAGAACAGAGCGGCGCTGAGGTCGGACTCGGAGACGCCGGCTTGGCGTGCCCAGTTAGCACATTCTTCTTGGCCGGGGGCAACAGCGGTGTTAGTAGTAGCAGGAGCGCTAGTAGCGGTCTTGGTACCCTGAGTAGTGATGCGTTTGACCGGCTCCTTGGTGACGGTCTCGGACACTAGTTCGCGTGAAACTTCGACGCCGTCGATAAAGTTGATTTTGTACTGGGAAACTTTGACGCCGTCTTCACCGACTTGGGTGACTTTGGATTCGCCGGCGTTCATCTCGGGGTCAGAAGCCAGTTCTTCGTCAAACGGAATCGCTTCTTCTACGGTGATGGTGCGACCACCGTTGCGATTAACCTTATAAGTGACAGTAGAGCCAGCTTCGAGGAAATTATCGGAGTTAACCGTATCGATAGTGTCGCCATCGTAAATATCAATACTGGCGTCTTTGGCGACGGTAGTGGGATCATAAGAGGCGGTCATGACATATTTGCTAGTGGCGCCAACGGTGACGATGGCGGGGTGAGCACGGTAGATGTTGATATAAAAATTATCAGAATTAATAGTGGTATCAAGGTTAGGCTCGACGATGTCGGCGCTCGAAATCACCACACCGGCGCGTTCCAAAACTTCGGCAACGGTACCAGCATCAGTCTTAACTGATAACTTCTCGGAATTATCAAAAATCATCACATGGTGGTCGTCGGAATAAATGGCGTTGGCTTCGATATCGTTTTCAGCAAAAGTATCAGGGGTGGTGGTGCTGAAAGAAAACAAAAACACGCTCGCGACCACTAGGGCGAGGCCCATAAAAACAGAGGTGATATGATTTTTAGGTAGCTTCATATCTTTTTAATTATAGCAGATTATGTTTAAAAAATCAATAGCTTGAGCATTAACAGGGGTTACTCGAAGACCGGCAGATCGGGCGGAAAGGGGTCGTCAAGACGCTCGGAATCATTGTCTAGCCCTAATTCATTGAGAAAACGCGAGGGGAGATTATATTGGCGGCCACCGAAGGAGAAACGCGAACTCGCGAAGGTCAAAAAGAGATCTTTAATGGCGCGCGTCATGCCAACGTAGGCGAGGCGACGCTCTTCTTCGATATTGCCTTCTTCTTCGGCACGCTGACTGGGGAAAAGTCCTTCTTCGAGACCGACGATAAAAACGACTGGAAACTCTAGACCTTTGGCGGCATGGAGAGTCATCAGGGTGACGGTATCGGGACCGGTAGCCTCATCGGCGCTCGACATCAGCGAAGCGTCGGCGAGAAAATCTTCGAGGCGCTCGTAAACCGAGGCGTTGTCGGTCAATACTGCGAGATTGTGGATGCGGTCGTGATTTTCATCGGTGCCATCATCAAGCAAACGCTCAAAATCAAAATAACTGATGATTTCTTCAATTAACTGACTGGGATGGTCGTCGAGATTGTGCTTGTTTAGAAAATTGACTAACCTAGTAAGTGCGGCACGAGCCTTGGGAACGAGCAATGACAAAAGTTCAAGATCATCGAGGCTAGATTCAGGGTTGTCGTGGAGAAATTGGAGAATTTTTTCGAGGCTAGTGGCGCCAATACCGGAGAGCACATTTTTGACCACCCGTTCTAGACTGACACGGTCGTTAGGGTTGACAATGAGTTTTAAAATCGCCAGCACATCTTTAACCTCTTTACGGTCGTAAAAACGCACCCCGCCGATGATTTTATAGGGAATTTGCTTGATGAGAAAAACTTTTTCAAAAGCGTAAGACTGGGCGTTGGTGCGATAAAGAATGGCAAAATCAGAGAACTGATGGTGAGAGCTCATAGCGAGGATAGTGTTAGCGACAAATTCGGCTTCGCTAGCCTCATCTGGTAGAGCGTGAACTTGGACTGGGCTACCGGTGTCGGCCTCGGTAAAGAGCGCTTTGTCGGTACGCTGGGTGTTGTGCTTGATGATTTTTTGCGAAGCGTCGAGAATATTCTTAGTGTTGCGGTAATTTTGTTCGAGTTTGATAACTTTGGCACCGGGGAAATCTTTTTCAAAATTCAAAATATTGGTGAAATCGGCGCCACGCCAAGAGTAAATCGATTGCCAGTCGTCACCAACTACGCAAATATTGCGCTGGTCGTTGACTAGGACCTTAATCAGACGGTACTGTAAAGCATTCGTGTCTTGATATTCGTCGATTAAAATATGCTGAAATTTCTGTTGCCATTTGGTGCGAATATTCGCGTGGTGATATAAAACTTGAACGGTTTTAAGTAATAAATCATCAAAATCGAGAGCGCTAGCGAGGGTTTTTTCGTGTTCGTATTCCTGATAAATACGGGCGGTGTCGAGAAAATTGGTGCGGTGTTTGACCGATTTGGCATAATCAGCGGGCGATTGACCGTTAGTCTTACACTTGCTAATGACGTTTTGGACGAGTTTGGGTTTGAAAGATTTTTTGTCAATATCGAGGTTTTTGGCGATGCGCTTGATGAGGGTGAGCTGATCATCGGTGTCATAAATGACGAAGTTACGGTCTAAATTAGCGGCTTCGCACTCGATGCGGAGAAATTTGACGCAAAAACTGTGAAACGTACCCATATAGGGCATAAAACTGCGGGGTGGCTCGGGGTTGACGAAATTATCAGAGTCGGTGTCGGTAGGGGTGATAGGAAAAAGATCTTGACAGAGGTGCCAAAGGCGCTCGCGCATCTCGCCGGCGGCTTTGTTGGTAAAAGTGACCGCGAGAATTTGGTGCGGGGTGGTGCCGTGAGCGATGAGATTGGCGATACGATGCGTCAAAGTCTTGGTTTTACCAGAACCGGCACCAGCCAAAATTAACAGAGGGCCGGACAGCGTTTCGACTGCTGACCTCTGCTCTGGGTTTAACGAATCGAAAATCTTATCCATCTAAATACCCGAAAGCGGTGAAATATCAGCCCCGAGGTGGTTAAGACGGGCGGCGAAATTTTGGTAGCCGCGGCTAATGGAGTAAGTGTTGCGTAAAATAGAGGTGCCGGGAGCGGCGAGCATAGCGAGTAGGACGACCACCGCAGGGCGGAGCGCCGGTGGTGATACCATCTCGGCCGGACGCCAGTTGGTAGGACCCTCAACATAGACGCGGTGAGCATCGAGAAGTTCTACTTTGGCATTGAGGCGAGATAGCTCGGTGATATAGATAGCGCGGTTTTCAAACACCCAGTCGTGAATCAGCGTGTCACCATCGGCAACTGCGGCGATGACCGAGAAAAACGGTAAGTTGTCGATGTTGAGCCCTGGAAACGGCATCGGGTGAATTTTGTCGGCGGGAGCGTGGAGATGGGCTTTTTTGATTTTCAAATCAACTAGCCGAGTGCGGCCATTGTTGGAAAAATATTCGGGAGTGCGGATGATGTGAGCGCCCATATCTTTCAAAACTTCGAGTTCAATTTCAAGAAATTCAATCGGGGCGCGCTTAATGGTAATTTCGGAATTAGTGACAAGGCCAGCGGCGATAAACGACATGGTTTCGATAGGGTCTTCGGAGGGTGAATATTCGACATCTTCGTCGATCACTTCGCGGCCACGCACTGTGAGTGTAGTGGTGCCGATACCGTCAATTTTGACACCAAGTTTCTGTAAGAAGAAACAGACATCTTGAACCATGTAGTTGGGCGAAGCGCCAATGATGGTAGTTTCGCCCGGGAAAAGGGCGGCGGCCATCAGGGTATTTTCAGTGACGGTGTCGCCACGCTCGATCAGCACGATGCGTTTATCGCTAGAACTATGAAGGAGTTTGGCGTCGACCGAAGCCTCGTAAAAACCACTATTAGAGGTAGCATCGACTTTAAGGCCAAAAGCACTAAGGGCCTTTAAATGTGGTTCAACGGTACGGGTACCAAGCGAACAGCCACCGGCATAGGGCAGGGTGAATTTGTCAAATTTATGAAGCAAAGGCCCGAGAAACATGATGATAGAGCGAGTTTTGCGGGCGGCTTCTAAGTCCATGTCTTCGAGTTTTAATTCACGGGGTGATATAATTTCGAGGTCTTTGCGACGGTTAATCCAGCGACATTTGACGCCGATAGATTCTAAAACTTCAATAATACGAAATACCTCTTCGATACGGGCGATGCGACGCAGTACCGTCTTGCCATCATTTAGAAGGGCGGCACAGAGCAGACCAACGGCGGCATTTTTACTGGTGTTGATGTGAATATCACCATGGAGTTCCTTGCCACCGCGAATGCGATAACCCTGAGAAATCGAGTCGTTGACCGAGAGAATCTGGCCACCAAGTTCCTTGGAAAGTTTGCTAATCATTTCAAGAGAGATGTTTTGGTTGCCCTTTTCGATGCGGTGGATGGCGGACTGAGATGAGCCGACCGCCTCGGCGAGGTCGCTTTGGGTCCAGCCCTTTTCGAGGCGCATACGCTCAATGACCGCACCGATTTCTTGTTTGTAGGTAGGTTTCTTGGGTTTTGCCATAGTGGTTATTCCTTATTTTTTAGCGCCGCAGACGACGTTGTTGGCATGAAGCCAGCCCTCGACCGAACCACCATCGAGTTCCTCGCCATCGGTGACAGCGACACGCATAATGCCGCCATTTCTGATATAAGTGTTGATAGGGTCAGTAATCATATATTCTTGGTCTTGAGGGCCAAAATCGTTTTCGTGGACGTACTTAATGATTTCCTGTTGTAATTTGGGCGACAAAACATACTTGGCGACGCTAATAATGTCGGAGGGGGCGTCGGCGGTAGAGGGTTTTTCGACGACATCAGTTAATTTGTCATCTTCTATAGCAAGGACGCCGTATTTGGAAACTTCGCTAGGGTCAACCTTGACGCCAAGGATAGCTGAATCGTCGGGAGATTTGACGGCTTTGGTGAGAGTTTTGACTGCTGGTTCGCCGTCGGGGTTCCAGATGAAATCGTCGCCCATAAAGACGAGGACGGGCTCGTCGAGGTTGTACTCCTCGACCACCATAGCGATAGGAACGGCGGTGCCGTATTTGCCAGCCGGGTCTTGGGTAGTGTAGTGGATGGTGACATTGTCGGGGAGAGTGTGGGCGAGTTCAAGACGGTCGGTCTTGCCGCGGTCAACGAGATATTGATTAAGCGCTAAGTTCTCGCTGTAAAATTCTTGGACTTGGCAAGGCTCGACGTTTGATATCACCATGTAAATATCGGTGACGCCGGCCTCAATTAGCTCTTGGACTGAGTAGTCCACCAGTGGGCGGTTCCCGACTGGGAGCATGGATTTTTCAATAATTTTGGTAATGGGTAATCTCCTGGTGCCCCAACCGGCCACCGGAATAATAGCTTTCGTAATCATAGGTTGATTATATCACGGCGTGAATATTTTTCAAGTAGAAAATTTGGAAATTTATCTAAATAATCAATGATTTTTGCCAGATGGCGAGTGGAGTTTCATCTAATAAAGTAGCGATGGTGGCGGCGATGTTAGCCAGACCGGGGTTAGTAATATCGGCTAGTTGATATTTGGCGCGGTTCTCGGTGTTGTCATAAAAGATACAGGGGACGGGGTTAGTAGAGTGCGAAGTCTGCGGGCGGCCATCAGGGGAAATCAGTTGCTCGGCGTTACCGTGGTCGGCAGTGATAATCATCATGCCTTTCATAGCATCAACAGCGGCGGCGAGACGTTGTAGTTGAATATCAATAGCTTCGAGCGCGACGATGGTAGGTTGCATTTTAGCAGTGTGGCCAATCATATCACCACCCGGGTAATTGATGCGGATGAATTTGTGAGTTTTGAGTCGTTCGAGCACGGCGTCGGTAATTTCGGCGGACTTCATCCAGGGGCGGTAGTCAAAGGGGTATTTGTCAGAAGGCACTTCGATAAACTCCTCACGCGAGTGGCGCATGTAGCTGTTACCATTGAAATAATAGGTGATATGACCAAATTTGACAGTTTCAGAAACCGCGAGGCTGGGGATGTTTTTGCCACCGAGAAGGTCGCTGAGGGTATTCTTGATATGGAGGGGTGGAACGAGCTGGTTTTTAGGCAAATGCTGGTCAGTGTCATACTCGGTCATACCGACAAAGAAAACATCAGGGCGGGGACCGCGATCAAAGGCGGTAAAATCATCTTCAACAAAAGCGCGGGTAATTTCAATAGCGCGGTCGGCACGAAAGTCAAAGTAAATCATGGTGTCGCCATCTTGAATAGTGCCCACGGGGTGATGCTCGGCGTCGTCAATGACGAAGGCGGGGATGTTTTGGTCTTGAAGGTTAGGATTCTTGCGGCGGAAATAATCGATGGCTTCGTTGGCAGAGGAAAAATGATAAGTGGCCTTGCCGTGAACCATCATGTCCCAACCGATTTTAACCATGTTCCAGTTGCTGCCATAGCGGTCGGCGACAGCAAACATACGGCCAGCGCCAGAAGCGATTTTGAAATCGGCGCCCTCAAATTGTGTAAAGAAGTTCTCGAGGGCGTCAATATATCGAGGCTCGGACTGGGGCGCGACATCGCGACCGTCAAACAACGCGTGAACGCGAATTTTACGAGCGCCAGCTTCGTAAGCCTTTCTAATCATCGCTTCGAGTTGGCGAATATCGCTGTGGACGCCGCCGTCAGACAAAATACCGGCAAAATGTAGGGTAGAGTTGGGATTTTTAGTAAAGCGGTCGACAACATTATACCAAACGCCAGACTGCCACATGGTGCCGTCGTCGATGGCGGCTTGGATGCGGGCGCCGGCTTGTTTGAAAATTTGGCCGCTGCCGATAACGTTATGGCCAATTTCGGAGTTGCCCATCTGCCCTGGCGCGACACCAACTGCCGGCCCAGAAGCTTGTAAAGCGACACTAGGATACTTAGTGACTACATAATCTAAAAACGAAGTGCGAGCATAATAGACAGCGTTGCCAACTTGGCTAGAGCTTAGTCCCACGCCATCCATAATTACAAGTACAATTGGTCCTTCGTAATTAAATTTACCCATAGTCTAATTATAGCATAAGTAGTTTGGTTTGGTTTAAAAATTCTTAATAATCGTGCCGGTTTGGCCTTCGAGGGCCTTTTCGAGCTTGGCGAAGTTAGTAATGATGCCGATCTTGCCCTTGCCAGATTTAGCAAAATTGACAGCGCCCTGCATCTTGGGGAGCATGGAGCCGGCAGCAAAATAACCCTGGTTGATATATTCCTGAGCAGTCTTGGGATTCATAAGGCCGAGCGCGGTTTGGTTAGGCTGATTGAAGTTAATGTAGGCGTTGGGAACAGCGGTGAGTGAAACAAAAATATCGGCGTGGGCGAGTTCGGCGAGTTTTTCGGAAGCAAAATCTTTATCAATCACGGCGTCGATGCCTTTGAGTTTTTTAGTAATCTTGGTGCGATAAACCGGCACGCCGCCGCCGCCAGCAGCGATAACGATAATACCAGATTTGACAAGATTGGTAATCTGATCGGTCTCGATAATATCTTGCGGGAGTGGCGAAGGCACCACACGGCGCCAACCACGACCAGCATCTTCTTTGACTGTCCAGCCTTTGAGCCTAGCAAGACGTTTAGCGGTCTTGGCATCGTAAAATTGGCCGATAGGCTTAGTAGGGTTATTAAAAGCGGGGTCGTTCTTGTCGACTACTATCTGGGTGACGATGGTGGCGGTTTTTTTGTTAATTCCCTGTTTGATAAAAGCGTTGTCGATGGCTTGCGTGAGCCAGTAGCCAATTTGTCCTTGACTCATAGCAACCGCAGTTTCAAGCGGCATCGCCGGGGCCTGTTTGGACTGGCCATTTTCTTCGTGGAGCATAATATTGCCAATTTGTGGGCCGTTGCCGTGAGTGATAATGATGTCGTATTTTTCGGCAAGTTTGGCGATAGTGGCGCCGACTTTGTTAGCGACGGCTTTTTGTTCTTCGGCGGTGACTTCGCCGTTTTTTTGTAAGGCGTTGCCGCCAAGGGCTAAGACGATGAGTTTTTTCATAGCCTAATTATAACATAAGCGGAGTAAATATGGTATAATATAAGAGGTTGCCCGAGTGGCGGAATTGGTAGACGCGCTAGCTTCAGGTGCTAGTGTCCTTACGGACGTACAGGTTCAAGTCCTGCCTCGGGCACCAATTTTGTTATTCAAGAATAGCTTTGATGCGGCGGACGCCGGCAGAACTGGACTCTTCTTTCTTAATACGGAAATGGCCGAGTTCGCCGGTGCGGGTGACGTGGGGGCCGCCGCAGACTTCGCGGCTGATGGGGTTTTGCTCGTCGCCGATAGCATATACAGTGAGCTTATCGGGGTATTTGTCCCAGAATTCGCCATGGGCTTTTAAGGTATTTTTGGCATAGTCTTTATCATATTCGGCTTTTACTACTGGTAAATCTTGGCTAATCCACTCGTTGATTTTAGTTTCGATGGCTTGCTTTTCTTCGGGGGTGAGTTTGTGGTCAAGATTAAAATCAAAACGGAGGCGCTCGGCAGTGATATTAGAACCTTTTTGGCAGATTTTGGGGTCAATAAGTTGTTGAAGAGCGGCAAGCAGAAGGTGAGCGGCGGTATGGTATTTGATAGTCTCCGCGTCGTGGTTTTCGAGGCCGCCTTTAAACATGCCTTTTGATGCAGTTTGACTGCGGGTGCGTTGCTCTTGCAGAGCTTCGTCAAACTCGGCGCGCCAGTTCTGGGATAGTTCGATGCCACGGCGGTAGGCTTCTTCGACGGAAAGCTCCATCGGGAAGCCGTAGGTGTCTTGAAGTTTGAAGATATCATAACCAGTGAGAATAGTGCCGAAAGCTCGAACATTCTTCTTCGGTACGCTCGCGACGCCCGCCGTCGCGGGGTCACTCGCTGCTTCTCGTCGTGACTGCGAATGCACCTCAGAAGAACGGTTCGAGCTTTCGGCATTCTTCAACCTTCTGTCAAACTCTTTTAACCCACGGTTCAAAGTGCGGCGGAAGGCGGCTTCTTCTTTTTCGAGAACATTGAGAGCGTCGGCGCGGTGAGTGAGGATGCTGGCGGGTAAAGTCTCGTACTCCTTAGCGATAATCGGCAGAGTTTCGGCAAGAAAATCTTGCGAGATACCGAGGTCGAGTGCGCGCAAAATAGCACGGCGAATCAGACGGCGCATCGCGTAGCCTTGCTGTTTGTTAGAAGGTGTGAGCCCCTGCGCGGCGAGCAAGTATGCCCCGCGCAGATGGTCGGCGATGACGCGCATTTCGTCGGTATTGTTATCATAAGATTTGCCAGAAATCTGCTCGAGTTTATCAATAATCGGGCGGATGGAAGAAATTTGAAAAACATCATAACTATCAATGGCGGCGGCAGCGATGCGTTCTAAGCCACCGCCAAAGTCGACGTTCTTATGAGCGAGTTCGGAGAAAGTGCCGTCGGCGTTGCGGCGATATTCCATAAAAACTTGGTTGCCGATTTCCATGAAGCGCGCGCCGTCCGATGCGGGGTGAGAGTGACCGTATTTAGTAACATCTTGTTTGTCCTCGCCGAAATCGTAAAAAACTTCGGAGTCGGGACCGCAAGGGTCGCCAATGGGAGTGTCGGCGATGCCGCCGCCGCGGCTCCACCAGTTTTCTTGGTCGTCGTAGAAGAAAATGCGTTCGCCTGGCTTGATACCACGTTTATCGCCATTTTTGGCGGTGCCGATTTCAGCGATTTTGGCGTCGATGCCAGCCTCTTTGAAAACTTGCTGCCAAATACGTGCAGACTCGGTGTCTTTAGGGATGCCGTACTCGTCGTTGCCGATAAAACAAGTAACGTAAATTTTGTGAGGGTCGAGATGAATTTCCTGAGTGAGAAAAGTAAAAAAGTTACGAATTTGTTCCTCTTTGAAATAATCGCCAAGTGACCAGTTGCCAAGCATTTCAAAAACAGTGGTATGACGAGGGTCGCCAACATCTTCGATGTCCTGAAGCCTGAGACAAGGCTGAGAGTCGGTAAGACGGGTGCCTTGGTCGTGCTTTTTTCCTAATAGATAAGGCAAAAGTGGTTGCATGCCAGCGCCAGTAAATAGCGTGGTAGGGTCATCAGTGAGAACTAGAGGGGCAGGCTGAATGACGGTGTGACCATGCTTAACTTGAAAATCTAAGAATTTTTGGCGAATTTGGTTTGCGTTCATAGGGTAATTATATCATATGCTAGAGAGAATTATTTAATAATGCCGCCGCCGAGGCAGATTTTGCCAGAGTAGAGGACGGCTGACTGGCCGGAGGCGGGGCGTTTGATGGGCTCGCTAAAAGTGATTCTGTGGCCGTCGAATTCACATGGAATCAACGGAGCACGATGGCGAAGACGCACCTCAAAAGGACATTTCGAGTTTCTATACACCACATCCTCCAGCTCGAGCTCGGTAGTCCAGAGGGCGGGGTGGTTAAGGTTTTTGCTGACATAGAGAGTATTTTTTGCGAGGTCTTTTTCAACCACATAGTATGGTAAGCCGCCGCCGACATAAAGCCCATGACGCTGGCCGATAGTGTAGAAAATCACACCTTCGTGATGGCCGAGAAGCTTACCAGTTTCCTGCTCGCGAATTTCACCCGGTTTGATATCAATGTATTCTTTAAGGAAATCTTTGATACCGACTTCACCGACAAAACAGACACCCATAGACTCTTTTTTGTAGGCGTTGGTGAGGCCGTGTTCAGCGGCGAGGCGTTTGACCTCGGGCTTTTTTAGATGGCCGATAGGGAAAAGTGTGTGGGATAAGGCTTCGTTGCTGATGCGATAGAGAAAGTATGTTTGATCCTTGTTTTCATCTACCGCTCGAAGTAATACGGGAACGGGTCCTGTTTGGGCGTAGTGACCAGTAGCGATGAAATCGGCGCCGCGCGCGAGGGCACGTTCGTAGAAAAGTTTGAATTTGATTTCTTGGTTACAGATGATGTCGGGGTTGGGGGTACGGCCACGTTTAAATTCAGCAAGCATATAGTCGACCACGCTTTTCTTGTATTCTGCCTCAAAATCCCAAACTTCAAAATCAATATCTAGGTCTACGGCGACGCGTTTGGCATCGGCGAGGTCTTCGGCCCAAGGACATTTCATACCCGGAAGGTCTTTACTCCAGTTTTTCATATACACGCCGACGACATTATATCCCTGTTCTTTCAACAAAACCGCCGAGACGCTGCTGTCGACACCGCCGGACATCCCCAGATAGACGGTTTTAGCGGGCTTGGCGGGCATATTCCTCCTTGACGGCGTCGGCGATGAGTTTAGCGGCTTTAATCATCTGCTCCTTAGTATTAGTGGTGCCTAGAGAGATACGCAAAGAACCGGCAATTTCGCTATCTGAGAGATCTAGAGCAGTGAGAACGTGAGATTTTTGGCCTTTGCTGGCAGCGCAAGCGGCGCCGGTGGAAACATAGACTTGTTTTTTCTCAAGTTTATAGATGAGGCGTTCGGCATCGACACCTGGGAATATCAGAGGTAGAAAAGTTGGAAGTTGATGCTTAAAAGTAAGGCAAAAAGGCGCGTTTGACGGGGTTTTGGGGCGAGTAGGCTGAAAATCAGGCAAATGACGCTGTAATTCTTTAAGAAAAAGTTGGTGGTAGTCGCTGTATTTGAGACGGTTGCTCCTGAGGTGAGATTTAGCAAGTTCAGCGGCGAGCGCAAAACCGACGACCCCTGGAACATTTTCAGTACCAGAGCGGAGCCCTTGTTCTTGACCACCACCCCTGATAACTGGCTGCAATTTGACTCCATGAGCAATAAAAAGTGCCCCAACACCCTTCATAGCACCGATTTTGGCGGCGTTTAAGGTCATCATATCAACGCCCAGCCGAGATACACTAATATCAAGCAAACTCGGCGCCTGCGAGGCGTCAGAGTGTAAATAGAGGGGTTTTAGAGCGTATTTTGGTGATTTTTTGGCATTTTCAAGTCTTTTTAGGCGTTCTTCCTTGACAATAGCGCTGATTTCGGCAAGAGGCTGAATCACGCCAATTTCGTTGTTCACTAGAGATACCGAGACGACCTCTGTTTCGCTAGTAATTTTAGCTTTTAAATCATTGAGGTCGATGCGTCCGTCGGATTTTATTTTGACCTCTGTTAAATGTCTGGTGTTCCGCAAAACTGCTGGATGCTCGGTCTCAAGAGCAAGAATATTGTCAAAATTACTCAATGCAAGATTAATAGATTCGGTAGCGCCAGAGGTAATGACAAGATCAGTACCCTTGGCGCCGATGGTATGGGCAAGGCGATTTTTAGCATCTTCGTAAGCTTCGCGGACGTGCTTGGCTGGTAAATAAGGGGCAGAAGGGTTAAAAAACTCCTCAGTAAAATAAGGAGTCATAGATTTCAAGACTTTTTCGTTAACAGGGGTGGCGGCAGCATGATCGAGATAAATCATAGCCTAATTATACAATTTTTGCTTGATAAGACGCAAGTAAGCGTGAGTGGCGTGGCGAAAATTATCGAGTTCGTGACCCTGAATTTGTTGATATTTACCCCGACCAATGCGCTTAAATACCCCTGACGGGCGAACTTCGTAGCGGATAGTGGTGACGTGGGGGTGACCGGCTTGGTCGTACCAACTTTCGTGCCAAATCCAGACGTTGCGCTTGTGGTTAAAAAATTCGCGACGATGCCCGGCAGGAATCGGACCAAATAGCGTACGACCGAGGTTAGACTCGGCGTTGATAAGCTCGGCTTCGCGGGCGCTGATGGCGGAAGTGCGGGTCTTGGTGGAGACGAGAGTCTTGGGTTTGCTAGATTTTCGAGATTTTAGGAATAAGTGGCGCGGCATTGGGCAATCTCCTCAGAAATAGCGGTGAGCTCGCGGTAAATATCGTAAGATTCAGGGGTGTCAAAAACGTAGGCCTCGCGACGAGCGAAGGAAGGGACTTCAAAGTTGGAATAATTTGCTGACATTTTTAGTAGTTATTTCCGCGACTTTAGCCACCGGAACTCCCATTTTAGTTGCTATAAATTCGCTTATATTCTTGATATAAGCTGGCTCATTTATTGTACCACGAAATGGCGCTGGTGTCAAGAAGGGAGCGTCGGTTTCGAGTAAAATTCGTTCCAGAGGTGGCATAGGGAGAGTAGAGTAGGTCGCAAGGCCATTGACACCGATGTAAAAATCTGTTGTGTTAATGAGTTTTTTGAGGTTTTGCTTGTTATCGGAAAAAGAGTGGACGACGCCGGTGATTTTGGGGAAATTGGCGATAACCCCGAAAAAGTCTGGGAAGGCTTCGCGGATATGGAAGCTGACGGGGAGGTTTAAGTCGGTGGCGAGTTGGAGCATTTGCTCGAAAAGTTTGATTTGGGCGTCGCGGTCATAGGGCTCGTAGTGGTAATCTAGGCCTATTTCGCCGATGGCAACCAATGGAGCAAATGAGGGCGTGGCGCGCCCTTCGGGCGCGCTCCGGGCCGCTCTGGCCAAGTCTTTACGTCCCGCAGAGCGCATCACGCCCTCATTTGCTCCAGCGTCGCTAGGGTGGATGCCGTAGGTCCAGTAGACGCCATCGTGAGACTCGGCGAAGTTGCGCGCGGCGAGAGAATCTTCGTGCGAGGTGCCGATGCAGATGATTTTCTCAACACTATTTTCGTGGGCACGGAGGAGCATTTGCTCGGCTTGCTGGGCGGTGAAAAATTCGCGGTCGTGTAGGTGACAATGCGAATCTACCAAGTAAGTCATTGACGGGCCTCACGTTTGCGTTTGATGGGATCAAGTTGGCGTTTGCGGAGACGAAGATGCTCTGGAGTGACTTCAAGCAGTTCATCGTCAAGCAGAAAATCGAGACATTGTTCGAGCGAGAGCTGAGTGTGGGGTGTGAGTTGAATAGCGCCGTCAGAGGCGTGGGTGCGCATATTAGTGAGCTGCTTTTCGCGACAAACGTTGATGTCGATATCTTCTTTTTTGTTGCTAAGACCCACTATCATGCCTTGATAAACAGGGGTTTGGGGCGGAATATAAAGTGTACCACGCGCTTGAGCGGCGTCAAGAGCATAGGCGGTAGAAACGCCAGTCTCAAAGGAAATCAAGGCACCGTTGCGCTCGGGGTGGTATTTGGTGTCGGCCGGCTGGTAGCCACTAGGGATGCTGGACATAATCGCAGTGCCCTTAGTAGCGGTGAGCAAACTGTTGCGCAGGCCGATAAGGGCGGCGGTGGTAATTTGATAAGTAAAACGAGTAGCACCGGTATCGGTGAGTTCTTGAGTTTTGAGCGTGGCGCGGCGAATACCGAGTTCTTGCGAAACTGCACCGACAAATTCGCTATCGACTTCGACAGTTAATTCTTCGACTGGCTCTTGTTTAATGCCGTCAATTTCTTTATAAACCACTTCGGGGCGACCGACTTCGAGTTCGTAGCCCTCGCGGCGCATAGTTTCGATTAGTACTGAAAGGTGAAGTTCGCCGCGACCGGAAACTTTATAGCCGAGGCCATCGGGTTTGATCTTGAGGGCGATGTTGGTCTCTAATTCCCTTTTGAGACGTTCGGCAATCTGGCGGGAGGTGGTAAATTCACCTTCTTGGCCTTTAAGGGGGCTAGTGTTAGGGCCGATATAAATTGACAAAGTGGGGGGCTCTAAGGTGATAGTGGGTAATGGTTTAGGGTTTTCACCGGTGGCGATGGTGTCGCCGATATTGGCCTTTTCGATACCGGTAACAGCAACAATATCGCCGGCGGTGGCTTCGGTAACCTCTTCCTTGCCAAGGCCACGGTAGGTGAATAACTTGTCTATTTTCGAAGACATGGAAACGGGTCCTGTCGCCGCATTTTCCCCCACTGCGCTATCGCTTGTGGGGGTCCCCCAAGCGGCGCCACCCGTTTCCATCCTCAACAACTTAACATTTTCGCCTTTCTTGAACTTGCCGTGGGCGATGCGGCCGATGGCGTATTTGCCGAGGTAGTTGTCGGCGGCGAGGGCGGCGACTAATAGAGCGGCGCCGTCGCTATTTTCATCAACTGCGGGAGCGGGGATGTCGTTGATGATGCTATCAAAAATCACTTTGAGGTCGGGGTCGAGGTCAGTAGTAGTACCAGCGCGACCTTCACGCGCGATGGCATAATAAATTGGGTAATTTAATTGCTCTTCGCGTTGCGCAAGTTCCAAAAATAAATTAGCGATTTCGTCCTTGACGGCTTCAATGCGGGCGGCTGGTTTGTCGATTTTGTTGATAATAACAACAGGTTTTAGGTCTAAGTCGAGGGCTTTTTTCAAGACAAATTTGGTTTGGGGCATCGGGCCTTCCTGGGCGTCGACAATTAATAACACGCCGTCGGCCATATTTAGCGTACGCTCAACTTCGCCAGAGAAGTCGGTATGACCTGGGGTATCAATAATGTTAATTTTGTAACCATTGTAAAAAACTGCAGTTTGCTTGGCGGTGATAGTGATGCCACGCTCGTGCTCTTGGTCCAGCGAGTCCATAATCAGAGTTTGCGACATCTCGGCTTGGTTGTCACGAAAAGTATTGGACTGTTTGAGCAGGCCATCTACGAGGGTAGTTTTGCCATGATCGACGTGCGCGATGATAGCAATATTGCGAATTTTAGCGACATCCATATTGCTTTATTATATCATAGATTGAGCGCGGGCTTGGAGAGGCGCGTAGACGATGCGCTCTAATGCGATAGCTTCGGCATTGTTGAGATTACTAGTGGGCGTATGGATGGCAAGATTAATAGGAGCCTCAATATTCTCGTGATAAAGCGGGCCGAGATTTTCGGGATCGTAATCGTTGGCGAGGTAGCTTTCGTAGAACATCTCGTCCTCAATAGCGATGACGGTGTCTTTAGAGAGGCCGGAGAGACGAGCGATAACAGCTTCTTGTGAATTGTCGATACCTTCAAGATAAGCGGTGATTAATTGTTCGCCCGAAGACTGATCAATGATGCCCATATTAGCCATCAAACGTTGATCCTCGAGGAAACGTTGGTACCATTTGTATTCGTTCCAATGTTTGTTGCCGGCGACACAAGCTTCGCCAGTGATCCATTCTGACTTGGAAGATTCCTGAATATTTTTAACAATGTCTGCTAACTCGCCGACAACTGGTATGAGACTAAGGAAGGTGTTGTTGGAGATTTTGGCTGCTAATTCGGTAACGCCGTTTTCTTCGTCGATTTGGGAAGTGATATCGGCATCAAAGAGACCAACTTGAGACCCGCGTAAGCCACAATACTTTTGGTAACGCCAAAGATTAGATTTTTCTTTAATGGTGGGAGTAAGAGTGAATTCGGTTTCCTCAAAAGCGTCGGGGTAATGCTTCATGATGTATCTGATGACACATTCTTGGTCGCAATCGTCATTGATAGTAGAAGTATCAGTGCCACGATACGAGATACAGTTGCGATTGCCGGCAGCATCAGCGGCGGTGTTACTGACGGGGCATTCGCCTTGGATAGTGACAGCGTGAGTGGCACCAATGGCACTCGCAGACGGCAATATAGAAGTAACTGAGTTAGAAAGTATGGCACTACTTTGAGACAAAATGCTGCCGATAGAGCTAGTGGAAACCGATGTGGCAAGCGGGAAAAGCGAGTTATTAACTAAGCTGCCAAGAAAAGTATATTGGCTAGAAGTATCAAAAGGCGACTTGGTAGCGCGCTCGTAGTCGGCTTGATCGTTTAGAGCGGCTTGTTTGCCTTTTTGGTATTGCTCGACCATGTCGACATTGAGATATGAAGCACCACCAACCTGCGCCGTTCGTCCTAAGATTTCAGTGCCACCGTTGTAAAGGTTGGTTCCATAAGTTTCGCCAGCGAGACTGTTAGCCATATCAAATTCACGTTTAATGGCGTCGGTAGCATTATCGATATAACTTTGAATTGCTTTTTCGGCAAATACAGCCAACATAGCATTACCGCCAAATTTAGCTATTGATTTTAAAATGACTTTAGAAGCCTTAACCCCTTTACCCATAGGAACGAATAGCGTGATAACACTATTAACGGTAGAAGCCATCGCGCAAGTGGAAAAATTAGCGACAGTACGCTCACCGACCACGAATAATTGTTCTATGTTGCCAGGGATATCGCCGTTGGTTTTGCCGGTACCGCCAGAGAATAAATCACCTAGACCAGTGGACTGGAGAGCAGACGTACCAGTTTCGGGATCGATTTCAGTTATAGAATTGAGGGCTTCGTGAATGGGGGATTCAGTGCCGTCACCGGCTTGAGACTTTTGGATAGCTTCTAATAAAGTAGAGGCCACTGCAAAACTATTAGTGATGCTAATTCCCATAGTATAAGCGTTCAGTGCGGTGTTGATAGCAAAGTAGCCACAAGTGCCAAACGCAATGCCGCCCGAAATACCACCAACTACGTCGCTGAGTTTTTCTCTGATTTTGGCCCTGGACTGGTCTTTGTTAAGTTCGCCGTTTTCTTTGCCGTCATCTTCTTCACCCTTAACACGTGAGGTTTCGCCACCGTATTTTGAAACCACCTTTTCCTTCATAATATCTCGGAATTTTTTACGTTTGGTTTGAGGGTCGTCATCTTTAGTGTCATTGCGCCAACCGTGCCAGTTATCATAGGAAATGCCGAGAATTTTCCGAAGCTTAATAGCTATGCTGTCGTGTTGGCCGGCATATTGGCCGGCGTATTCTTGTGAGGCGGCGTTATATTTGATGCGAAAAGCATCATCTTTCATAGCCTTTTTAACGGTGACGGTTCTGGTTTTGCCCTGCTCATCAATATATCTAACTTTAGTCTTTTTACCTTTTTTTTCGACGATTTCAATACCGTGTTTTTTAAAATCTTCTTTTTGTTCTTTGGTGAATTTATTTTTTTCGACAGCATAACGAAAGATAGTGGGAGAGCGTAAGTGGTTCGAAATAAACTGCGGGTTGGCTTCGTCGAGCATTCGGCTGACGAGGTTATAGCCGAGCATGCTTTGTGAGGCGAGAATACCGCCACCACCAAGCCCAAGCAGGCCGAGAATAAAAATCACGGTGCGGTATTTTTTAACCTTAACGGTGAAGCCGCTCTTTTTCTTGTTGCCGGTGACCTTGCTGACAAAAGTGCTGGTAAATGTGGAGGTTTTAGGCTCGCCTTCGCGAGTTTTGGTATCGCCACTATCTGGTTCAGAACTGGCGGAATCTTCAGCGGCTTTGAGTGCGGCAGCGGAAGCGGCTCGGCGGCCGTCTTCTTTAGAAGATTTAGTCTTGACATAACCACGCGCAGTCTTGCGGATTTCTGGCATTGGCGAAATGTCATAATCTTTAGTGGGATTGTTCTTGCCACGATATTGCTGATTTTGCTCGTTCATACTATTCGCAGACTTCGTCGACGGTATTAACTACGTACTGAATCTGATACTCGGGGTTGTTGTAAAACGGCGTGTTTTGTTTGAGATACTCGAGCGCTTCGGCGTTATATTTGTCGGGGTCACAGACGGAGCTGGTGATGGTGATAGTCTTAGTAGTTTCGTCGCCATCAATTTCGTAGGCGGTGTAAGTTTCGCCACCGAATTCGCGATCACCATAATAGGGGAAATATAAATCAAAACTATAGGTGCTATCGTACATGCCACGACAGATAGTGCCGGGATATTTCATGTCGTTCATAGGTGGGCAGTTAATCATCACAGTATCGGGAAGCTGTTCCTTGGTAGACCATTGGATAGTAACATTATAGGTAAGTTCAAGCGAATCGATGTCAACGATGAACGAGGTGGAATGAATCTGGGTAGCTTCGTCAAATTCGCTAGAGACGCTGCCATCGCGAATCACCGCGTCGTCAATCACCGAGCGGTCGACGTTACTATAATTAGCGCTGACGATGTTCCAGAGTTGCTCCTTGAAATAAGTCTGCTCAGAGGCGGGAACGCCAGAGATGAGGTTGTCGTTTTTAATTTCAACATGAGAGCGAGGCTGAAAAATCAAGTTAACTACTACGATGATTATAACAATAAACAGCACTTGGGCGGCGATGAGAATGCCGATTTTCTGCTGTTTGGTGAGATTTTGACGTAGATTGCGTAAGTTAAATTGAAAACCGTTTTCAAACATATAAAATACTCCTAAACTCATTATAGCATAAAAACTTTACCACAAACAAAAATCCCTCTTTTGAAAGAGGGATTTTTGCGACCCGACCCTTTTATGAGCGTAAGATCTTACGCAGAGCGGTCTGGTTTAGCGTAATTGTTTACGGCTAGCAAGATAGTAACCAGCAGAGGTTACAAGCGCACCAGCGCCAACTACACCGGTCACAACTTCGGCTGGACCAGTAGTAGGCATCTCAGTGACGGTACTGGTGGTCACAACTTCGTTGCTAGGAGTAGGAGTTGGGGTTGGAGTTGGGGTAGGAGTTGGGGTAGGAGTTGGAGTAGGAGTTGGAGTAGGCTCACAAGTCTTAGTCACAACCGCATCAGCGTGATCAGTGATCACAGCTGCTACCTTAGAGCCGTCTTTGGCATCCATAACGGTAGCCTTGGCCCAGTTGCGCAAATCGGTTTTCTCACCACAGTTCAAGTTGTTGTCAACAATCTTAGCTTTGAAGCGAACAAAAGCGTTACTATTAGCAGCATAAGTGTTGATATTGACGCCAGTACCAGTTACGCCGTCGGCAACGGATTTCCAGCCGTTGGTGCTACTGTTTTTAACTTCGGTACTACCAGCAACGTATTCAGCGTTGGTAGGAAGTACGTCGGTGATGTTGACTTGACCGGTAGAAGACTTGGAGTCGTTAGAAAACTCGATACGATATTCTACGGTGTCGCCAATATTGGCATCGACTGTATCTTTCCAAGTAGTGTCGGTCGCACCAGCGATACGAACTTGCTTGGTGATTTGATAATCAGGGACAACTTTAACTTTTACGTAAACATAGGCGGCCTTGTCGAAACAACCAGGCATTTTGCCATCAAGGGCGCTATAGCCGATGGTGGCGCCGGAACCAACGATGCTTTTGTCGAGAGACTTATTGAGCTTGCCGGTTTCGATGTGGGAATCTTGGTATTCAAGGTGGAAGCTAAAGCTACCAGAGCTGGTGAATACGACATCATCCCAGTATTCAGAGATAGCGCCAGAGTAGTCGCTACCCTTTTCGTTGACATTGATATAACCGCGAGCGGTTACAGAAGTACCAGAACCACCGAGATCAACCTTGGTTTTAAGGCCTTCAGCGGTAGAGTTGGCGTTGTTGTTGTGGACGTAAAGACGAATGATATATTCTTTACCAGCATCCACAATGATTTCGTCAGCACGAGTACCATCGGTGGCAGTCGCTAGACGAGCTCCAGTAAAGTTAAACTCACTATCGCCAATGTATTGGTTGTCGGTAATGGAGTTAAACACAGGAGTTTTGCCAAAGTTGGCAGATTTAACGCTTTCGGTCGTATAAGATTTACGACTCGGACCGTAGCTGTTACCAGCAGCGGCATTAAAAGCGGTGAAGACGCCAGCGCCAGTAACTACAGCGGCTGCAGCCACGGCGGAAGCGATTTTGAGTTGCTTTTTCATAGTAAATTCTCCTTATAGAATTAAGATTATTAATTAAATTATTAAATTAATATTAAAACCTATGTCAAAGTAAAGTTGTGGTAATGCGATTTGCATTGCTAGCCGAATTGTTAAATTACGTCTAAACCACAACCGAATCGTCTCAAACGCAAATGTTTGGTCTTATCGTGGGTTGTACCCCGACGCGTTGGTTCATAGAACCGCGGCGTCGGGGTGCGATAAGGTGCTAACACTTAGCGAGGTGAGACTGCTTGCCCTGCAAGTCTCGTTTGATATTAAGGAGTGACCTCGTAAGTGTTATCGCTAACCCGATTAATCGTCATCGGAGACCTTTCCGTTACCGGAGTCGACTACGGGGTCGGACTTCGGCGGGTCGGGATTTCTATTACCGCCGCCAGAGCCCTGATCGACTTTGGTGGCTCCGCCAGATGGCGGATCATTGCGGTTGTCGGTACCGTTACCGCCGCCAGTGGGGTCGGTAGTAGTCCGCTCACTCTGTTGACCACCGGAAGGCTCAAAAGTTTGAGTATCCTTACAGCCATCGCCACCACTTGGCTTGGTTGGATTGGTCGGATTATTGCCGCCGGTACCAGGATTAGGATTCTTGGACTTGCCGGGGCTAACCGATTTTTTGGAGCCACCAGTACCAACTGATACAGATTTTTCGGCCGTAGTGTTCAGCTTCTCAGCGCAGTTTGTGGGCTGGAAACCGCACTCCATACGGAAGCGAACTTTGAAGGTATCACCCTTGATTTTGAATTTCAAAGTCAAGTAGTGGCCCTTGCTGTGGTCAGTAGCGCAGACAATCAAATCTGGAATCTTGCCGTCCCTCGTGTACTGCTTAGGCAGCATGTACATTTGGTCCTCGACGGAGCTAGACTTGATTTTCTCAACAGTTGGCGTGGATTCTTCCATGATGAGGCTATAGGTGGCCTCATATGAGTTGTGGAAGAGTTCTGGGTCGTAGACCATCGCGTCTATGTAGTCGGCGATGGCCTGACGCCACTCGGCGTTGTCTTCAAAGAAGACGCCGCAGAGCCGCGTGCCAAGATTGACATCTAACCACGAATCAACCGCTGCGAGCAGAACTGGGTCTTTTTCGCAGCGACGCAGAAGTTCGTCGCGTGCGTCATACCCCCGCTTGGCTGTCTTGTAGGCATTGGGACCGAAATTAAAATTCTTCCCGTTGCCTTTGTCCTGAACTTTATCATTGTAGAAAATGATGTCGTCCGGAACATTGGCATAATCGTCAGCGGTATCTTCTTCGCCGTCGGCATAAGATTCTTCTACCGGCGCAGTGGCGTCGGTGTCAGCGGCTTTTTTGTCGATGTTGCCGGTGAAGGCAGTGACTGCCATTACTACCAGTAATATGACTGCGGCTAAGCCAAAGAACCTTGCGGCGCTTTTGGCATTTTCACTCCTCGTTTCCACGCTTTCGTATTCGGGCGTGAGCTTGAGGTGTTCCATCGCTAGCTGATTTTCGCCAGCTTTCTCCACCATTTCATTATGTCTACCGTTATAGTAAAAGGTGATGATGGCACAAATCGCTGCGGCTATCAGGGCGACGAAGAACAGAATCTTAAACATATCTATCACCTCCGTGATGCATCAAGTTTTGAAATAACTAAATATATACGAACGGAGGGCACCTTCCCCCGTTAGTGCTGTGTAAATATGTAAAACCTTTTGGGTTAGCATCAGATGCTTTGCATCTGAGACGATTCGGTTGTTAATGGTCATCTGCAGGAGTTGACACCTCTTGCTAGACTGTCTTTATTTTATCACACATTTGTAAATTTGTCAATAGCTTTATCACTTTTTGTGCTTATGGTAAAATGAAACATCCCCCAGCGTGATTGCTGGGGGACAGTCCCGTATAGAGAAAGGGGGTTATTTGCTCAGAATCTGCTTGAGATTCTGAGCCTTGAACGGAATTCCAGTTTCGTTTGGGGAGGCGATTTTGACGCCGCCCATAACTTCGACGGTCTCGCGATAGCCGAAGTCAGCTTCTGCGACAAGGCCGAGTTCCAGTGCTCTGAGCCAGAACTTGACCTCGCCAACGGTGTTAACGATTTGCTCATCTGGCTCACCGGGATGGTAAAACAGGATGATGCTACCTGTGAGCTCCTTGTTGTCGTCTTTTGACGACGCCGAACCAGATGACGCTGGAGGTGTTGGCGGCTCGTCGGGTGGTGCCGGAGGCTGGGCCTCGGGGAACACCAGTTCCGCCTGTTTCAGTGGCAGTAGCGCCTCGTCTAATGGCTTGTCGCCGTAGAAGGCCTGCACCTGAACCTCATCAGGCTTGTAGCCCTTGAGGTCGCGAGGTTCCTTCTTTTCGCCTTCAGCGACGAAGCGAAGTTTGACCTTTTTGGGGTCAAACTCCTTCGGCAGATCGATGTCGACCTTGATTTCGCCGAATTTATCGATTCTTCCGTCATCATATTTCATAAAGAAACCGATAGTTTCTCCGACGACACTCTTGTCGATAACACCGATCCGGTCTCCTTTGGTTCCGGATTTCACGATCCCGAAGAATGCTTCGCTAGCGGCAGCAGTCTTGATATCTTTCTTTTTGAGTGCAAAAGGCATAGTGTCACCTTCCTTTCTATACTTGAACACCGCTTGAGATCGTGCGGTGTTCCTCTGTGACTGTGAATTTGCTTCCCTTCTCTAAGGACTGCTTTCATTTTATCATACTTTTTATATTTTGTCAATAGTTTTGACATGTTTTTGCGCTAATGACTAAAAGATGTCCTCGGTCGCCTAGTGGCTTGACATTTATGGTCTAGTGTGGTATAATAAGAGTATATTGAGTAGTTAATTGAAACTGGTACATTTAAAATTAGAAGGAGGGGGTTCCTATGAAAAAAACCAGAATTTTGTTAGTTATTGCTATGATCGTGGCGCTGCTGATGCCAATGAGTGTCTTTGGGGCGAGTAAGCCATATAAAGACGTGACGGTGACGAAGGTCGGGCAGGATGCCTATGATGCTATTTGTTACGTTAAACAGCATTGGGGTTATATCGACCTCGTGAATAATGGCGCAAAATTCAAGCCGTTTAAGAAGATGACGCGGCGACAATTTTGTGTGATGCTGGGGAATTTTTACGGAGATGATAAAGTTCCCGTGCATATGCGAGCGGATGTTCGTAAAGGCAACAAAGTAGCTACCGAGAGATACGCTTGCCATAAGATGGTGGAGGTATCGAGAAAACTCGGCGTAGAAGGGTTCGAATGGAACCCGAGCACAAACCACAAATTGACGCGAGCGTTTGCGTCACAATATTTGAAAGTGTTTGCGAAGACTGACCCAGCCTTCGCACCACACCAGTAACTACTCAATAAAAAGGCCGGAGTTAATCCGGTCTTTTTAATGCTTCTCTCAGGTGGAGAGAGCGGTTCTCTCTCGGCCCTACTCCACAGAAACTAAAAATAACCACGAGTGGTTATTTTTACTTTCTCTGGTGCAGGTGGAGAGAGTCGAACTCTCATCTCAAGTTTGGAAAACTTGCATACTAACCGCTGTACTACACCTGCTGGGTGTTTGGGATATTCTGGGGTGGGATAGCGGGATCGAACCGCCGACCTTCTGGACCACAATCAGACGCTCTAACCATCTGAGCTAATCCCACCATATTGGTCATTATAACATATTTGGGGCGAAAATGGAATATTTGGAGCTTAGACTATTCGCCTTGAAAGACGAGGAAATAAGCGCAAGCGCCGACGGCGGCGCCAACTAGTATAGTACCGGCGATTAGGAGAACGAGAGGAAGTTTGGACTTGCGACTGACGGGCTTAATGACGCTGGAGCGGGTCAATTGCGGACGTGAGTAATCGGCGATTGCTGGATGAGAGGCTTGTGGACGCGTGGGTTTAGCAGTGCCACCAGAGAGAGGGCGTTTCTCGACGGCTACCGATTTTTTAAAGAAGGGCGAGCGAGTGCCGAGGGGGGTGGGCTGAGGCTCGGGCTCGGGCTGAGGCTTGGGCTGAGGCTTAGGCTTGGGTGTCGGTTGGGGCTGGGGTGTTGGAGAAACAGGGGTGGGGTGAGAAAGTGGGTGTTTGCGGATAGAAGAATAGGTTACCACGCGAGCCTGGGTTATAGTTTGGGGTGCTGACTGCGGGGCCGGCATCTTGATGACTGGTTTAGTAGTTGGTTTAGCAGCAATAATCGGTTTGCGCGGAGTAAAATCCATGATACGACCACGAGATTTGGGAGTTTTGGATGTTTTGGGGAATTTGACAGGGATGGATGCGGTCTGGTTCATTAATTTTGTCCTTTTTTAACTATCTCAATTATATCAATAAATTGATCAGCAATCAAACTGGCATTACCAATTAAAAAGCCGTTGATGCCGGGGACTTTAATATAGGTGCCGGCGTTTGATGTATTGACGTTGCCGCCGTAGATAACAGGGATAGACTGCTCGATGTCTTTGCCATAGGTGGAGCGGAGAGTTTTGCGGATGTGCTTAACGGCGTCTGAAATTTGCTCTGGGGTAGAAAGACGGTCGAAATTAGTATTGCTGGTAATCCAAGCGGGGTGGTAGGCGATAATTACCTTGTTGACATCTTCGAGGGAAATATCTGAAAGGCCGCCGAGTAATTGGTCGCTTAAAACGGCGTTGGTTTCGCCGACGGAGCGCTCGTGTGCGGTTTCGCCGATACAGAGAATCGGGGTGATTTTGTTGCGGATACAAGCGGCGACTTTGGCCTTAATCACCTTATCATGCTCGTGAAAGGCGTGGCGACGTTCAGTGTGGCCAACCAAGGCATAGTCGACCAAACCGCGCACCTGCGAAGCGGAAATCTCACCAGTAATCGGGCCAAAATCGCGATAATCGACGTTTTGGACGGCGAGGCGGATATTGCGACGGTCGGTTTGAAGGGATAATGACTGCAAGGCGACATCGCTCGGAGCGACGATAACCTTGATGCCGGGATGAGGGGGGATGCCGTTTAAGAGTTTGTGAAGAAAGATGGAAGATTCGCCAACAGTAAAGTTCATCTTCCAGTTGCCCACGATATATGTATTCATAAGCTTATTATATCACACCCAAAATACCGCGCAAGGCATAGGCGGTGTCTTCGTGGGAGCGGACGGTGATGGTGTCGATGCTCATCTGGACGACGGGGTAATCGTTGCCGCCGGGCTGAGTCATATCACCAAAATAGAGAATATCTGATTTTTCGACTTTCAATTCTTCCATGAGGTGGGTCATACCAAAGGTTTTATTCATGCCCGGAATAAAGGCGTTAATAGAGGTGGTGCCGCCGATCTCGTAGTCAAACTCGGGTGCAAGTTCTTTACAGCGGGCGACGATGGCTTCGCGCTTTTTGTGATCTGGGTCCCAGGCATATTTAGCTTCGGTGCCGGCGGTCTGGCCGAGGGCGCTGAAGGTGAGTTGCGAGAGGCGGTTTTCGATGATTTCATCGCCTGCGGCTAGTTTATCTTCTTCCCAATAATTTAATTCCCTAGCGGCCTGCTCGAGGGCTTGTTTGATTTTAGCAACTTGCTCGTCGGTGAGGGGGTTGTTATAGACTTGCTCCCAGTCGGTGCCGGTAAAACGGTAGTACTGAGTGCCTTGGGCGACGAACAGGTGGAGATTTTTTAACTGCTCGGGGGTGGCGCCAGATTTTTTCAATGGTTCGACGATTTGGCGGATAAATTGGTCAAATTTTTGGCCGGAAATCGGGCAGATTTGAAAATGATTGAGACAATCAATTAGAATAGTTGCCATTTCGGCGGTGATAGGGGTCTTGGCGACGTTGAGAGTGTCGTCGACATCAAATGCTAAAACTTTTTTCATAGTAACTCCTTTTTTAAGATTATAGCATAATTTAAATGAAAAAGGGCGCTAAAAGCGCCCTTTTTAAGGTGATTATCATGGCCGCACTGAGTAAAAGAACTCACCAGAAGACTGGTCGTAGCCACAACATTCGAAACGGTAGCCGTCGTCGCCGTAAATTTCGCCGTCACAGATAGGTGAAATTACGAAATAAACGGTAGCACCATCGGTGATGTGCTCGCCGATGAGGTCGTCGTCGTAGATTTGTATCCATGCTGTACAATCGGTACACTCATCGCACTCATCACAGCAAGTGCAAACTTCATCTTCGTAGATTAAGAAGATGTCAGTAGGCATAATACCGCCGTCGTTGAGCGCAGATGCTAGTTGTTCTTTGACCTCAAGACCAGAGGTACATGAGTCAAGTTCAAGCACGACCGGCTCGTATTTGCCGTCTTCTAAATAGTGGAATTCGGCGGTGATGTCTTCAACGACTACCGATTCATCCTCTTCGCAGTCGCACATGCGATCGCAGTTTTCGGCGGCGTAGGCGCGATTAGTGGCCCCGACGATAGTGCCACCAAGTAGAATTGCCCCGACTGACAGGGCTGTTATGAGAATTAGGCTTGTTTTGTTTGGTTTTTCCATCTTTTCCCCTCCTCTTTGAAGAATTTTTCTGGTTTTTCATTGAAATCCTCCTGTGAAAATACAAACAATAACTTTAATCGACAATAACTACCTTCTAAGAATTAACGAACGCGGAAAAACTCCGTCTTCCTATTATATCACATTTGGTGATTTTTTACAAGAGGGCGACGTAATTTACTGGGGTTATTTGATGATGGCGAATTTGTTTTTACCGCGTTTGAGGAGACCGGGGGTATCGAGAGTGATTTCGCTGGTGATTTTGGCGCCGTTAACTGAGATGGCGCCTTGTTTGATAAATTTGCGGGCTTCGGACTTGCTGGCGCAAAGACCGGAGCTGACGAGGGCGTCGGTGATAGGAGTGTGAGTAGAAACTGCCGGAAGTAGGTGGGAGAATTGGGCGATGTCGGCGAGGTCGGGAGTTTTGTTGGTGAAGAGAAATTCGGTGAGGGACGAAACGGCTTCGGCTTGGTCAAGGCCATGAACGACCTCGGTGGCGCTGAATGCCAAAGCCTTTTGGGCGATGCGCTGTTCGGGGTGCGCTTGGTGGCGGTTTATGATGTTGTCGATAGCGGGTTTATCTAAAACGGTGTAGATTTTGAGTAAGTTTTCCACAGCCTCGTCGGGTTGATTTAGCCAGAATTGATAAAAATCAAAGATGGGAGTGAAATTGCCTTGTCCATTATCTTCGCTCGCGAGCCAAATGGCGTTGCCTTCGGATTTGCCAAATTTACGACCGGTGACGGGGTCGATTACCAGGGGGGTGGACCAGACATCGGCAGAGGCGTTCTCGAGAGCGCGGATGAGGTGGATACCAGAGGTACAGTTGCCGTACTGATCGGCACCACAAAGTTGAAGAGTGACACCGTACTGGCGGTAAAGATGGAGAAAATCGTAGCCTTGAATCAGGGTGTAGCTAAACTCGGCGTAAGAGATGCCGGAGCCGCCTTCGCCGATGCGGTTCTGGACGAACTGGCGGTCGAGGAGCTGGGTCATGGAGAAATTTTTGCCGATTTCACGCAAGAAATCTAGGTATTTCATATCTTTGAACCAGTCATAGTTATCTACCAGAGTGACAGAGTCACTCTTGATAACCTTTTCGATTTGTTCCTTGATGCAAGTTTTGTTATGTTCGACTTCGGAGAGGGGTTTGAGGTCGCGTTCGCCATTTTCCTTGGGGTCGCCGATTTGGCCGGTGGCGCCACCGACTAATAAATATGGTTTATAACCGTGGCGGACGAAACAGGCGCACATCATCAGAGCGGCGAGGTTGCCGATGGTGAGTGAGTCGGCAGAAGGGTCGGCACCCCAGTAGAAATTCTTGGGTTCGCGGGTGTCGAGGTCAGTTGGATTTTTAATAGTGGTTTCGGCGGTAAAACCGCGCCATAGTAATTCTTCAGATAATTTCATAATTTTTATTATACCTTAGCTAATAAAAATCAACAAGTTTTGTAAAAAATGTGATAAAATAGGGTTATGGCAAAAAAAGCGAGGAATTATAAGCGAAAAAATGGAGCTATGAAGGTTTATTCTAGTCTCTCTTATCAACGAAAACAGAAAATGGACCGCAAGGCGCGCGAAAAAGCCAAGCGGTTGGATGATTTACCCAAAGATCCGTGGAAGCGGTTTCTAGCACATTTTCAGTGGAAACGGGTTAAGGCCTATTGGTTTTCTAGGGCCGGTTTAAAAAGAATCGGTAAGATTTTTGCAGCGATATTCCTCCTCGCGATTATTGCGGTGGGGGCGCTGTTTCTGTATTATAAGAATCAAGTAGCATCGATTGAGCTTGACCAGTTGAGTGTAAAAAATACAGTAAACGTCTACCTAGACCGCAACGGCGAAGTGCTGTGGGAAGACAAGGGTGATGGTGACTATCGCTTGGTGGTAAACGGTGACGAAATCGCCGAGTCGATGCGTCAAGCTACGGTGGCGATTGAGGATAAGAACTTTTATAACCATAGCGGAGTGGACTTTGGTGCGATCATGCGCGCAGGGCTAGCGACCGTCACTGGGCAAGGCGTCCAAGGTGGTTCCACGCTGACACAACAGCTAGTGAAGCAAGTTTATTTCTCGGATGAGGCGGGCGACCGTACAGTGACTGGTATTCCGCGCAAGATTAAAGAGCTGATTTTGTCGCTCGAGCTCGAGAAGATGTACAGCAAAGAGCAGATTATTACCATGTATCTAAATGAGTCGCCATATGGTGGTCGTCGTAACGGAGTGGAAAGTGCCGCGCAGACCTATTTTGGCAAATCGGCAAAAGATTTAACCTTGGCTGAGTCAGCATTAATTGCGGCGATTCCAAATAACCCAGCCGTTTTGAATCCTTATAATACTGCCGGTAACGAGATGCTATTAGAGCGCCAACATAAGGTGCTAGATGTGATGGTGGAAATGGGTTATATCACGGAGGAGCAAGCTAATGAAGCCAAGCAGGTAGCGATACTAGATCAAATCAAGCCCGAGACTACGCAGTATGAAAACATCTTGGCGCCACATTTTGTGCTAGAAGTGAAAGATTTGCTAGAAGAAAAATATGGTATCCAGACGATGCGCTCAGGTGGTTTTACGATTACCACTTCGCTAGATTATCGTGCCCAGCAGATGGCCGAAGCGGCGGTAGCGACCGGTGCGAGCATGATGGCTTATAACGGTAGTGATAATATTTCCCTGTCATCGGTAGATGTTGAAACCGGTCAAGTGATTGCGATGGTGGGCTCAGCCGACTGGAACGCGCCGGTGTATGGCGAGGTAAACGCCGCGACTTCACCTCTAGAACCGGGCTCGACCATCAAGCCGATTTTGGATTATGCGGGGCTATTTACCGAGCGTGAAGGTACCAACTATGGTCCGGGGTCGGTTTTGAAGGACGAAAATATTGATTCGATCTACTGTTCGGGTTATCGCGGGACTTGTGCTTTGCGTAACTACACCGGAAGATTTTACGGTAATGTGACGATTCGCCAAGCGTTAGCTAACTCGTTGAACATTCCGGCGGTGAAAGCGCTATATATTAATGGCATCGACAACGGCCTCCAAACTGCGCATGCGCTAGGTGACAAGAACTACTGCGCCGATAACGAAACCGCGGGTCTATCAATGGCGATTGGCTCGGGCTGTAATGTGATTCCAATAGAGCATGCTAACGCCTATGCCTCGTTGGCGCGTGGCGGCGTGTATAAAGATTTGACCTATGTGATGGAACTTAAAGACGCCTCGGGTAATGTGATTGAAAAATACGAGGACAGTGAAGGCGAGCGTGTAGTCGATGAACAAGTCGCCTATATGGTAGAAGATATCTTGGGTGATGCTTCGGCGCGTAGTTTGGTGTTTGGTTCGCAAGCTAACTCTTATGGGTTCCGTGTAAACGGCGTATGGACGGGTAGTAAGACTGGTACTACCACTACTGCTAATAGCGCCGTAACCAAGGATTCGTGGATGGCAAGTTTCTCGACTGCTGTATCAACGGTGGTTTGGAATGGTAACCACGATGGCGCGGGACTGAGAAGCAGTTCTAACGATATCGTGCGCCGAGTGGTTAATGACTATATGGGCCCGGTACATTTGGAACTCTATGCTAACGAAGGCAAGTGGAAGTCGGGCGATCAACCGGTGAAGCCAGCTGGTATCCAAACGCTGAATATCGGTGGTCATACAGATATTTGGCCAAGTTGGTATAATGCTAAGCATTCTAATACTTCAAATACAACTCTAGAATTTAATAAATACACTCACAAGTTGGCTTCGTCTTGTACGCCGGACGACCAGAAGATTACCGTAAACGTGACTAAGACGGTTGATCCGCTAACTAAACACGAGGCTTGGAATGTACCTGAGCCTTATAACCGCGACGAAGAAGATGATTGTAGTTACAGGCCGCCTTCGGCAAGCCTATATAAGAGTGGCGATAAGATTCGGGTGTCGATATCGCTAGGTTCGATGGGGTTGGCAAATTATGAGTTACAGGTAGATGGTAATGTCGTAGATAGTGGCTCGGCTAGCAGTAATAACTTTGATGCGAATTATACGCTCAAAGGCAATGAGAAGTCTGCGACTATCAAGATTACCGACCAAGCCGGATATGAAGCCACAGGTACACTAAACTTATAAAAGAAACAAAATAGTTATTCTAGCGGACGCTCCTCGCGCCCGTCGTTACGGGGCTCGTCGCTCATGTTGCTCCCGTCGTCGCAAAATGCCGCTAGAATAACTATTTCTGTTTCTTAATTAGTTTAGCGAACATCATCTTGCCGGCGGAGGTTTGGCGGTAGCGGGTAAGTTCGATGCTGGCGGTGGTGCCGATTTTGGATTTGGCGCCACTGACGACTACCATGGTACCATCTGGTAGGTAACCAACACCTTGGCCGCGATTACTGCCTTCGCTGACGATTTTGATGTCAAACTTTTCGCCTGGCTTGTATTCGTTGCGTAGAGCGATACTGAGGTCATTTAAATTGAGAACGCCGATGTGTTCAGTAGTGGCGACTTTGTTAAGATTAAAATCGTTGGTAAGGATGAGACCGTGATTTTCTTTGGCAAGTTCAATCAGGCGCTCATCGACCAAAGTGCGATCTAGAGGGTCTTGGAGAATAGTGGTGTTGAAATGAACGATGCGCTCGAGTTCATTGACGTTATCAAGGCCGACACGGGCGCGGGTGCGTTTTTCGTGGTCTTTGCCATCGGCGAGAATTTGGAGTTCGCGAATTACGCTACGCGGAATAATGATGTCATCGCCAATAAAGCCGGTCTTGGCGACGGCAATTAGCCGGTCGTCCATCAACGCCGAAGTGTCGATATAAACTTTGCGTTTGGTGCTACCGGTGATGTTGATTTTGTCGTTGGACTTGATAAATAAAATCGTGGTTTCAGCCAGAATAATGATAACAATAATTAAAATAAAGATTTCCATAGAGTTTATTATAGCACATTAAAATTGGAAGTCGGTGATAAGCGGGAGGTCGGTGCCAAACTGATGAGCGTGAACGCGATTTTGTTTGAGAATATCGCGGTATTTAATGAGGAGGTCGGTGCGACCATATTGGTTGGCGACATCCATGGCGAGATGATAACGCGAGGCTTGGTTGAGACTGAGCATCTCAAACGGCGTGGTGGTGGTACCGCGGTCGATGAAGCCATGAACGCGGATGCGTTTTTTGTCGGTATATTCGGCGAGGATGTTGGCGAGCGCATCCGGATAGCCGTGGAAATTACCGAGAATCAGTTTGTCAGTAGTAAAATGTCGGTCAAATTCGGCTTGGCTAAGCGGGTGCTTGGTAGTGCCGATAGCTTTATAGCTCAACGCGTTGATGTTGGCAAAACGAATCTTGGCTTCTGGTAGATCTTCGTTTAAAATCTTAATCGCATAGAGGGCCTCGCGACTGGCGATGTCGCCGGCGGCGGTGAAAATAATGTCGGGCTGGGGGTGAGAAATGAAATCAAACACACTGACGCCACCGTTTTGAAGCTGGAAAAGGCTTTGGTCGGGAGTAGTCCAGCGCGGCTCGGCAGTTTTATTAAATGTTGTAAGATTAACAACATTTGTGGAAGTAGTCATGTAGTTGAAAGTAGCGGCGGCGGCGATATCATCGACTGGGAAGAAACAGTTGGACTTATGACTGGGAAGATTAAGTAGAGTAGAAATAAGGACAGGGGCTTGGTGAGTAAAACCGTTGTGGTCTTGACGCCAACAAGTGCTGGTAGAAAGTAGGTTGGCGGCGGGAAGTTTTGGTCGCCATTTCACGTCGTCGCATTGTTGGAGGAATTTAATGTGCTGGATGAGCTGCGAGGTGATGATATTGAAAAAGGCTTCGTAGCTAGCCATCATTGCTTGCTCGCCGTTCATCAGGTGACCGACCATCGCGGCAAACAATACGTTTTCGGATAGCATCTCGACGATACGGCCGTCGGGGCTCTCGGGCAAATCCCAAGACTTAGTGGGCATATTCCAAGCGCGAGCGTTAGTCTGGTAAACTTGGTCTAGTTTATTACTAGTAGTTTCATCAGGCGAGAAGAAGTAAAAATGCGGATCTTGGCGCATCTGATGCTCGAGCATCATGCCGAGAGTGAGCGCAGAAGAAAAACTTTGTCGGCCGGGATATTCCATCATAGCGTAAATCCTTTCTGGGGGTCAAAAAGTTCATCAAAATGATAACTTTTTAGCCAATTTTCGAGGTAATGTAGTTGGGTGTCGTCGGTCTTGGCATCGGGCAGAGGAACTTGGTGAGCGAGATAGTTGTCGGCGATACGCTTATCGTCTAGTTTAGTGGGGCCGGTGTCGCCCTTTCTGGTGTGGAGAATATAAAACGGATGCTCGTATTTTAGTCCAGTTTTAAAAGCACTCTGGAAAGTTTCGGGTGAGTCATCATGGATATGAACTGGGGTGTAACCAAAGCCGCGAATCAATTCACTTAATTCCCTTTCGGATTTGCGACCATAAATAGTGGGGCCGGAGATTTTGTAACCGTTGAGCTCTAGAATAGGCAGAACGGTGCCGTTGTTCCCCTTGCCGACTAGTTTGACGAGATTGAGAGAGTCGATGGCGGTGGCGGTTTCGAGTTCGCCATCGCCGATGATGACGGCGATGGTTTTTTCGGGATGACCAAGTGCCTTGCCGTAGGCCGTAGCGAGCGCATAGCCGAGTTCGCCACCTTCGCAGATAACGTTTGGTGTCATGGGGCTAGCGTGTGAAGGAAAGCCGCCGGGCCAAGAGAAATGTTTACAAATATATTCTAAGCCTTTGAGATTACGAAGGGCGTGTTTATCAACTTTGGCGAGGTCGCCGTCGAGAAAGAGGTTGGCCTGTAAAGCGGGAAAACCGTGCCCCGGGCCGACCACGATGGAGAATTTTTCACCCTTATGATAAATAGCGCGAAGATTAGCATAGATAACATTGATACCGTGACAAGTACCCCAGTGGCCGAGTAGGCGAGGTTTGATGTCGTCCTTAGTCAGCGGTTTTTGTAAGAGAAAATTGTTTCGTAAGAAAAGTTGGGCTACGCTCATATAGTCGCAAGCGCGAATGCGGCGACGGATTTTGTCGTAATCAACGAAATGATGGCGGTGTCTTTTGATGCCCAACCCGTTCATGGTTATATTATAGCACAAAATATCGAGCTAGAGCTTGCTTTTTAAAGGCCTTTTTGTTACAATGCGCGCGTGTTGCGTACTTTTGGAGATTAGCGGACAAAAAATCACGAGCCAAAAACTGGTTCGCGGGTGGTGAGGGGTCTACTAAAAAGGCTGATGCTAGACAGGTCAGGACTACCAGAAAGGAGTAGTTATTATGTTCCAAGTTGGGCTGATAATCCTCAATTTTGGCAGAAAACCAAAGAAAAAGTCTAACTGATAGAACTAGTTAGACTTCAAGCAACACTATGGATGAGATTCTAGCTCTCATCCATTTCATTATACAAAATAAAATTAGTCTTGTCAAGAAAACTTGAGCGTGTTATAATAAAAGCGCAACATTCCGTTACTGACGAAAGTCACGAACCTTTGTTTTATTGTATGTATTGTTTTGCCAAGCAGCTTAAATGGTGCCGTAAGGTACTTTGTTGCTTGGCCTCGTGACTAAGTGACGGAGTGTTGCAACCTTGCGGCACCATTTTTGTATACGCAAGGATAAGAATAAAGGAGGCTCTATGCGGCAAACGATTTCAAGCATTATATCCGGAACAATACCGTCATTTAGTTACGTTATATCGTTGTTCGTAATAGTACTACTTGGAATTATTTTAGCTAGCTCTAATGTCTTCGCAACCGGTTCTTCAGAT
>CAYMXW010000003.1:0-38714 GCA_964394555.1 uncultured Candidatus Saccharibacteria bacterium | reverse complement strand
GAACGGGGAGACCCGAAACAGCCGAACTAGGACTGCGCTACGCAGCGGACGGAGTACCCGCCGACCTTATAGTTGACGCCGACACCGGCGTCGCTACTATCGAAGTACAGGCGGTACGCGTAGTAACTATTGCCGGCGGTAGACGACCAGTAGTAGCCGTAGGAGCCACCATCGTAGAACTGACTATTGTAGTAGATGCCGGCGTAAACGCCAAGGAATGGAGAGCCAGTTAAAGCAGCGCCGGTGGAGTAAGAGTTTTTAAGGGTTGTAAG
The DNA here is from genome assembly GCA_964394555.1 of uncultured Candidatus Saccharibacteria bacterium. GTDB lineage: Bacteria > Patescibacteriota > Saccharimonadia > Saccharimonadales > Saccharimonadaceae > Nanosyncoccus. The sequence continues at coordinate 38,442 of CAYMXW010000003.1, read as the reverse complement.
TTCGGCTTGGGTCGGGAGGCGCCAACCGCTCGGGCAGATGTCATAGTTTACTGGGGTACTGCTGGAGGTGGAGTTATATCCAGCCGTAGCGGCACGCCAAGAATAGTATGAGTAGCAGGGACTATTGTTGCCGCAAGTGGTGCTGTTTGAGTTGTAGACGTAAGCAGTGGTACTGCTAGAGAAGCCAGAAGTTGAGGAAGCCGGGAGGGTGTCGCCATTGGTAAAGCCAGCGGTGGTAGTAGAGTAGCCTTCGGGAACGTTAGTGTCGGCGTGGGAGAGTTTGGTGCCGCCGGGAAGGTCTAGGTTACGGGTCATCCAGCAAAGGCTACCAATGGTGGCGGTAGAATAAGCTACGTTCTTATAAGCGTCAGTACCGCGGTTATCATACATGGTTTGGCCACAGTTAGCGCTGGTGGCGTTTTGGAACCAGAGTTTAGATGATTTGCCAGTGACAGTCACGGTAGCGTTGCCGTTACCTATCGTATAGTAAGGGTTAGCAGTATCGGTAGCAGAGATACTACCCTCACCACTCGTCTTGGCCCAGCTATCAAATTCGTTACCACTGGCAAAGATTGGGTAGAGGTAATAGTTGTCGCTATAGGTCAGGTTGGCTACTGAGCCACCACTGCTAGATACGGTGCCTACGAGGTCGCTACCAGAACAGTTGCCACTCACTAGACAGATCTTCACGCTAGATACGCCTGAGCCAGCGAAGTTTACCGTTAGAGAGTATTTTGGTAGGGCGTTCGCGGTGGCGGAGAAAACTATAGTGTTATTATAACTACCGGCTGGGAGATCGTTATTGGCCTTGACGCCATAGGTAAAGGTATAAGTATTAGAGCCAGCGGCAGAAGTAGCTTCAATTTGTTTGTCTTCAGTAGAGCTGCCAGAATTCGGTACTGGTATATAGGTACCGTCTGCGCCTTTGATATAAGTACCGTTCTTATTAACGTTATAGCCCCACTTATTAGCGGCAAAGTTAGTCTGGGCGGTAGAGGCAGTGATATTAGTAATCTTCTGGTCTGGGTGAGCGGTGTAGTCTACCTTGGCGTTTTTGAGATCGGTATCGGTAGTTTCGGTGTTCATAGACAGAGTATAGCCAGTGATGTTAGTGGTATTAACCGCAACACTAGCCGTAACGGTACCAAAACTTCCTGCCGCCCCAGCAGTTGGGGTCATGTTGAGTTTGATACCGTCTGTGGGCGTGATAGAGATGGTAGGGTCGTCTTGGGTGGCGGCGTGGGTGGGCTCGCTCCCCGACCACATCGGCACCATTACCATTCCTAACATCAATGCCGTCAACCCCGTTACACTCATCTCAAAAACTTTTAACATCTATAGTCCTTTTCTCGTTAGACTGTTTTTTTAACCTTATACTCTCCCATTTTACCATAACCATCCCCCGCCCGTCAACCCTTTTATGCCTATTTTTTAATCAAGCTTAGGCTCGATAAATTATCACCCTCTTGCTTGACGGTACAAGCAAAGTGTGATATAGTAGTAAGAGCTTATATCAGGTAAGCTTATTTTATTGTAGAAAGGGGGTTTCTTAATGTACATTAGTAGCTGGATGTTTATTGGTTGTGTCTTGGCCATCGCCGCAATGGTGTTTTACCAGATTTTTACTGGTTATACCGCCGCCCATCTCAACTATGACGGCACCAAAATCGAACTGCGCGAGCAGAAGGTGCTTTACATTACTTATGCCAGTATCACAGCGATAATTTTTCTCGTAATCGAAGCTGGTACGGTTGGCATCTGGGGCAACAGGGTGATTGATTATTTCAATCTCAGTGATGGCGAACAAGACCAACTGCGCTGGGTAGTTATCGGCGGCTTAGCCTCAATCGCTACCGCCATCGTGTTCGTAGCAATGCTCGGCATCGCCAAACTCGCCGAAATCTGTGGTCGTAGGCGCATCATCTTACGCCCCAACTATACTATCATTAAAAAATGAAGTACCTTAAATAGCCCCCTACGCGGAGGCTATTTTACTAACTTATAATATATCGACGGCGCAAACCGCACACTCGCGAGTGGCGCCTGTGCGACATTTTCTAATTTCACCAGTGCCTTAGTGCCAAAAACTTTTTTTAGCGTGCCACTACGGAAATTCGACACCGACAGCACTTTCATCACCCTAAATCCTGACTTTTCAAAAATCTCCTCCATATATTTTGGATGATAATTAAAAAACCCGTCCTTGCTAATTTCGGTCAAATTCGCCACCGACTTATCAAACGGGTTAATATCGGTTTTCTTGGTCCAGTAGCGCACCATACGTGGCAACGTCCGCTTGTTTGCTACCTCTATCACCGCCACCCCACCCGGTTTCAACACGCGATACAGTTCATCTGACACCTTCTGTATATCTTTAAAATGGTGCGTCGCCCGAATCATCATCAACGCATCAAACTCGTTATCTTTAAACGGCAAATCATAGATATCGCCAGCCTTAGTATGAATCTTATCGCCATAAATCTCTTTGGCTTGTTTCAGTTCAGTCTTAGAATAGTCAAACACCGTAGATTTCTTGGCGCGGTGGATATATTCATCGGCTAGTCGACCATAGCCCCCAGCAATATCGACAAAATTCTCCATTTTTACTGGTAATAATTTGCGAATCGCCATCCGGTCTGCTTGGTCTTCATAAGCCCGATCCGCATCTTCCCAGAAAATCTTCTTATAATCATAGCCGTTATAGTCGCTAATCACTTTTTTCTTTGTAGTTTTCGCAGTTTTCGTTGTCATAGCTAAATTATAACACTTGCCTTAGATATTTACCAGTATCCGTCTTCCCTGCCTTTGCTAATTGTTCCGGTGTACCAGTAGCGATAATTTGACCACCCTTTTGTCCACCTTCCGGCCCCATATCGATGATCCAGTCCGCCGATTTTATCACATGTAGATTATGCTCAATAATTATCATCGAATTTCCCCCATTTACCAACTGATTCAAAATCGCCAGCAACCTCTTTACATCATCAGTATGTAACCCCGTCGTCGGCTCATCTAATATATAGAGCGTCTTACCAGTATTCCGTCGCGCCAACTCCGTTGCCAACTTAATGCGTTGTGCTTCCCCGCCGCTAAATGTCGTCGCCGGCTGTCCCAGTTTAATATATCCTAGCCCCACATCTTGAATCGTTTTTAATTTCGGTAGCACATTTGGGATATTGGCAAAAAACTCCACCGCTTCATCTATCGTCATTTCTAGCACATCCGAAATCGATTTACCCTTATATTTAATTTCTAGCGCCTCGCGATTATAGCGCTTACCGTGACACTCCGGGCAGGTTACATACACATCCGGCAAAAAATGCATCTCAATCTTATTCACTCCGTCGCCCTTACAGTGTTCACATCTACCGCCCTTCACATTAAACGAAAATCTCCCCGCCTTGTAGCCACGCATCTCTGCCTCCGGCTGCTTAGCAAACAGTTCGCGAATCTGATTAAACACCCCCGTATAAGTTGCCGGGTTCGAACGCGGCGTCCGCCCAATCGGGCTTTGATCTATTACAATCACTTTGTTGATATTTTCAATTCCCTCGATATCATCATGTGCCCCCGCCACCGTCTTAGCGTGATGTAACCTCGCTAGTAATTCATTTGCTAAAATCTCATTTACTAGCGTTGATTTACCTGAACCCGACACCCCCGTCACCGCCGTTATTACCCCCAGCGGAAAATGCGCATTGATGTTTTTCAAATTATTCTCACGCGCTCCCCTTACTACTAATTCCTGTCCCTTCTTCGCCGTGCGGCGTTTCTTCGGTGTCGCAATCGTTTTCGCTCCACCCAAATACTGCCCAGTAATTGAGTTTGCATCCTTCGCCACCTCGTCCGGCGTCCCCGCCGCTATCAATTTACCCCCGTTCACCCCCGCTCCCGGGCCAATGTCAATAATATAATCAGACTGGCGCATCGTGTCCTCATCGTGCTCCACCACCAGCACCGTATTGCCGAGGTCACGCAAATGTTTCAAAGTTGCTATCAACTTGTCATTATCACGCTGATGTAACCCTATCGACGGCTCGTCTAGCACATACAACACCCCTTGGAGTCCTGAGCCTATCTGCGTCGCTAAGCGAATGCGTTGTGCTTCCCCACCACTCAGCGTATTCGCCGCCCGTGACAGTTCCAAATATCCTAGCCCCACATCCTTCATAAACTTCACCCGCTCCTTAATTTCTTTGATAATCGGCTCGGCTATCTGCTTCTCCGCCTCGGTAAATTGTAAATCTTTTTCTAGCACTTCTAGCGTGTTGTCAACATCCAAATTACACATATCGACAATATTTAGGTCATGCACCGTCACCGCCAACACCGCCGGCTTCAACCGCGCCCCATGACAAGTCTGACACTCATGTACCCGCATAAACCGTTCGATATCTTTGCGAATAAATTCCGAATCTGTTTCTAGGTGTCGACGCTCCAAGGTCGGTATCACCCCTTCATACACACTTTCGTACACCGCCCCCTCCTTAAATTTGCCACTTCCACGAATCTTCACCTCATATTTCTCGTCCCCCGTCCCATACAAAATTTTATGAATCACCTCCTCCGGCAAGTCTTTTATTGGCGTATGTACATCAAACCCGTGCCTTTCACCCACCGCGCTCAACCTTCTCAACCACCAAGAATCATATTGTACTCGGTTAAACGGCCGTATCCCCCCCTCAGCAATCGTCAAATTTGGATTTAACACCAACTCCGGGTCTATCACCAACCTCGATCCTAGCCCCATACAAGTCGGGCACGCCCCCTGCGGTGCATTAAAACTAAACAGCCTCGGTTCCAATTCTGGTATCAATTCATCTGGATGTAATTCACACGCATATCTCTGCGAAAACGTAATTATTTCACTATTTTTATCACTAATTCGCCCATCTACCGAAGTCACGCTATCAGTAATTTTCAAAATCTTAATAATTCCCTGCCCAATTTCTAGCGCCTGTTCTATGGAGCTAAATATTCGCGCGTGTAGTTCGGGTGACAAAATAAATCTATCCACCACGATTTCAATATCATGTCGCTCATTTTTATTTAACTCTGGAAATTCATCCAGCGCATAAATAATCCCGTCAATCCTCACTCTCGAAAATCCCTTAGCGATATACTGCTCCGAAATATGCGCAAACTCACCTTTTTTCTGTTGTACTACCGGCGCTAATAAAATCAATTTTGCCCCTAGCGGCAACTTCATCACTTCGCTGACAATATCTTCTACACTTCTTCGGTGTACTTCGCGGTGGCAAATCGGACAGTGCGGCACCCCCACCCGCGCAAACAGTAGCCGCATATAGTCATATACTTCGGTCACCGTCGCTACCGTAGAACGTGGATTGCGCGAAGTCGATTTCTGATCTATACTAATCGCTGGGCTTAAGCCTGTGATACTATCAACATCCGGCTTATCCATCACGCCGAGAAACATTCTTGCATAACTCGACAAACTCTCCACATAGCGCCGCTGCCCCTCGGCATAAATCGTATCAAATGCTAAACTCGACTTACCACTTCCCGAAAGCCCAGTTATCACCACCAGTTTATCGCGCGGTACTTTGACATCGATATCTTTAAGATTATTCTGTCTCGCCCCCTTCACGTAAATACATTCTTCACTCATAAACGCATCCATTATACCCCATATTAACCAAAAAGTCCAGTGTGCTATAATAAGGCTATGAAAGATATTGTATTTGATTTAATTACGGAAGAAAAAATACGCCAACGTGAAGGCTTAGAATTAATCCCCAGCGAAAATTATGTTTCTGATGCCGTTTTAAAAGCTATGGGCTCTATTTTAACTAACAAATACTCCGAAGGTTACCCCAGTTTCGAGGGCCTCACCGACTGGAGCGAATCCGAAATCGCCGAGAAAATCCTTCCCAACTACCGTTATTATGGCGGTCAGATTAATATTGACCGCATCGAGCGCCTCGCCATCAGCCGCGCCTGCCGGCTATTCCATGCCGACCACGCCAACGTTCAGCCCCACTCCGGTGCCAATGCCAACGAAGCCGTCTACTACGCTTGGTGTCGTCCCGGCGACAAAATTCTCGCCATGTCCCTCCCCGCCGGCGGTCACCTCACTCACGGCGCCCCCGTCACCCGCTCTGCTAAAATTTACCATTTTATCTCTTATGGTGTCACTGGGGATGGCGATATCAACTACGACGAATTAGAACGTCTGGCGCTTCAAGAAAAACCTCGCATCATTCTTGTCGGCTACTCCGCTTTTATGAAAATCCCCGATTTTGCCCGCATTGCCAAAATCGGCCAGCAAATTCCCGACTGCCTTCTGATGGCCGACATGGCTCACGTCACCGGTCTTATCGCCGGCGGCGCTCATCCCAACCCGCTTGAATACGGTTTTCACGTTATGACTTCCACCACTCATAAAACTTTGCGCGGTCCGCGCGGTGGCTTGATTCTTAGTCGCGGCAAAGTTTCCTCCCCGCTTAAAAAACCCGAGCTCACGCTTGAAAACATCCCTACCTTAATTGACCGCGCCGTTTTTCCTGGTACTCAGGGTGGCCCACTCGAGCACATCATTGCCGCCAAAGCCGTCGCTTTTGGCGAGGCCTTACGGCCCGAATTTGCCGATTATGCGCATAACGTCGTCAAAAACGCCAAAGCCCTCGCTGACGCCCTGTTAAAGCGTGGCTTTGTTCTCCAAGGCGGTGGCACCGACAACCATCTTATTCTTATCGACGTCAAATCTAGTTTTGGTATCGACGGCAAAACTTACGAGCAAGCCCTCGACCGCGTCGGCCTCACCCTAAACGCCAACGCCCTCCCTTCTGACAAAGGTGGCGCTTTTCGCCCCTCCGGCGTCCGCCTTGGCACCCCCGCCATCACCACCCGCGGTCTCGGCGCCAAAGAGATGGACACCATCGCCGACTGGCTCCACCGCACCGCCCTCCTCTGCCAAGACCCTGACGCCTCCGACTCCGATTACGACCAAATCCGTTCCGAAGTCCGAGAACTTTCATTGAAGTTTGCCAAAGAAACAAAATAAGTCTTTTTGTAAGTATTTTACATTTTATGAGCAAATTAAGCGAATATGTGTCTTCGGGACGTAAAGACTTGGCCAGAGCGGCCCGGAGCGTGCCCGAAGGGCACGCATTCGCTTAATTTGCTCGTATTAAAACTTATTTTGCTTCCTGTGATATAATAATAAAATGAAAGTTATCGCTACTCCAGATCCACGTTTGCGCACTTCGTCAAAGAAGGTCAAAAAAATCACCGACGAAACCCACGACATCATCGCCAAAATGCTGAGGGCCTCTCTTGACTGGGAAGCCGACCACCCCCACGAACTTTCCGCTGCCATCGCCGCCCCTCAGCTCGGCATCAATCAGCGTATCATTTTAATTCGCGACGACCTCGAAAACAAGGACAATAAGTCTTTTACCGCTCTCATCAACCCCGAAGTCACTAAGACCGAAGGCAAAATCATCAAAGATTACGAAGGCTGTCTCTCAGTGCCATTTTTCTACGGTCTAGTCCCCCGCCCCAGTAAAGCTAAGGTTAAGGCTTTGCTCGAAGACGGTCACGAAGTCCGCCTTCGCGCCTCCGATTATCTCGCCCGCACTCTACTTCACGAAATCGACCACCTCGACGGTATTCTATTTATCGACCGCATTAAAAATGATAGAAAAGCTTTCTTCCGCATGACTGACGATGGCAAACTCGAACCCGTTAATTACGACACCGAAATCAAAGATAATAAGGAACTCTTTCCTGATGACTAAACCCCAAATCATCTTTCTCGGCAACGGTCCGCTTGCCGACGCCGCTCTCTCGGAGTTAAAGACCCGTTGTGACATTATTTTTCACGCCCATGTTAAAGACGACCTCGAAGAAGTTGTTAGTCTCAAACAAAAACACCCCCACGCCCACGCCGTACTCGCTTCTTTTGGTGTAATTATCCCTTCTAATGTCCTCGATGTCTTCGAGCCCACAGGTATTATCAACATCCACCCTTCTCTCTTACCTAAATATCGCGGCCCCTCACCCATCGAAACTGCTATTTTAAATGGCGATACCACTTTTGGCACCTCTGTTATGAAATTGGCCCCCGAGATGGATGCCGGTCCGCTCTATTTTCAAACTACTTACACTCCCGACGACCCCACTCTCCCCGACCTCAAATCTCACCTCTATTACCAGTTAGCCACCCTTGGCGCTCACTGGTTGAACAAAAATTTTACTCAACTCCCCACCCCTGTCCCACAAAATCGCAACCAAGCTACTTTTACCAAAAAACTCACTAAAAAAGACGGTATTTTAGCACCCGACAAACACCCCGCCTCTGTTATTCTCCGCCAAATCATCGCCTACCAAGACTTCCCCAAGCCCAAATACACCCTAGAAGACACCGAATGTACCATCCTATCCGCCCACATAGCCACCCCAACCGAAACCCCACTATTATCCCTCACCTGCCAAGACGGCATCAAAATCGCGATAGACTTACTTCAACCAGCTAACCGCCGCCCCATGGACGCTAAGTCGTTTCTAAACGGCCTTAAAGCGAACGTTTCTTAACTTCTCTGGTGAAGAATTTGATTCTATCTCCCACCTCAAGCTGTATCTTCTTCTCCGTCTTCATCGACAACCCCCCAACTTCCTTCTCTATCAGTTCCTTCACATCAATTTTCTCTTTTTGTACGCTCTCTACCTCTACTTCACCGAGATATTTTTTATTGCGAATCACCCGACCCCGCATCCCCGCGCTCACCTTACCAGACAGCATCTCGCCCCCTGCGATTAACGCAGTTTTCTCTACTCTAAACACCCCCATCACCTTCATCTCACCAGTATCTTCCTCTACCACTTCCGCGTCTAATAGTTCAGACATTGAAGCCTTCGCGTCATCTAGCAGCTCATAAATCACCTTAAATGTTCTAATTGCTACTCCATCACGCGCCGCCATCTTGGCAATATTTACCGGCACCGTCACATTAAAACCATAAATCACCGTATTATCGCCCGCCGCCATATACACGTCATTTTCGGTCACGTCCCCCACCCCAGTTGCTACAATATTCAAGGTAACTTCACCCTTAGTGTCAATCAATTTTAACGAATCTACTACCGAAGTCACCGACCCCAGCACATCACCCTTAATAATCACGTTAAACATCTTCGAGTTATCTGCCACATTCATCATCCGGAGCAAATCCGAAGAGGTCACGTTCGCCGAAGCGCTCGCATCCGCCTCAGACTGAGCATTGAGTAGCGCCATCTTGCGCGCAGTTTTCTCGTCCGTCACCTCATTAAACTTATCACCAAAATTCGGCAGTTCCTTAAAACCAGTCACCACCACCGGCGTCGACGGCGTCGCCTTACCCTTAGGCTTACCGCGAAAGTCTAGCATTGTGCGCACCTTGCCATAAGTCGAACCGGCCACTACATATTCACCCACTTTCAACTCACCCCCAGTCACTAGTAAGTTCACCACCGAGCCCTTCCCTACTTCCATATGCGACTCAATCACCAGCCCCTCAGACGGAATATCTTCATCTGCTTTCAATTCCTCTAGGTCTGCTATCAACAAAATCATATCTAATAGTTTGTCTAGATTCTCGTTTTGTTTTGCCGATACCGGCACCATCACCACATCACCACCCCACTCTTCTGGTTGTAGGTCATTTTGTGCCAAATCTGCCATCGTCCGCGGAATATCTGCACCTTCGCGGTCAATCTTATTAATCGCCACAATAATTTTCGCGTTCGCACTCTGAGCAAACTTTATCGCTTCTATCGTCTGTGGTTTCACACCATCATCTGCTGCCACCACTATCACCACGATATCAGTCAGTAGTGCCCCGTGTTGACGAATCGCCGCAAACGCCTCGTGCCCCGGCGTATCAAGAAATGTAATCAACTTACCGTTGTGTTCCAGCTGATAAGCCGAGATGTGTTGGGTAATTCCTCCCGCTTCCGATTCAACCGTTTTCTTACCTAATAAAGTATCAAGTAAGGTGGTTTTACCGTGATCGACATGGCCCATCACCGCCACTACCGGTGGTCTTGGCACCGCTTTCTCGGACAATTCCTTCTGTTCGTTCGAAGTTTTAGTCGAGGTGTTCTTGCGCTCCAAGCGCACATTTTCTATCCCCAACTCATCAATAATAATCGATGCTGTTTCAAAATCTAGTCGCTGATTAATCGTTGCCACGATACCGTTTTTAAACAATTCACCAATGAGAGAAGTCACAGACAAGCCCAAAGCCCCGGCCAATTCATCTACGGTAATTGACCCAGCGATTTGTATCACTTTTTCTTGTGATTCAGCCATCCTACTCCTTTCTCTGTTTTTATCTTAAACAGCAACAAAATTATACCTCTTCATATTATACCACAGATTTCTAATTTTGTCGCCTGTTCGTCTAATTTAGCATCATTATCATCAAATTCAGATAAGCCGCAAAAGTCGTCCATAACGCATACGGCAACATACACCACATCGCTGCTTGGGAATGGCGATTCGCCATAAACACTAATACTAATATCATCACCCACATCGCTAGTAACCAGAACAAAGCAAAGGTAAACATATTAAAGGAGAAGAAGAAAATTGACCACATAAAGTTAAAGCCTAGTTGAACCGCATAAATTACCAACCAAGCGATTTTACCAGTCTTCTCCATCTTGTTTGCTGGCTTCTGCTGTAAGATAAAGAATGAAGCTAACCCCATCAAGATATACAAAATCGTCCAAGCAATCGGAAATAGCCAACCCGGAGGTGACAACACCGGTTGCTCAAACTCACCAAACTTCGCCATCATATCACCAGTTAGCAGCGCCGATCCCCCACCAACCGCTAGTGGCAATACTATACAAATCACCAATTTAATCACTTTTTTCATCAACGTGTCTGATGACTTTCCTGTCGGTTTCACAGTTTTCGTCGGTGTTTTTACGGTCGTTTTAACTGTTTTAGACGCCACCTTTGGCGCCGTCTTCGTCGCCTTTACCGTCTTCGTCGCCGGCTTTTTAGCTGGTGTCTTTTTGGCAGTAGTCGTCTTTTTAGCTTTTGTACTTTTTGTAGTCATCTAAAATTCTCCTTATGCTTATTTTAATTATACTAAATTCACTTTATTTTTTCAATAACTTATGCTACAATATTTACAGATTCCCCGGTAGCTCAATGGTGGAGCAAGAAGCTGTTAACTTCGAGGTTGTTGGTTCGAGTCCAATCCGGGGAGCCATTGAATTAAAATAGAACCTGTTAAGGTTCTTATTTTAATTCAAAAGTTTTCTGGGATTGGGCTAGTATCTCAAATTTTTGCATTTTTCGCCACCACGTGCTATAATACAAATATATTCGGGGATTTCCCGCACCCTAGTCATAAAGCTAGGGGAAATTTTTTATCCACCTAAGTACAAATCGCGAAAACCACTCTTTACTTTTTCCATATCATCCTCGGCAATCTGACCTAAGCGATTATAAAGCCTAGCCGTACTAAAAGTTTTTGCTTGAGAAAGTGCGGCATAGATTTCCTTGTCTTGAAACCTAAAATTCACATACCAAGAACCATCATGTTCTTGGGTAGATAATGGAATCCCCATAAAACCGAGATGACTCAATTTCTTAAATACCAACACTGGACGAGAAAAATATTCGCTTTTACCGTTTATTTCTACACCAACGTTTTCTCCAACCGCCACCCACCAGACTTCGCCTTCAGTTATTCTGGGAATTTTCTCAGCTAAAGTATTGTGCTTTTGTTCTTTAACTGGAAACCAAGCCTCCAAAAGTTCATGTTTACTTTGCTTTTTATTCATAATATCAATAGGGAGAGCTATTTTTTATTCCTTCAACCCCAGCGCCTCATTTATATCTTCCATCAACTTATTCTTAAAATCTATTATCCACACCTGCCGACCAAACACTTCCATTAAATCTGTTTCAATCCTCGTAAAATAAGTATTCATTATTACTATCGTATCTACTTTACCTCCACGATATTTCGCCAACTCATCCCGCAAACGCAAATTCGCTCCTAACACAGCCTCGTCACCCGCCAATTTTTGCCAATGCGCACATCTCGGCTCCACTATATTGTAATTCTTAAAACTCACCTTTAACCGCCGATACTGCCAAGTCTTTTTAAACTTATCGTCCGCCAGTATCATTACATTACTCATCATCGCCCTTGATAATTCTCTTAAATCACATTTTACCGCTACAAACTGCTGGTCGGGATATCTACTTTTTAAAAACTCCACTGCCTGCGACACTAAAAACCCGCCTAGCACTATTAAATCCACTTTAAATATATACGGCAAAAGTTCATTTTCTACTGCCATACACACACCGTATTTCGTATGTTTCGCTCCAATTTCTTGACTGCCGGTAACCTTTTTTACCTCCAATATCGGCAGTTCTCTCTCGATATACTCCGCCACCTCTTCCCCGCCCTGCCCACCGTCAAATACGATCACTTTTGGCATAATATATCCTCATTTTTCGCCATTCTATCACCTTTTTTCTGCTACAAAATAGCCCCCCTTCAAATTAACCAACATTTTATTTCATAACTCCAAGAAAATATGAGATAATAAACTTATGACCACTAATAAAAAATCGCCGGCCAAATCAGCCAAATCGACCAAACCTACTACTGCATCTCCCTCTCCCAAAATCCAAAAAGCCACCGATATCGCTACTCAGGCTCACTCTGGTCAAACCCGTCGCAACGGCGAGCCTTACATTTCCCACCCTCTCGCTGTCGCCAAAATTCTCACTGAATGGGGTATGGATGAAGACACTGTCGTTGCCGGTATTCTTCACGACACCATCGAAGATACCGACCTCACCCTAGACGATATCAAACGAGAATTCGGTGAATCAGTTGCTTTTCTTGTCGATGGCGTCACCAAAGTCAGTCAAGCCCGCTCCGGCATGCGCGACCTTGACACCTATCTTCCCGAAACTCGTGACAACTTTCTCCGTCTCCTTATCGCGCTCGGTTCCGACATTCGCGTCCTTATCATCAAACTTGCCGACCGTCTTCACAATATTCGTACGCTCTCCGCTCTTCCTCCCGACAAACGCAAAAAAATCGCCACCGAAACCCTCGAAGTTTTTGCGCCACTCGCTGACCGTCTCAACATGGGTAAACTCCGCGTCGAACTTGCCGACCGCGCTTTTGAATATGCCGACCCTAAGCGCTACCAAGAGCTTAAAACTCTCATCGAAACTCGCAACAAATCCGCTGCCAAAACTATTAAAAAAATCGAAAACGAAACTAGCGCCCTTTTGAAAAAAGAAAAAATCGATTTCGAACTTTCCGGTCGCGCCAAATCTATCTACTCTCTTCACAAAAAACTCGCCAAATACGATCAAAACATCGACGCTATCTATGATCTTCTCGCCCTCCGTTTTATCGTCAGCGACATTACCACCTGCTATCTTACGCTTGGTCTTATTCACTCGCTCTACACTCCCCTAGACGGCCGTATTAAAGATTATATCGCCATGCCCAAGCAAAACGGTTATCAATCTATCCACACCACCGTCATCACACCCGAAAAAAACATTATCGAATTTCAAATTCGCACTCACGAAATGCACGAATATGCCGAACGCGGTCTTGCCGCCAGTTTCTACTACAACGAACAAAAACTCACCGAAAACTACCGCTCCGGCAAAATCCAACACCTCCCCACCAATCTTCTCTGGATTAACGAACTCCAAACCGCCGCCGCCAAACTCCGCTCTGGTCAAAAAGTCGATCTCGACAAGCTCAAACTCGACCTCTTTTCTGATCAAATTTTCGTCTATACTCCCAAAGGTGATATCATCGCCCTGCCCAAAGGTTCGATGCCCCTAGATTTTGCCTATCAACTTCACTCCGAAGTTGGTGGTCATGTTGTCGGTGCCAAAATCAACGGTAAAATGAGTAACCTCAAAACCAAACTAAAACAAGGCGATGTCGTCGAGATTCTCACCAACAAAAACCAAACTCCCAAAGATTCTTGGTTTGACAAGCTTTTCACTCGTCACGCCCGCCAAAAACTCCGTCAACAACTAAATAAACTTACGAATCAAGGCTCGTAATTCTTTCTCGTCCTTACAAGCAAAATTTAAACTTCTGCCCTTTACTCTAACTTCTACGCCATATTTTTCGCTTAACTTGTTCTCGTCGCGCAAATACTGGCGCACCTTCACCGCATTAACTGACGATTTCGGCTTGTTTTCTGCCATATAACGCTCGACTTTGCGTGCCGACCACCCCTCATCTACAATTTTTGGTAATACTTTTTTCACCAATTTCTCGTCCGCATTAACTAGCGGTCTCAGCACTCCTTCTGGCAACTTATGCTCTACCGCCGCCTTCTTCACTTCGTCTGATAAATTCAACATTCTCAAGGTATTAACGATGCTGTTTTCTTTCTTCCCTACTCGCTTGGCAATTTCCGCTGTAGTCAAATTAAATTGCGCTTTCAATTTCGCGTATGCGGTAGCTAGCTCAATCGCGTTCAAATCTTCCCGCTGCGCGTTTTCAATTATTGACAGTTCCAAGCGATTTTGTGCATCAATTGTTCGCACAATCGCCGGTATCGTTTTTAGCCCTACCAACTTAGATGCTCGGTAGCGTCGTTCGCCTGCTACAATTTTATACTTATCTTCTTCGCGCGTCACCACTATCGGCTGTAACACGCCATTTTCCTTAATTGATTCCGCCAGAGCCTCTAGCGCTTCTTGATCAAATTCTTTCCTCGGCTGATCCTCGTCGCGCACTATTTCATCAAGCGACAGTTCTTTTAGGCTGCTAATCTTTTCGTCTTCTGCCGCCGTAGGGTCAAATTCCTCATCTGTCAAATCGGTCGGAATTAAACTTTCAAACCCTCTACCCAATCCTTTTGTCTTAACCATTGATTCTTGCCTCCAATTCTTTTGCTAATTCTTTATATGCCTTCGCGCCACGACTAAATTTATCATACGCCCCCACCGGCACGCCATGACTTGGCGCTTCTGCTACCCGCACATTGCGCGGAATCTTAGTCTCAAACACTACGCCCTTAAAGTATTTCTTAATTTCATCCAACACCTGCGCCGACAGCGAAGTGCGCTTATCATACATCGTTGCCACTACCCCCACCAGTTTCAGGTTCGGGTTCATCGCTTTCTTTACTAATTTCATACTTTCTAAGAGTTGAACCACCCCTTCTAGCGCATAAAATTCCGTCTGCACCGGTAGCAACAGATAGTTCGCCGACACCATCGCATTTACCGTCAAAAACGACAAACTCGGTGGCGAATCAATAATTATATAATCATAATTTTTACTCACCGCTTTAATGCCGTCTCGAAGAAATGTAAATTTTTTATCCATTTTGGCAATTTCTACTTCGGCATTTGCCAGTTGCGGTGTCGTCGGCGCCAAATCCAAATTCTTAAAATTCGTTTTCTTTATCACCTTTTCCAGCTTCACCACCCCTAGCATCACTTCGGTCATGCTCTCCTGTAAGTCAGCCTTATTAAGCCCTAATCCACTCGTAGCATTCCCCTGCGGATCCAAATCTATCAAAAGTACTCTTTTTTTCGACTTTGCCAAATAATACGCCAGATTAATCGCTGTCGTCGTCTTCCCGACACCTCCCTTTTGATTCGTTATACAAATCACATTAGCCATAAACACATTATACCATAAATAAAGGTTGCTAAATAAATTTTCGCAAACGTTTGTTAAATATAGGTAAATTAAGCGAATATGTGTCTTTCGGGACGTAAAGACTTGGTCAGAGCGGCTTGGGAGCTGCTGCCCGAAGGGTACATTTCGCTTAATTTACCTTATTTTATAGACACAATCTCGATTAATGAGTATTTTTGTCGATGACCGGTCTCAGTGTGTTCACGCTTCTTCGGTTTATAATGAATCACCCGAATCTTATCACCGAGTACCTTTTCCTCTACTACTTTAGCCGTCACTTTCACATCTTTAACTGTCGGATTTCCTACGGTAGTTTTATCACCGTCAATCACTAGCAAAGCGTCCAGTTTGAGCTCTTTAGTGCCTACCGGGAGGAGGTCCACCCGTAGGGTCTCTTTCTCTTGCACGAGATATTGCTTCCCGCTAACAAGTATAACTGCTTTTTTCATCGCTTTTCCTTTTATTTAATAATAGAGGTATTATATCACTATTTGCGTTTTTTCGCAACAGCTTTCTTCTTGGTAACTTTTTTCTTGGTATTTTTCACCGCATTGTGTGTCTTATACCAGTAGAATCCACCACCAATAATCGCTGCTACTATCACCGACGCGATAATAATCTCAGCCGGCCCAGTTTCTGGCATTTCACTCGGCGTTGCAGTTGTCACATCTTCGGTATTTGCCGGCGTCGGTTCGCCCTCGCCGGTTGCATCCAAATGATATACTACCATGCCAGAATACTCATCACAGCCTAATATCACACCGTTTAATTCGTTCAAACCAATAAACGTTCCTTGCGCCGAGAATAAATTAGTCGATAACACACTACCATTCGCTTTCCAATCGTTATAAATCTTCGCTGAACCCGCGTGATAGTGTAGATATACATTTTGATCAGAGGTTAATTTCGCCTCATCCCATACCGTAGGTGGAGTAGCATTACTAGACATAATCTTCGCACTCACTTCACCACCACCCGACGGCGTCACCACTTGCGAAAATTGCGAAGCTACTTTTACATCTTTTGCCACTCCTGAATAATTATGCGCCTCGTCATTATAGGTAGCCGAAGCGTTGTTGTGGTAATAGATCCAAACTTCATATGACTTACCAGGTTCTACCTTTAAATCACTCACATAAGTGTTTTTAGTGTCACTACTAGTAATTTCTGCGATACGCACAAAATCACGCTCATCGCCTACCGCGGCATTATCTTTAATCGAGTTAAATACCGGGTGATCAGCTGGTTCAGCATTTGTATACAGCGGTCGCTCTGGTCCCCACGCCATCACCGAGCCTAATGGCAAAGCCACCACCGCCAAAGTTGATATTGTTAGCCCACCTACAATTTTATATTTTTTATTCATTGTCGCCTCCTTCCTGCGAACTTGATGAACCACTATCCGAACCGCCACCCGATGATGAACCACCACCTGACGACGAGCCGCCACCCGATGAACTACCGCCACCACCAGAAGAACCGCTTGACGAACCGCTTGACGAACCGCTAGAGCCACCGCTCGATGAACCACCGCCGCTAGAACTAGAAGAGTTGTTGCTTCCGCTAGATGAACTACCACTCGAACTGCCACTACCAGAAGATTCACCACCCGAGCTACTACCAGATGAACTTGAGCCACTATTACTATGGTTGTTGTTACCACTATTTGTTACATCTCTAACCGTCCTCGCTACATCATCTTCAGTATTCGGTTTTGTTTGCTCGTTTCTATTTGCTTCGTCTTGCGTTCTACGCTCTTCATCATTACCAGTCATATTATCTTCAGTCGATTGATGGTTATCATCAGTGTACACTGGTTCCGGCGTCTGTTCGCCAACTTGATCGGACGGCGTCGGTGTCACCTCGCCTTCTAATGGCGCCTGATCCACTATCCTTCGTTCATTATCCGGGTCTTTTGGCTTAGGTGTCTCAGGCTCCGGCTCAGGTTCGGGAGTCGGTGTCGGCTCAGGCTCAGGCTCGGGTTCCGGCTCCGGTTCAGGTTCCGGTTCGGGTTCAGGTTCAGGTGTTGGTCCAGGCGTTGGCGTACCACCACCCCCTCCTGGATGGTTTCCACCACCGGTGCTACCACCTACCACTTCGCCTACTGTTACTTCACCAGGTTCTGGCACCCACACTATCTGGCCGCCACAATCTAAGCGCACTACAAACTCACCTTTCTGTCCAGCTGGCACATTATAAATCTCCCGCAAATTGCCCGAAATATCATTACCATTTTCGTCCTGCATCAAGATATTATTACCATTAGTATCGAGCAGTCTCAAGCCGTGCCCCGAATTACCATTTATCGGTGTAGTCTGAAGCACCGTCTTGTCACCACCACTTGGATATTCATAGATCGACCTTGTATACGGCGTCTCAGAGAAGTTTACTGATTCAATCTCACCTTCATCCATCCTTGCTAAAATTTCACTCTGCGTATCGTTCATAGTTTCCACATATTCCGCCGAATTCGCTTCCGCCAAATTATTTGCTAAACCATTTAATTCGCTTACATTATTTACATCACTAGCATCTTCCATATTGAGCGCGGTCTGCCACAGCGAAGTCTGCTCAGGTGAAGTCGCAATACCACTCATCAAACCTTCAAACATCTCCGCTTCCGACTTGTTGCCGTTATAGAGCGACGGGCCCAAATTATTTGAACTCAATTTACCTGACAAATTATACACATCTACATTCTTATCATAAGTCGTCCCTTCTTCTAAGGTCCAACTATTCACTTTCTCACCATCCACTGTCGCCACATCACCTTTCACAATTCCCCCACCAGCCAATTGCTCCACATCAATCTCGCTACCAGGCGTCGAAACCTTCGTTACCGCACCAGTTTCAACATCGGTAATATTGTAAGTATGTGCCTCCATGATTTCTGGCATATTAATCGTATCTACGCCACTGCCTTCAATCGTGCTATAAACCGTCATATTGCCATTACCGTCATTACTCAAAACTTCACCAAATCGCCCATCAAAGCTCGTCACGCCCCTATCATCAGTTGAGAACATACTAGCTTCCGGCTCATCTACCGGAATTCGAATTTGCCCGTCCTCAATATCGGCAGTAAATACATCCATCTGGTGATCTTCGTTTGCCGACATTGCAAACTCCATATTATCTACATTTGCACCACTTCTTGAAGTTACATCCATTACATATTCATCGCCTTCAATACGTGGGTTACCAATTGATATATCGCCACCATCCCAACGCCTGCTATTAATCTCGGTAATTCTATCAGAATTATCATTAATATATTCACTCACGCTTTGCGACTCTGCGCTCGTTGAAACTAGCCTATCGATATCATCGCCATCTTCTGATACTTCAACATTAATATCTTCGCGATTATTCAATATTTCAAGTATCTCAGGCCTCAAATCACCATCGCTATTCCAATATTCCGCTCTTTTACTCGGGTCTTCCAGCTCATTCTCAATAGATTCAGCTGGCGATTCTTCAAAGCTAACAAACGGTGGAACTTCCATATCATCCGCCGTATCTTCTTCGCCTCCGTCACTATTAAAGATATTCCCAATACTTTCCTTAATATCACCAGGAGCTTCATTAATCGCCTCTCCTGCGCCAGTCAATTCATCTACTGCACCACCAGCCACACCTAGCGCACCGCCAATTATTGCTCCTCGCATCGCCCCTTCTATTCTTGCTTTCTTGCGACGCTCTCTGTCAGCTTCATCTTGTTTCAAAATACCTTCTGTTAAAGTTTCCTCCGCTTGATCTATGTAGCCCTCTTTCTCTCCATCTTCACTACCATTTAAAACTTCTAGATCTTTTTTGCTTAGCATAGACTCAAGTCCAGCTACACTCTTAATCAAATTTAGTTTTTGCTTTTCTAAGTTTTCTGCGCCATCATAAGCGAACAAATCTACACCCCTAATTTCTTGAAGATTTAGTCTCGCTTTAGCTTCTGCTATTTTTTTCAAATCCATTTCATCTAGATTTTTATTTTGCTCATTCATCAGTTTTTCAGCAATTTTATCTAGCGATGTTGATACGTCCTTTGCGTATGCAAGATCATATCCACCCTTTTCCTCTCCAATTAATGTATAGATCTCATCATCAAGAGCGCTCTTTTTCTTTTCGGCCGCCAACTCGCGCTTCATACGCTTATCAGCGCTCATCGCCCCAAAAGCCGCACCAGCTACCGCACCACCTACACCAGCTGCCGTCAATACTGCCCTCAAACCTCTCTTAGCCGCCAAGCCACCAACTACCATACCAGCACCCACAACTATACCAGCGGCACCGCCTAATTGCATTACTTTCTCAGTAGTAGTCGCCAAGCTCTCCTTCTGCGCCAAACCTGCTTCTACCTGACCAGTACTAAAATGAATATGATTATCAAAGAAATCTTTTAATTCTTCTCGACTAAAGTTATGCCCCTCCAATCTCTCTTGGTATAGTTGTCTCGCCATCTTTTCACCGGTCACAGCATAATTACCTTTTTTCATCCTCTTTTCACCGACAATATTTTTGACTGCCAACTCATAATCCGCCAATATTTCTTCAATTTGTTTATCTCGCTTTGCTTCAGTTACGTTCTTGCCGCTCAAATTACGAATCTTCTCCGCCACCTGACTACGCAAAAGCTCTGCTACTTTCTGATTCTCTTCCTGTTCTTCCTCATCAAAGTCTGTTTCTAAACTCTCTTTATCCGACAGTACACTATTTTTACCTTCTCTTTCTTGCTTATGTGCAAAAGCAATTTTTTCTGCCATCGCCTGCTGAGCTGTCATGCCTCCATCATCATTCTCGATTCCCGCATACACATCACCACCACTCTCCGCAATTTTGTCTAATTCCTCGTTAGCATATTTACCTATCACCACATCACGGCCAATACCAAATTTCACTGCGTTTTTTGCGGTTTTTATCAAGCCGTCTTCCTTGATATGTCTGCTTGAATCCTTAGCCGAATTTATTAACGATTTCAGTACCCGATTTAAGCCTTTTTCATCACCTAATATTAAATGATTTTTTGCCCATTCTTTCTGTTCTTGTTCTAGCCGCACTCGCGCACGCTCAGCCGCAATATCTTTTTTACTTTCCGCTGTCGCCTCAACATCTGTAGCAAAATCTACATCTTCCAAAATTTTCCACTGGCCACCAGCACCACCAGACTCACCATCTGGATTTTTGCCAGGATTTTTCTCAGGGTTTAATCTCTTCGGCTTTAGCATATAACCTCCTTACGCTGCAACTTCCGCTACTTCTTGCTTCTGTTCTTCAGTCGCTCCACTCTTCAGATACTGTTCTTTAAAATCCGCTAAAGTTTGTTCAATAATTGGCTCCGTATCAACGCCAGATTCCTCGACTAAAGTATTTACGCTCTCAAAACTTGCCGTATTATCATCCAATGTCACATCTATTTTGCGTCGATATTCTGACGGCAATGCCGCAATGATATTACGATTGATATAATAAATCAACCTTTCTTTTAGTTCATTCGCCATTTCCTTGAAAGTTTCTTCTGGTAAATCACCCATGCCTTTTTCCATCAGCATCTGCTCAATAAACTGATCCATCAAAGCATTATTTTCTTCGTCCATAACAAAACCTTTCATTTTTTATATTAAATGACCTTATATATATAACCCTAGCTTACCACTTATGCTTAAAATCGTCAACTATGAATATTAAGAACTTAAAACTCAGCCTCTTTAATTGAATACTCTTTCAACAACTCCTGCGGTATAGAATCTAGATATGTCCTCATCACGTCTTTAGTTTCCTGATCATCCAAATTATGCATAAATAACCAAATTTCTTTCTTTTCCTTATCTACTTCAATTGACCATATTGCTCCTTTAATTTCCTCTTGCGTACCCTCATCATACACTGTTTCGGACATTAAAGTATGTGGCAAATATGTGTTAATATCATTAGGGTCTCCACCCTCAATCGGAGTTGCGGTCGCATCCACATAGTCTTCTGCTGTTTCTCCGCTCATCGTTGTTGAATCATCTTCTTCGGAACTTACTTCTGTACCACCCACTCCATTTTTTTCGTCCGTACTCTGACCACTATTCTCTTGATTTACAATCATCACCACCACTACCACCAATAAAACCATAATTACCACACCACCTATTATCAGCATATATCTTTGCTTACTACTTAAATTCTGCCAAAATATTTTTAAACTACTTGGTTCTTTCGGCATTTCTGTTGGTGTATATAAGTTAGTATTATTGTTTTCCATATCCTATTCTCCTTTAATTCATTTTAATTTAATTACCAATTACCTCCACCACCTCCGGTATTATTCATAATATCATCTGTATAAGCATAGGTCATGCTCTTTGATTTTGTTGTATCCATTAACCATTCACTACAACCCGGCCAATAACTCGTATAACCATTACTGCAAGACGCCTCGCATACTACCACACTATTATTGGTCACCCCCATCACTACACCTGTGTGATTATAAGTTCCAGTACTAAATATCGCATACGGCCTCGGTTCGTTGCCAGTTTTCAATCCTTTAGTCGCTTTCAAGTGGCTTACCATCTTATTGCCGTTCACCGTATTTGCCCATTTTGGTCCTATCGAAGTATATTTATTCAAAAACCATTGTGAAAACGCCACACAGTTATTTAAAGTTCCACCTCCACAGCCCGCATCTAGCACATAAGCACTCTTAAACATATAACTTCCTGTCTTTTTCTTAGATGCTTCTTGTCGATAAGTTTCCATCCATTTTTTTGCTTCTGCTAAAGTTAATCCACCCTCCTTCAAGCCAAAATCATCAGTACTGGTATTTTGACACCGATCGCAATTATCGTCAGTAGAAGCGCCACCTTTGTATCTCATCACATGATCTTTGGTAAATATATCACTCACTCCCTTACTCAAACGCCCAAAGAAACCACCATGTGATGCTTGCGAAGTATAAGCTTCACCATTTTGCTCAACATAAAATGCAATATGCTGATGGCAACCACCCTTATATGGAGCACAGAGGTCTAGTGAATTAAATCTTATGCCTATATCTCCAGGCTGTAAATCTGACTTACTCTTTATCTCGACTTCTTCCCAATTTGCTGTATCTTCCTTCATATATTTATAAAGGCTAGCTGGACCACCCTTTTTATCCTTAATTATACCGGCATACCATAATACTACATTAGCAAAATCACCACAATCAGCACCTCTATCAGAAAGTCCAGCACCAGTTTCTTTTTTAAACTCACTTGCAGCCTTCCTGCCAGCTTCATTCCAATCGCCACCAGGATAATTTGACGATGATTTGCTCGCATCCGCTGGCCATGCCAACTCAATTGCTGCCGCATTGATATCTTTCTTATTTCTAGCATCATTAGTGTTAGTACTAGAAGCGGAGGAAGAAGTAGAGCCACTATCAGAAACTGTTTCGCCACCCACGCTCGATTTATCTTTTTCAATCACCACTCCATTAGTTGAGTTCTTCGCATTTTTCGCCCGCAAAATAATCTGTACCGAATCCAAACTATCTTCTACACCCAAGTACATCCCGCCCTTCCAATTGTGATGGGCATCCACCCGATATTTCTTACCGTTTTGGTCTTCTACATATATCCACACGTGCCCACTTTTTAGTACCACGTCACCAGGCTTCAAAGCCGATTTTGAAGTTGTTCTGATCACCTCCCATTTTTTACGATCGCCTTTACTCGCCAAAGCAAATTGTTCGTCTAAGCCCCTCGGAAAAGTTTTATCCACACCCGAATAACGCACTACTGTCGCCGCCCCTACGTCACATGAAGCCCCCGCATTAGTCTGTCTCGCCCAATCACGATCTGGAAATACTGCATCAATCGCCGTTTTAAACGCTTCAGTCGGCTTACCACCGTGATATAATTTCTTGCTGTCTTTTGTTCCTAACGGCCACGCCAAACACACCGCTGTACTATTTACGTCCATCGTATTTTGTTGACAACCGTTACTTACTACGCACTTTGGCGTTCCTTGTGTACGGTAAATATGGTACTCCGCCCCATTCTCCGCAAAGAAATCCGTATACCCTGCCCAACGTTTTGGATCATCAATTGACGCCGACAGTATATAACCCTTACCGTCTTTCTGCCCATAGATCTCAATATGCTTTCGCACTCCGTTCACAATTTTTACCCGAATATCTCCTGGTTGATAGGTCGCCTCATTCGTCGCGTCACCCTCCACCGGCATATAAATATTTGACGTTTTTATCATATAATCTTCCTGTGTCGCCACATTACCCCAAGGAATATTATCATCCACCCCTGCCGCTCGCACCACAGTCGCCACATAACGATCGCAACTCGCCCCGTGATCAATACAATCTCCCGGGCATTTTACCGATTTCTGTGCCTGTAAATACGCCTCAGTCGGCCCTTTAAGACTCTGATCTCTCGTTTGATCTGCCAACTCCCACGCTTTATCGTTAATATTCGACGTCACCGTACTATTTGCCACCCCCACCGTCGACGAACTCACCCCATTACCCGTAAAAGTCTTGCCGCTATATTTAGCAAACATCTTATTCGCCGCCATCCGTCTCAGCGGTCTCTGTCCCGCTATATTCGCCGGAATCTCCACATGCTCCAAAAAGAAATCCGCCGCCCCTTCTACCGTTTTTTGATCATAAATTCCATGATAACTCTGTACCGTGTCCAACTCCTGTTTCAAATATTGTAATTCCAACTGATAGATCCGATTCGCCGTTTCGTGTCCATATTTCTCAATGAAACCATCCCCTGATACGTTCTTTAGCGTTTCATCTTCAAAATATTTTATCATCTCAGCGTCTTGCGACTTCACATAGTTCAAAAGTTTTACTCTTCTGCCAAACGACCATTGAATTAGTCCCATCCCCATCTGTGTACCACTATTCCAGATATCGCCCTGTTGTCCACTCTCGCGTCGCACTGGCCCATAATTGCCATTCTCATATGCCATATTTCCCATCACTCCTGCCGTCTGTTCATCAGTCAAAAAACTCGTCAACCCCGACCAAACCTTCTCCTCCGCCGTATTACCAGAAATCGAAACTTCACCTCTCAAAGCACTACTGCCGCTAATATCCGAACACGGTTCATAAAATACGATATGATTTTGCGAAAAAATCGTCTGTTCCTCTTGCGTCAACGGACTTTCCGCTGCCAATGCCGACTGTGTCATTAACCCCACACCAAAAACCACCGCCAGCAGCCCCAAAACTCTATGTTTACGTATCAGACTAAACATTAACTTAATTATACCACACTTTTGGAAACCAAAAAACCGAACTAATGTTCGGTTTTTTGGTGTCTATCTTATAGATAACTCCTTAGGAATTTGCTTGCAGCTTGGTTTTCACCGCTTCAATGCTTTCCCAGCGCACAATACGCTTCCTTGCATCTCCGTTCACTGCCTCTGGCGATTTGTAAGTTTTCTCGTTCTTAAAGAACTCGAACTTCATATTGTCTGCGTCTGCCATTTGCATTTTCCTTTTTTATGTTGATATTTGTTTGCTAGATGTTGTTTTTTATTATCTAACTATCTTCCATTATAGCACACATCGCCTAATTTGTCAATAGCAATTATGCTTTTTCTAACGAAATTGTGATATTTTCCCCGTTAACTTTCACGATTTCATCGTAAGCATAGTTCTCTTTTGTTAGTTCTACTGCCAACGTTTCCGCTTTCAAAGTTTTTTGCCATTTTTTCGGTACCTCACACATCACTGCCAACTTTATTCTGTCATCCACATTTAGCCCTGCCTTCTTGCGCGCCGATTGTACTTGGCGTATCAATTCCCTTACAAAACCTTCCTCAAGCAATTCCTCGGTCAAAGTTTTATCTAGCTTTACTCCGTCGCCACTATTTACCACCTTCTTTACATTCACTTCACTCATAATTATCTGCTCATAAAATTCCGGTAACTTATCACCACCATAACTTAGTAGCGACAACGGTTGACGCACTTTAATCTGTTCCTCGGCTTCCGATTTATTCATCCTTAGCGCCAAACCTTCAGTGATAATCTCCCGTGTCCTTGCCATTTCATTTAGCACCGTTTCGTCTATCTCGCCCGCTTCCGGCCAGTCTAGCAAATGCACCGAACCTTCCTCGTCGCCCGTCATTTTTTTATACAGCTCTTCTGCCAAAAATGGTACAAAGGGTGCCAAAATTTTACTCAAATACACTAACACGTAATACAAAGTTGCATAGGCCGCCATTTTGTCATCATCATCTTCCGACTTCCAAAAACGCCTACGGCTCCTACGCACAAACCAATTCGAAAGATCATCTACAAACGGCAATACGCCTTCGAGCGCTCTCGGCAAATCATATGCCTCCATTCCCTCTGTAATTTCATCCCTCAACTGATGCACCCGTGATACAATCCAAACATCTAATGGTGAAAGATTTTTGTAGGAACTTTTTGGAGAAGTTTCTTCAAGGGGCGTTTCGGAGGCTGCTGCCGAGAAAGAGGCGGCGCGCGCCCGTGAAGACGGGCCGCGCGAACGCCGTCCCCGAGAAGAACACTTCTCAAAAAGTTCCTCCGAGTCTATTCCATCAACCGACGCATACATCGTAAAGAAATCATACACATTCCAAATCATCGCGAGTTTCCTCGCCACATCCGATACATCCTTATCCAAAAGCGCAAAATCCTCTCCCGACAACACCGGGCTAGACAGTAGCAAAAATCTCAACGAATCCGCCGAATATTTATCCATCAACTCGTTCGGGTCCGTATAATTCCCTAGCGACTTGCTCATTTTGCGCCCATCATTCCCTGCCAAAGTCCCCGTCGTAATCACATTCTTATAAGCATTTTTCTTGCCATGCGACAACTCGCCAAACGCCCCTATTTCCGCCAACGCAGTATTCACACAATGCACATAATAAAACCACGCTCTCACCTGCCCCACATACTCCACGATAAAGTCCGCCGGGTAATTCTGCTCAAACTTCTCCTTATTTTCAAACGGATAATGTAGCTGCGCAAACGGCATCGACCCACTTTCAAACCAACAATCTAACACTTTCTCAATTCGTGTAAAATGTTCGCCATCAATCTCAAACTCAATCTCATCCACCCATGGCCGATGATAATCATCTAGTCGCACTCCAGACAGTTCATATAGTTCGTCATACGAACCCACCACCTTCACCGAACCTTTATCGCCCTTCCACACTGGCATCGCCGTCGCCCAGAAACGATCGCGTGATAAATTCCAGTCTGGCGCTTGCTCAATGTTCTTCGCAAACCGTCCGTGTTTCAAATACTCTGGGAACCAATGAATATTCTCGTTCTGTTCCAACATCAAATCTTTCGACCCCGCCACGTCAAAGAACCAACTCGGAAACGCCCGATACATGATTCGCTCTTTACTGCGCGGGTTAAACGGATATTCGTGCTTAATATACTCAATTTTCCAAACTTTTCCCTCGGCTTCTAGCACCTTAGCGATAAATTTGTTGCCATCCCACGCATTAATACCATTTTCGTCTGTATCACGCACTCCTAGTTCATGCAATTTCTCTGCCATCTCTGGTAGATAATAGCCATTTTCATCCAAACAATCAACGAAATCTACCTCATGCTCTAAACTCAAAGCGTAATCATCCTCACCATAGGCCGGCGCACAATGCACTATCCCAGTACCATCTTCATCTGACACAAAGTCCGCCGCCACTACTGTATAAGTTTCCGGTCGCGCCACAGTGCCTTTATCACCACGCAACCCTAAGTCAAATAGTCCATCTGCCACTTCTATCAAAGGCTCGTATTTCAATCCCACCAAACTCTTACCATCCATCACCCCCTCTGGTTCCAATTCTGGCAAAATCACCTTAGCGCGCTCCACCGCCACCACAAATTTCTCCCCCTCCACATCATAAACCCCATACTTCATCCCCGGATTCACCGCCAAGCACATATTCGCCGGCAGCGTCCACGGCGTCGTCGTCCAAGCCAGTAGATAGAGGTTTTGGGAAAGTGACTTAAACTTAACGTACGCCGAGGGGTCTGTCACCTCACGGTACGCGTCATTATCCATCATCACCTCTGCTTTCGACACCGGCGTCGCAAACTTCGTATCATACATCAACACCTTTCGCCCCTCATAAATCTTCCCTGCATCATACAAAGTCTTAAACGCCCACCACACCGACTCCATAAAATCTTTGTCCATCGTGCGGTACGCACCCTTAAAATCTACCCAGCGTCCCACACGTTCAATCGTCCCCTCCCAGGTCGCCGAGTTCGCCACCATCGACTCTCTCGCCTTGATAATATAATCTTCCAGCGACCACTTCGTGCCAATCTCGCGCCTATCAGTAATGCCTAGTTGTTTTTCGACAAAATTTTCCGCCGGCAACCCGTGACAATCCCACCCCCAACGCCTCTCACAACGATAACCTCGCATCGTCCAAAATCTCGGCACCGCATCCTTCACTATGGAACTCAAAAGCGTCCCATGATGTGGATTTCCCGTGATAAACGGCGGTCCATCATAAAACACATAACTTTTATCCGTCGACCTCTGCTCTACCGACTTTTCAAAAATCTGATTTTTCTGCCACCACTCGCTAATCGCTCGTTCATATTCATAGGCTCTACGTCTAGTGTTTGTTTGATATTTCATTTTTCGCCCTCCTCCATAATGCCGCTCGGCTCTCTTGATATATTTTTTGCTAATTCTTCTCTAAACAAATCATATACGTCAAACCCCAACTTCTCATCAAAATACTTCTTTACCCGCCAAATTCCCACAATCTGAGCTCTCAGGTCTGGGAAATCATAACGTAGCATAATATCTACAAACCGGTCATTAATCGTCACCGCACCATACGGCCGCGCCATACAATCCGCCAATTGAATTAACCGGTCATATTCATCAAACGCCGCTGTACCGTTTCTCAGTTTTACCGCAAAATCTCGCAAAATTTTCTTATCCTCTTCGTCTGGCAATTGCTTCAAATAAAATTCATCATCTGGATCCAAATAAGTGTAAAACGAATGTGATAAACACACCCTTGCCGCCGTATCAAATCCCCGTTTTTTAAGATAACGATAACCTTCGGTTATATGACGCAGCCCCACTTGATACCCTTCATAACGTCCAACGTCATGTAAAAGCCCCAAAATATAGGCCTTCTCGGGTTTTAGTTCGCAGTTTTTGGCAATCGTTTCGGCTATCCGCGCCGTCACTTCCGAATGCTCAGCCCAACTACCCGAATTTTGCATCTTTGCCCACGCAAAAATCTCTTCGGCTTCACTTCTAGTTGGCATCTTGTCTTTTTTCATTTACTACAAAAATTATACCAAATTTAACCAAATAAATCTAGTTTTCTCTTGCGTAATACGCCACTTGGTCCATCAGTGGCAAAGGTAAACCTCGCCACACCTCCAACTCCCGACCATCATCATCTACCGCCATCAACGTTGGGTACTCCACGATATCGTGAACTTTCGCAAACGATTCTCCTTCTACGGTATCTGGATCTAAACTTTCAATTTCCCCCAAATCTCGTTTTTTAAACTCCTCTAACCACTCGCTCACCGTCCGCGCATACTCAGTATTATCACGCCACACACACACTACTTTCATTTCTTCCCTTTCTTTTTCTGTTCAATCAAAATCTGTTCAAAATCGTCTAACGTCTTAAACTCGTGAAACACGCTCGCAAACCTTACATAGGCCACCTGGTTCATCTCGGCTAATACATCTAATATCGCTTCGCCTATCTGTTTAGAAGTTACTTCATCCGTTCCTAAACCATAAACTAAATCGGTTGTTCTATCAACTACCTCCTCAACTTCTAAGTCCGAGTTAAAAAACTTACCAACACTTCTGCGCACCGCCGTCAGTAGTTTATCTCTATCAAAAATCTCTCGATTACCATTGCGTTTCAGCACCGTCAAACTCGGCAACTCCACGCGTTCATAAGTCGTAAACCGATGCTTGCCATCCGAAGAGATTCTACGTCGACGAATCATCGTACCATCCAAAGTCTCTCGGCTTTCCAGTACCTTGCTGTCGCCAATTCTAAACTTCGGATTTACCATTTTTAAGCCTTCTTTTTACGGGCACGCAACTTTTCACGCAAAGATGGTGGTACGTCCAAATCTTCCTCTTCTTGTTCTGGCTTTTCGGCCGGTTCATTAGTTTTAATCGCGTCCCACATGTTCCCCTTGTTTTCACTAGTAAAGCTACTTGAAGTCGCTTTCTGCTCATCAGACGCAGTGGTTTCTGCTGGCTTATCAGCTTCACCCTCGTTTGAAGCCGCCATTAAGCGGTCTGCTGCTTCTTCTTGCGCGCGTTCAGCATCTAATTTACGGTAATATTCCGAATCAAAACCAGTTGCCACTACCGTAATTACTACTTCATCTTCCAGTTCTGGGCGCACCGCCGCACCAAAGATAATATTCGCATCTGGCGACACCGCACCAGTAATCACCTCAGCGGCTTCTTGAATTTCACTCATTGACATGTCATAGCCACCCGCCACTGAGAATAGCACACCTCTCGCACCTTCAATCTTCACTTCAATCAACGGTGATTCAATCGCTTGCTGGGCTGCCAAAGCCGCACGATTTTCACCCGAAGCCCGACCAATTCCCATCAGCGCCGAACCGGCGTTCTTCATGATCGCCTTCACATCGGCAAAGTCTAAGTTAATCAAAGCGTGCTCAGTAATCAACTCCGAAATTCCTTGTACACCTTGCCTCAAAACATCATCGGCAATCTTGAAGGTTTCAATTAGGGGCGTTCTCGGATCAATCGTTTGTAATAATCGATCATTTGGAATCGTAATCAAAGCGTCTACTTGATGTGACAACTTGTCAATTGCCGTGTCGGCATTATTGCGACGTTTCATCCCCTCAAAGGTAAATGGTTTCGTCGCTACACCAACTGTCAAAATATCGCGATTGCGAGCTTCTTCGGCCACAATCGGCCCTGCGCCCGAACCAGTACCACCACCCGCACCAAGCGTGATAAAAATCATATCCGCACCATCAAGCGATTTGCCAATTTCTTCACGGCTCTCCTCGGCAGCCTCACGACCCTTCTCTGGGTCACCACCGGCTCCTAAGCCTTTACCAATATGAACTTTGGTATCAGCAGTCGAATGATGTAATGCTTGCGCATCGGTATTTACCGCTACAAATTCTACTCCATTTAAGCCGACTTCTTTCATGCGGTCAATCGCTGAACCGCCGGCGCCACCAACACCCACAACTTTAATGCTAGCTGTGCTCTCTATCTCTGTAGGTTTTACTTCTGGCATATTTTTTCCTCACTTATTACTTATCTCTTATTTACAGTATAACACAATTTTCTTAAAAATACTTGAAAAGATTACTTTTTACCAAAAATCTTTGCCAACAGTCCCTTCGTATTTGGCTTTAATTTTGGTTTCAAACCTTTTTTACCAGCTACACTCTTGCCGGTATTTTCTACCGCCATCAGTGCTAGCCCCACCGCCGCCGCATACTTTGGCTTACTCACCGCATCAACTACACCACCAACAACCCCCTTCGGTATACCCACTTTCACCGAACACCCCATATCCAGTTTCACAAACTTATCCAAATCTTTCATCTTGGTACCACCACCCGTCAGCACGATACCTTCGGGTAAGCGTTTTTCATAATGCGCGGCCTTAATTTCCTTCTGTACGTGCTCAAAAATCTCGTTCAAACGCACCTGTACCACTTCGTCTATTTGTTGACGTTCAAACTCCACTACGTCGCTATCAACCTTCATTGATACCGGTTTTTCTTTGCTACCAAGTAATCCAGTCACATATTTGCATTTCAAATCTTCCGCCGCTTTAGTATCAATTCCTAGCATAATTGCCAAATCATTAGTAATATTATTTGAACCCGCCGGAATCACGCTCACATATTGTAAATCGCCTTCTTCAAAAATCGCTAACGCGGTCGTCGCCGCACCAAAATCTACTACCGCCACCCCATTTTCCATCTGATGCTCACTTAAAACTGCCTTTGCCGCCGCCACTACACTTGGCACTAGCCTCTCGGCATAGACATTGGCGCTCTCAGTTGCCTTTTTCAAATTCTCACAATTAGGTGTTAGTGCCGAAATCACATTGGCGCGCATTTCTAGTCTTGAACCGGTCATTCCAATCGGATCTTTTACTCCGCCTTGACCATCCAAAGCAAATTCTAGTGGCACCACATCTAGCACATCACGGTTTGCCGGCAATCTTCCCGACACCGCCACATCTTCTACTCTCGCCAAATCTTCTTCGTCTATTTCATGGTCTATCGCCCCCACCGCTATCATACCTTCGGCTTGCGTTGATAAAATATGTTTACCATTTATCGACACATAGGCTGAATTTACTTCGTAACCGCTCATTCGTTCGGCTTCGCCCAACATTCGATCAATTGCTTCACCAGGACCTGACAAGTTTGACACCAGTCCCTTACGCATCCCAGCATTTTTAGCTTCAGCGTAGCCAACCACAGTTTTCACCCCCTCCTTATTAACCGATAGTATTACCGCACGTACATTATCCGTGCCCACATCTAGCCCTACGGCATAACGCATTTCATCCATAAGCGTATTATACCACAGTTATTTCGGTAATGTCAAAACTTCATAGCCATCTTCAAGCACTAACACCGTGTGTTCAAAATGGCACCCCATCGAGCCGTCGTTCAAAATTGCCGTCCAACCATCTTCCTTACTCACATGATTTTTTGCCTTACCCAGCGACGACATCGGCTCAATACAAATCGTATCACCCGCTTTCAGTTTATAGCCTTGTCCTTTACGACCAAAATTCGGTATCATCGGTTCTTCGTGCATCGTTTTGCCAATACCATGCCCCACATAATTCATCACCACCCCTAACTTTCCAGCTTTCAAGGTCTTCTCCACCGCATAACCAATATCACCAATATGCGCCCCTGCTTTCACTCGCTCAATCCCCTCCCACATCGACGATTCAGTCACCGACAGCAAATTTTCTACCGCCTTCGTCCCCTTACCCCCCACAATCATCGTAAATGCCGAGTCCGTAAAATACCCCTTATAAAATATATCAAGGTCAAACGAAACCTTATCGCCCTCCTCTAACACATAGTCGCTCGGCGCACCATGTACCAATTCATCGTTAGTCGAAATACAAATCGCCCCCGGAAATTTATCATCCAACATATCATACGCCACTTTGGCACCCCGCTTGACAATTTCTTTGCGCACCCACGCATCGATTTCTTTTTCGTTCATTCCAGGCTTTACATAAGCTTTCAAATCTTTCAGTAGATGCCCCAAAATTTGCCCACCTTCCCGCATTGCACTAATTTTTTTCTGGTCCATTAGTCCTCCACTTCCTTAGCTACGCGTTCGGCCACTTTCTCAATCGTACCAACGCCATTTATCCGCCTTACTGGCACTTTTTCCGCTTCTAACAGAGATAAAATTGAACAAATATTTTGTTCAACTATCTCAAATCGCTTTGCTACCGCCTCCGGCGTATCGTCTGCGCGCCCCCGCAAACTAATTCTTTTGATCAACTCGTCACGTGGCACTTCCAAATAAATCGCTTTTTTAATCTCGTTCTTTATTTTTTTAACCAGCTTCTCGGCTTGGTAAGTATCGCGCGGAAACCCGTCTAGTATTACATCCTTCCCTTCCGCCTTTGCCTTTTTTATTTCCTTTAACATCAAATCTATCATTGTGTCATCATTTACCAGTTCGCCTTTTGCCATCTGCTCTTCAAACCCACCGTGGTCTCTCAACACTTGCCCGGCCGACAGCCACTTCATATTATCACGCTCCGCCAAAATCTGACCCTGCGTGCTTTTACCTGAACCAGCCAAACCAAATAATAATATCATCTTGTCCCTATTATAACAAAAATCTCGCTATTTCTAGCGAGATTTTTCTATTTCAATCCCAAGCGCATACGCTCTAATTTCTCAGCTTTATGGCGCTCTCTCAAAATCGCTTTCTTGCGGCGTTCTCTCTTTGAAATCGGCTTACTAAAACGCATTTGCGACTTCGCTAGTGGCATCACACCACTCTGCAAAACTTTACGATTAAAACGACGGATGATGTTCTCATTCGCTTCATTCTGGTCTTTTCTTGTAACTTTTATTGACATATCCTGAATTATATCAGAACTCCACTGATTTTTCAACCCCTATTTTTTCTATCACCCCTTCCACGCTCGTCAAGCCGTTCCACTCATTCACCATCAATTTCACCGTAAAATCACCCCGCACTCCCTCTCTAACCCTCAGCCACTCCTCTGGCGCATTAAATGCAATCAGCACTAACTGCTTCTTACCATCAGTCACCGTCACTTTCAAATGTTGCTCATTTTGCCCTAACTTCTGCGCGCTTAACACCAATACATCTCTTAGCAGCCACACTGGCTCCAAATTCCCCACCCCAAACGGCTCCAGTCGCTCTAGTTCCGCCATTAAGTTCATATCTACTTCACGCAAATCTTCTATCTCGATATCTGCCTCCCTCCGTAGAAACCTCTCCTGTTCCGTTAATTTCAGGCTCTTATAATAATCATTCACCGCGCACCGAAAGCCATCTAGCTTCTGCTTCTCCACCTTCACTCCACAAGCCCCTGCATGCCCCCCGCCGCCAATAATTTCATTTCTACAAGCCCTCAAAGCCTCAGCCAAATCAAATTCGCCAAAGCTCCTTCCTGAGCCTTTATACACCCCCTCTTTCTCGGTCAGCACAAAGCTCGGCCGCTGTAAATCTTCCGTTAGTTTCCCAGCAATTATGCCCAGCACTCCTTCGTGCCAATCGCCAGTCACTACCACTACTGCATCATCTATTTTATTACTTCTAATCTTTTTTATCGCACGTTCTTGTTCACTTCGCCGTTCTAAATTTAATTGTTCCAATTTTTCCGTCAATTTTGCCGCCTCCACTTTCGATGAAGTCATCAAAAGCTTCAGCGCTATGTCCGCCGATTCCATTCGCCCCGCCGCGTTTAACCTTGGCCCAATAATAAATCCCACCGCGTAACTATTTACCTTCTTTACGCCAGCACATTTTATCATTTCTCTCAGTCCAACCCGCCGGGTTTTCTCGATTACTTTCAGTCCCCAATACGCCAATCGTCGATTTTCACCTCTTAATCTCATATTGTCGCAAATTGTCCCAATCGCCACCATATCCAGCAGCCACTTCTCTTGTCCTCGCGGTATCAACCCCTTCTCCGTCAGCCGATGCGCCAACATAAAAGCCACTCCCACCCCAGCCAAATCGCGCCATTCGCTCTTCTCTAGTCGCTTCGGATTCACCACCGCCACCGCTTTCGGCAATTCTTCTGGACATTCATGATGGTCAGTAACTATCGTATCTATTCCTATTTTTGCCAATTCTGCTACAATTTCTCTGTTACCGCTTCCACAATCTACCGTTACTACCAACTTCACTCCACTCTGCGTTGCTCTTTTTATGACCTTTTCACTCATTCCATACCCATCTTCAAAGCGATTCGGCAACATTATCTCAATTTCTTTTACTCCTGCCAACCTCAACGTATCATGCATTACCACACTTGCCGTCACTCCATCCGCATCATAATCTCCATATATCAATACTTTTTCATTCTTGCGCACCGCACCCAGTATTCTTTCTATCGCTTTATCAATATCTGGTAAACTTTTTCCGCTCATTAATTCGTCATATTTTGGCAACAAAAAATCCACTCCTATGCCTCGCTTCTCTAGTAATCTTTCAAATAACTTACTCAAGTTCTACCCAATCGTCTTGCTTGGTTTACTCTGTTGGCTCTTAATCACAATGCTCTGCAACTCCTTCAAGATCGGAAAATGTTTATTCGTCTGATAAATCTTCGTATTACCCTTTTTCGTTACAATCAAAAAGTTACCTTTTTCTAACTTCTGCAATTCCCTCTGAATGTTTCCAGGATCTTCCTTTATCAGTTTCGACAGCCCCCTCACATGAGTTTTAAAATCTGGATATTTCGCAAATACCACTATTATTTTTCGTCTGACTCTTGATGTAATGAATATATCCAGCATTTTCCTCCTTACTTTTTCAATTATAGCACGTTTTTTCAGCAAACTGGTATTTTTCACAACGTTTTGTTAAAATTAAACTATGTTTTACGAGGTGATACCACTAAAATTATTCCGCACCGGCACCGGTATTCTTACCTATTCTTATGAGATTTCACTTCCGGTCGGCACTATTGTCACCATTCCACTTGGTCGCACTACTACTACCGGCATCGTCATTAAAAAAGTCACCTCTGTTGACTTCCCAACTAAGCCCATTACTAAGGTCCTCTATGACACTCCTTTACCTTCTCATCTTGTTAAATCTCTCCTTTGGCTCTCTGATTATTATCTAGTGCCATTACCTACCGTTGCCAAACTCATCCTCCCAGTTGGCATCAATAAAACTCGCCGCAAATCACTTCAAATCTCTCCCAATCCGCCAAAACCACTCAAAAAACCCAAAATCGCCCTTAACCCCGCGCAAAAAATGGCCCTACAAGGCCTTGAGAGCGCTTCTAGCCACACTAAACTCCTTCATGGTATAACCGGAAGCGGTAAGACCAATATCTACCTTCAAAAGGCTTCTGAGGCGCTCTCAGAGGGTAAATCTATCATCCTTCTCGTGCCCGAAATCGCCCTCACCTCCCAACTCGTCCAAATCTTTGAACTCACCTTCCCGGGGCGCACCGTTCTCATCCACTCCCGCCAAACCGAAGCTGAGCGCCACCAAATTTGGCAACATTGCCTCACCTCTGATAGGCCTGTTATTGTTATCGGCCCTCGCTCTGCCCTCTTTGCCCCCCTTTCTAATCTCGGCCTCATCATCATCGACGAGGCGCACGATTCTTCCTATTTTCAAGAGAACACCCCCCGTTATTCTACCCTTCGCCTTGCTAGTTTTATTGCCAATCATCTTGACATCGACTGTATTTTTGGCACTGCCACCCCGCTTGCTACCGATTATCACCTCGCTTCAAGCCACAATTCACTTATCACTCTCAATGAAAAGGCCAAGCCCACCACTCCCCCCGACATCTCTGTTATCGACCTCAAATCACGCGCTAACTTTACCAAAAACCGCTACTTCAGTGACCTCCTACTCTCCCAAATCAAGCAAAATCTTGACGAGCATCACCAAACCCTAATTTTTCACAATCGTCGCGGCTCCGCCCCACTTACCATCTGTGAAAACTGCGGTTTTGAAGCACTCTGTCCTAACTGTTTTCTTCCTCTTACTCTTCACACCAACGATTATACTTTGCGCTGCCACACCTGCGACCACCATCAGCCCGTCCCGGTTAATTGCCCCGATTGCCAGCATCCGGGACTAATTCATAAGGGTTTTGGTACTAAACTGCTCGAAAATGAACTCACTAAACTTTTTCCGAGTGCTCGCATCGCCCGTTTTGACGCTGACAATACTAAAACTACCTCTCTTGACGCCCTCTACGACGAGGTTAAAAACGGCAACATCGATATCATCATCGGCACTCAAACCGTCGCCAAGGGCCTTGATTTACCTCGCCTCGCCACCGTCGGTGTGGTTCAAGCCGACGCTGGTCTCTCACTTCCCGACTATTCCGCCCCCGAGCGCACTTTTGAGCTCCTCACCCAAGTCATCGGTCGCGTTGGGCGTGGCCACCTTGATCACACCTCTGTTATCATCCAAACTTTTCACCCCGATCACCCTATCATTACCTCCGCTGTCAATGCCGACTACAACAGTTTTATTAGTTACACTCTCAAAATGCGTCGCCGTCAACATTTTCCGCCCTTTGCCTATCTCGCTCGCATCTCTATCACTTACAAAACCGAACGCACCACTCTCAGCAAAATTCGCGCCATTCACCGTGAACTGTCAACTAAGAACGCCGCTCTAAATACCAAATTCTTCATCTCGCCCCCTACCCCTGCCTTTCACGAACACACCACTCGTGGCTACACCTGGCAGCTCACCCTCCGCGCTCGCTCTCGCACCCAACTCCTCGAGATTTTACAACCCATCTCCGAAAAACCCAACACCACCATCACTCTCGACCCCCCTTCCCTCCTCTAATAACTATATTCTAATCAACAAGACAGCGGAGTGTAAAGCTATAATTTGGAGCATATTGCGTAAAATATATGGTATTACTATGGCCTTGTATATCCAGTTCATAAGAATAAGATGCTTTACTAAAAGTGGCAGTCCACCAATCAGCAATTGAACCATGTCCTGCCGTCTCACCAGATGGATACACCCACCCCGAAAGTACCAACGAAACTGGTTCACTAGTAATCTGAGACATAGTAACATTAACCCAATAATAACCACTTTCCCAAGTAGCGCCACTAATATAGTTATTAAGCATAGTATAAAACTCACTACCAGAAGCAGATGTGCCAGCGCTAGGTAGCCTCCAATTTTTCGGACAGACAGAATACGGCGCATCCTCGCCAGCTGTTGTAATAGTATCACCGCTTCCGGCGGTAGCCTGAGACCAGTTATAATAGTTCCCGTAATGATTACTATTACCTTTATAGACAGAGTTGTTGGCGTAGGCAAAGTCTAATGTATAACCTTCCGACGATACGTTAGAGGTAGTATTATTTAAGACTAATGGTGTCCCATATTCACCCAATTCAAGATTTTGGGTCATCCAGCACTTATTATCAGCTAACTTAGCTACAGTGTAATTAGTACCATCACGACTATCTACTACAGTATAAACCTTATTAGAAGTAGCGTAAGGT
>CAYMXW010000002.1:0-53294 GCA_964394555.1 uncultured Candidatus Saccharibacteria bacterium | reverse complement strand
GAGCAGAGAGGGTGAGGACTTCACCGAGCTGAACGGCAAAGGCGGCGTTGTTGGTGGCGGCGTTGGTGTTTTCCACCTTAAAATTGCTACAGAGAGCAAATGCGCCAATAAGGGCGACGAGCGCGAGAGAGGCACCGATAAAAAGCGGTTTGGCGGTGCGGCTTTTTAGATAAAAATTCATGTTTTTGTTTGACCTTCGATTAAACATAACCCTATTTTAATACAACTTAAGCATTTTGGCAAGACTTTTTTTATGGGAGTTTTCCACAGGGTGGTGGTAAATTTATGTGTTATTAGTGGTAAATTTATGTGTTATAATGTTATGTATGGTATGTATTGCTGCGTTTATTATTTTGTTGATGTTTGGGGTGGTGGCAGCCTTCTTAAGTATTTTTAAGCGCGAAATTGGGCGCAAATATTTGAAAGTGATTAAAAAAGCGTGGGGGTGCGTGGGCAAAAAGGTGCGCCTACAAAAATGCCAGACTAATTTTAAAGAAGACGTGAAGCACTCGGTACTAAAACGAATGGTGCTGACAAGACCCGGGCTAGTGAAGCCGCTGTCGGTGGTGATGGAAGTATTGGCAATATTAGTAGTGCTAGTGTTTGTGTGGGCGGTGCTAACCTCGATTAAAACGCTGCTAGCGTTGTGGGTGTTTGGCACTTGTAATGTATCGCAACCGGCATCGTGTGCGTTGGCGTCGGAGACTTGCTCTTTGGAAAGTGATGAGCCAGATAATTTGCTCGAAGCGACGGGACAATGGTTTACTGAGTGGGGGGAGATATTTGTGGCGATACCGGAACGTTTGCGCGACTGGCACGCCGAAGATTTTCACACGACGCCGTATTTTACGGTTGAAAAAGAAGATAGTTCTAAACCCTATGCGGTAGATATAGTGGACCCGGGGTGCTCGGCCTGTATGATGTCGTATCGTAATCAGAAAGAAGATGGGTTTTTTGACCGTTATAATACGATCATGGTGGTGTATCCGATTCATTTGCCAAATGGTGAGTTGAAATTTAATAATTCCGAACTGATAGCTCGCTATGTGTATGCGACGATGCTGTCTGAGCCAGAGGTGGCGCCGAAAATTTTGGATAGGCTATATACCGAGCGCGATAGCACGGGGGCGACTTATCAGTCGGTAATGTATGAGTTGAGCGAAGAAAATGCGGGGAAGTTGCTCGAAAAATGGTTGAAAGATTTTGGCGTGTCTAGTAATAAGATTGCGGGGATCTCGGGGTTGACGAAGTCAGAACAAGTGAGCGGGATTTTGGAACAGGCACGT
This sequence comes from uncultured Candidatus Saccharibacteria bacterium, assembly GCA_964394555.1. Classification (GTDB taxonomy): domain Bacteria; phylum Patescibacteriota; class Saccharimonadia; order Saccharimonadales; family Saccharimonadaceae; genus Nanosyncoccus. The sequence goes on along the minus strand of CAYMXW010000002.1, from coordinate 52,008 downwards.
AAGATTGTCGAGGAGGAAGTGCGTGCTAAAGGTATACCGACGTTGATATATGACGGTAAAATACACATGGGGATGTATGAAGCAAAATAGTTTGAGGGTGCTGGCGGGTTTTTTGGTTGGCATTGTTAGTGTTGTGGTTGGCGCGGCGCCGGCCAGCGCAGTGGAGCTGGATGCCGACCAGAAGGGAGCAATCTCGACGAATTGCGAAACTATCAAACAGAGTATACAGCAGTTGACGCGTGCCGATAGTAAGACTAGAGTGTATCTGGGTGGTGCGTACGAGAAGGCGTTGACGAATTTTATTGTGCCGTTGAATTTACGTTTGACGAAAAATAACACACCGAATGCGGGGTTGACGTCGATACAGTCGAAATTTGCCGAGAAACGCCAAGCGTTTAATAGCGCCTATACTAATTATATGAAACAGACCGAAGATTTACTGGCGATAGATTGTAAGTCGGAGCCGGAAGATTTTTATGAGAAATTACAGACGGCGAGGGCATCAAGGGCGACTTTACAACAGACGACGTTAGAGCTTAATTCCCTGTTACATGACCATATTGAGGGGGTGAAGAAATTGAGGAGTGGGCTGTGAAATTTGCTGGCATGAGTTTTGGGGCGAGGAATTTGTGGATACTGGGTATCGGGGCGACGGTGCTGGCGATTTTGACGACTTCGATAAGTATATTGATTTATCATAATTCGGGCGATATATATTTGGATCGGTCGAGGCCGGGGTTTTTGCCGGATGAGGAAGAGGCCGAGATAGACAAGGTTGAAAGTGGTGAGTATAAGTTTAGCGAGATGGGCGAGGTAGATGGAGCGACGCTAGACGAATATCTGAAAGAGTTAGGGAAGATAGAGGAAGAGGTGAAGGAAGTGAGTAATCCGTATCCGGCTGGGGCGCTGAGTGATAAGTCGCTTGGAATTCCGGAAAAAGAAGCAAAATAAGCACTTTTGCTCGTGGACTTGAAACGAAAAAATCTCATACGTTGGTAAACGGCAAGAATATAGATTTTTTCGTTTCAAATCTGACTTAACAAACTACTCACAAAAGTGCTTATTTCTGCTTCTTAAGGACATTTAAAGCGATTTTTAACACCAACCAGACGATAAACCGTACCGCAATGATAAGCGCTAACAGCGCAGTGATTAAGATGACAAAACCGGTAATGGTTGGTGTCCAGACGGGTGAGGCGAAGTTGTAGCGGTAGAGCTCGGTAGAAGGGAGGGTGGCGGAGGACTGGAAATCTTCGGTGGCCGGGTGTTTATCGATTTCGGAAGTCATACAGTTGAGGTATTCAGGGCTGTTCCAAGCCCAACCGCCGGCGATGGCTTGCGGGCGGCAGACGTTGGCGGCCTCGGCAAAAACGTTGCCTTCGAGACCATCGGGGTTGTTTTTCTCGGCTTCTTCGAGTGTCTTGGTAGCATCGGTGCGGTATTGATTTTCTAGATAAAACGGCCCAGTGCCAAAATAGACTTCAAAATTACCGTTTAAATCGTCAATGTTGATGACGATATGTGAATTGGTATAATTTTTAAGTTCGTTGAGTTTAGCGATGAGAGTTTCTGTATCACCTGCTTGGTCGGCGGCTAAGACTTCGGATTTTAAATCGTTCATGCGAATATGGTCAATACGCAGACAGGTCGCTGAAATAAACAGCATCACGATTAGCACTAGCAAATATTGCCAAGTACCAATACTGTGGAGCCAGCGGAGGAATTTTTTGATGTGATTTCTAGCATTACCACCCATAAACTGTTATAATTATATCATATGAATATTTATATTTCAGGAATTTGTGGTACGGGTATGGGGCCGCTAGCGCTGATGGCGGCAGATGCTGGACTAAAAGTGTATGGCTCGGATGTCAAAGAAGGCGCTATTTACCCGGAACTTCTAAACCACGGTATTAAAATTAACATCGGTCCGCAAGACGGCGAGTTTTTGCGCAAAATTCATCAAGATGTGGGGATTGATTATTTTATTCACAGTTCGGCGATTAGCGATGATAACGCCGAATATAAGGTGGCGCGGGAACTTGGTATCAAGACCAGCAAGCGCGACGAGTTAAGCAACATTTTGATTGATAAACAGGGGGCAAAATTAGTTGCCATCGCCGGGACGCACGGCAAAACTACTACGGTAGCGATGCTGATTTGGGCGTGCCAACAGTTGAAGGTGCCGGCATCATATATCGTTGGTACTACCTTGCCGTTTGCGCCAAGCGGGCACTACGAGGCGAACGCACAGTATTTTTTGTATGAGGCGGATGAATACGACCGCAATTTTCTACATTTTTACCCTTGGATTGCCGGTATTACCACGGTGACTTTTGATCATCCCGACATTTATCGCGACGAAGCAGACTACCAAATGGCGTTTAAAGAATTTGAGGCGCAGAGTGAAAAAGTGATTTATGCTAGCAAGGTTGATGAGCGCCTGATTTTGGCGGGCGAGGCTAAAAGATTAGACGCAAGTTTGGCGTTTGAGATTTTGCGGGAAATGATCAAAGATAGTGGCTTAGATATTAGCGATGAAGCGATTATCGAGGTGTTAAATAATTTTCCTGGTAGTGGCCGGCGATTTGAGAAAATTGCTGAACAAGTATATTCGGATTACGCACATCATCCCGAAGAAATCGCTGTCACGGTTGAGCAAGCCTTGGCCGAGGCAGAAAAACTAGGGCTGAAGGGCGTGGTGGCTGTATACGAACCACACCAAAACTCCCGCCAACACCAAGTACTAGATAAGTATAAAGACGTGTTTAATGGTCTGACTAAACTTTATATGCTGCCAACTTTCTTGACACGCGAAGATGAGAGTTTGCCGGTTTTGACCCCGGGTGATTTAATAACGGCTTCGGGGTTTGAAAATGCCGAGCCGACCGAACTGGGAGAAGAGCTGTCAGAAGAGATTAAAAAATGGCGAGATGATGGTTATTTAATCTTATTGATGTCTGCCGGACCGGCGGATAAGTGGCTACGAAAGAATATGTAGATTATTTCTTTTTGGGTTTTTTGGGACTTTCGGCGGTGACTTTGTCGAGGACTTCGATGACTTTGTCGATATCTGCGGGGCGAGTGTGGTAGCCAAGTGAGAAACGGATGAGGTTGGGATAGTGTTCGGCGTGGTCGAGATAGTAATGAGCGCAGAAATAGCCGGTGCGAGTCATGATGTGTTTGTCGCCGAGCGCAGCGCCGATAAGGTGCGAGTCGATACCCTCGACATAAAACGACATGGTGGGATTAGGCTCGGTGTTGATGAGATGAACTTTAGGGCGGCTGTCGAGGAAATTATAGAGGCGGGTGGCTTCGTGCCAGAGATTTTTGTGGGCGGATTTGGGGAGTTTGTTTAGCCAGTCGATAGCAGCGCCAAGGGCGACAATCTCACCCCAAGCTTGGAGGCCTGGTTCAAAAATAGTGTGGATGTGGTCAGGGTTCTCGTCGGCAGAAAGCAGATAGGTGTTTTTATTAACGTCATCAACCATACCGCCGCCAATAAAGGTGGTGCGGAGCTGGCGGACGAGGTCTTTTCGAACTACCATCACACCGAGCGAAGGAGCGTACATTTTGTGAGCGGAAAAACAGATGGCGTCGGCGTTAGTGCGATAGAGAATTTGCGGGGTATGAGCCATAGCCTGGGCGGCATCGATGATGATAATACCATCGGCGGCGCGGACAGCTTTGACGAGAGCTTTGAGGTTCCCCAGTTGGCGGCCGTCAAAATTGCTGGCACAGTTGACTACTACAAGGGCTTTTTTGAAATCTTGGCCTTTGATGGGAAAAGAACCGTCTGGCTCGCGCTTGATGACTTCGCGTTTAATCTTGTGGGTTTTAGCATAAGCCATAGTGGAAAGAAAAACCGAGTTGTGCTCGATGTCAGAAGTGATGACTTTTTTAACGTATTTGGGGTGAAGTTGGTTGAGTATGAGATTAAGACCATAGGTGGTGTTGAGTGTAAAAGAGACAAAATAATCTTTTTGACGTAGTTTGAGGTATTTTAAGACCTTTTTGCGAGTTTCGGTGACTTTGGCGTCGGTGGTTTCGCCCCATTTGTACTTGACGCGTTCGCCACAAGAGTTGAACTCGGTGTAATATTTGTTGAGGGCATCCATCACGGGTTGGGGCCTTAAAGACTGACAGGCCGCGTCCAAATAGATGTCTTTGTTTGATAAATAATTAAACTCCTTCATTGAGGTAATTATAGCATATTACTTCTAAAAAAAGAAGCAGAAATAAGCCCTTTTGTTCCTGACTTGAAACGAAAATCATTATACGAATTAAATTAATTCGTCACTTAATTTGCTCTAATACGTGAATGACCTCAATGACGTCATCAACTGTACTGCCGCGGGAGAGGTCGGAGGCGGGGTAGGTGAAACCTTGGAGGATGGGGCCGGCGGCGGTGAAGCCGGCGAATTGTTCGAGTGATTTGTAGAGAATATTGCCAGAATTGAGGTCGGGGCAGATGAGAACGTTGGCAGAGCCGGCGACTTTGGAGCCGGGAGCCTTTTTGGCAGCAACTTGAGGATTGATGGCGGCGTCAAGTTGAAGTTCGCCGTCGATGAGGATGTCGGGGTGCTCAGCGTGGACGCGTTTTATAACGTTTTGAATCATAGTCATGGTGTCATCGTGGCCACCACTGCCGAGAGTGGAGAAAGAGAGTAGGGCGATTTTAGGGACGTCAAGAAGTTTGGTAGCGGTGTGGTAGGTTTGGATGACAATGTCATAGAGCTGATCTTCGGTGGGGTGTTTACAAGTGGCGGCGTCGGCGACAATTAGAGTCTGGTCGGCGTTTTTCATGACGAAACAACTGGAAAAAGTGTCGCTCACCGTGCCGAGATAGTCGCGACAAGCGAGGATGACGTCGCGAGAGGTGTAGTCAATGCCGGCGATGAGAGCCTCGGCCTCTTGGTTAGTGATTTTGGCGCAGGCGGACTCGAGGTCGGGGGCATAGATAGCCTCGGTGTTGGTTTGCTTGATAGCTTGTTTTAAGATGGGGTTGTCTTCGGCGAAAGCGATTTTCATAGTTTATTCCTTGTTTGTAATTAGTGCGATAAAGGGAAGCATCAAATAAATGTGGAGAGCATTGGGAAGGCCAGAGAAGAAACAGAGCGAGACGGCGTAAGCAAGACCGAGGGTGAAAATTAGGTTGCGGGCGGGGTGGTGCCAGTAGAGTTTAGCGACCACGAGAGCGCCCAAGATGGCAAGAGTGATGCCGATGAGGCCGAGTTCTAACAGAGTAGAGATGTATTGATTTTGGATGATTTCTTTGCTGTCGACCACGGTTGGGAATTGTTGGTGGATGGCGACGCCGGCGCCGCCAAGACCAACACCGGCGAGGATGGTGATGGGTTTTTGACTCCAAGTGGCAAGAGCGAGGTCGTTGAGCTTGAGACGAGCGTCGGTGGATTCAGCGACATAGCCAGAGAATTTGGAAGTTTGCTCGCCTGGGTCGTAAGTGTTGTCGGTGGTGATGCTAAAGGAGAAGTTGTCGTTTTTGAAATCGGCATCAACAGAGGTGGCGCGGAGGTCGATGGTGCCAAGGCTGAGTTGATGAATAGATTTGGTGACCCCAGTAGAGAAGGTGTCGTTGGTAGGGGAAACAGCGGCAAAGATACCTTGGGCGGTGAGAGCAATGAGAAAAGCAAGAAAGGTGGCAAATAGAGCGCGAAGGGGAGTGGGAGAGCGGCGTTGGTAGATTTCGGCGACGATTAAGATGACAAGGGCGACGAGGAAGGAATAGATGGCACCGCGCGAGAAAGTCAAGAAAAGCGTAGAAGCAAAGGCGATAAATAGCGCTGGATAAGCGTAAGAGGCTCTAGGAGCAGTTTTGAGGCTAGAGATGGGTGTGAAGGCGGTTTTGGTTTTAAGGCGCTTACCGAGCGATTTAAGGGGCTTTCTGGTGGAAATACAGAGGTAGAGGGAAAGTAGGGTAGGGGCGAGCAAGAGGTTACCCATAAATTGGGGCTCGATAGCAAAACCGTTGGGGTGGGGAAAACCAAAGTTATCAGAGGTACAACCAGCACAGAGAAGGGCGTCTATGTTGAGCAAATCAAGAATACATTGAAGCCAACACCAAGCGCAGATTAACAGAGAACCAGCGAGGAAAATTTTAGTGATTTTAGTGCGTTGACTAGGGGTGATACGGATAAAACGAGCGAGCGAAAGGAAGGCAAAATAGAGCGCCCAGAGGATGCCAGCAGTGAGAGTGGCACGCAAAGGGTTTAACGACCAGAAAATTGAGGCGGTCGCAAAGAAGGGAAACCACGAGAGGATGAAGATTTGGCGGTCGGTGAGACCGGGGTAATCTTTTTTGAAGCGGTAGTTTTTGAGAAGATCAATGAGAGCCACGATGTCAAAAGCCAGGAGGGCGATAAGAGCGATAGAAAATTCAAAATTCATGGTGGCGTCAGAACCGAGGGAAATGACTGGGTAATAGCTAAAAAAGAGAGCGAGAGGGAGTAAGGTGAGAAGAATAAGGGTAAGTTTGGAAGGTTTAGGAAGGTCGGCGAGCCTAGCAGGGGCGAAAGATTTGAAAGGTTTGAGTTTAGTGGGTTTTGACATTTTGGACCTCCTTTTTGATGGCTTTAACAAAATTATCTTCAGAGAAGGGGAGAGCAGAGCTTGCGATAATATCTTTATCTAGGCGTGGTGCGAGTTTTTCGAAACGTTTGATGGCATCGATGAGCGAGCGAGTGGATTGTTTGCCAAAAAAGACACCGTTAGTACCGTCTTTGATAAAATCCTTTGAGCCGCCTTGTGCGTAGGCGATGACTGGACAGCCGGTGGCGAGAGCCTCAACTGGGGCGATACCAAAAGGTTCCAGAGAGGGAAAGAGGAAAGCGCGAGCATTCCTTAGATGTTCTTTAAGTTCTGGCTGGGTCATGGTGGGGAGGAAAGTGATAAGCGGAGAACCGCCCGAGAGTTTGACAAGTTTTTTGTGCTCGGGACCATCGCCGATAATGACGAGCGGGCGATTTAAAGTTAGGCAAGCCTTGATGGCGAGGTCGTGGCGTTTCCAGGTGACTTGACGTGAAGTGATGATATAAGGCCTTTCTGTTCGGGTTTTTGAGTCGGAGTTTTCCACAGATGGGTGGATAAGTGTGTCTTGACTTTTTGTAGTTTTATGTTGTTCTTTAGTTTGACTTTTCCCTGCTTTATGGTCTGAGAAGGATTTAACAGAGACGGGTGGCGGAATAATGATTGATTCCCTAGTGTAGTAACGGCGGATTTGGTGGGCGGAATAGTTGGAAATGGTGATGATTTGGTCGGGAATTTGGGCGGCGTTGAAATCGGCGTGGCGGAGAGGCTTGATAAAGATTTTGAGCCCTAAGCGGGCGAGCGGGTCAAGGAAGCCAAAACCGGGGTTTTTAATATAATCGTCGTACATTTGCCAGTAATACTGGGTGGGGACATGACAATAACAGAGGTGAGTAGCAGTTCCCTTGTGGACGCCTTTGGCCTCAGCGCCGGTGACGGAGATGATAAGGTCGTAGTCTGACAGGTCGAGATGTTTGAAATAGAGGGCGCGCAAAGGCGCGAGAAAACGACGAAGCTTGGCGGGAAAAGGTTGAAGCCAGCCGGTACGGACATCGGCGTCATTAAACCAGTCGATTCCCTTTTTACTATACTGCGAGGTGTAGATGGGGGCGTCGGGATACATTTGGTGGAGCTTGAGGAGAACTTTTTCGGCGCCACCGATGGTGGTGAGCCAGTCGCAGACGAGGGCAATTTTCATTTGGCGCCCTCACCGGTAAAAACGGTGCCGATGGTACGGAGGAGGATTTGAAAGTCGAGGAGCAAAGACCAGTTTTGGATGTAGTAGATGTCGAGGGCGCGGCGCTCTTCAAAGGAAATATCACGACGACCAGAAACCTGCGCAAGGCCAGTAAGACCAGATTTAACAGATAGTAGTAATGAGCGGTCGCCATAGTTACGTAATTCTCCTGGCACAAGAGCACGCGGGCCGACTAGTGAAATATCACCCTTGAAAACATTAATTAGCTGAGGCAATTCATCAAGTGAGGTGCGACGGAGAAAATTGCCGATTTTGGTAACACGAGGGTCGTCACGGAGATAGTCGCCGTTTTTGCGGTATTTTTTGATGAGTTCGGGCTTTTTTAGTTTAATGAAAGCCTCCTCTGGAGTGAGGCCGTCAAATTCGGGCTTCATAGAACGGAATTTGTAGCACTTGAACCGATGGTTGAATTGAGAAAGGCGGATGCTACTGTGGATGGCAGGGGCGTGAATATCAGAAAGCTTGACGACGAGCCAAATGATAGCCATGGGGATAAGAGCAATCAGGAGCGCAAGGCCACTAATGATAATATCCATGGCGCGCTTGACGACTTTGGCGCCGCCGGAGAGCGGGGTAACTTTGACAAGGATGGCCGGAGTGCTGCCGATAAGCTCCATTTGACCGATATGAGAGGAGAGAGCGGCTTCGGACGGCACGAAATAGTAGAGGAGGTGGTGGTTGACGGACTGTTTATAAACATATTCGGTCTGACGCTCGTCGGTCTGAAAGACGACATCGGGGTGGGCTTTTTTGAGAGCATCCTTTAGTGATGAATATTGATGGGTGCGTTTGAGTCCTTTAGGGATATAACGATTATTAGCAACAATACCGACGAGCGTATAGCCAGATTCGGGGGTGCTAGAGATATAATTAGCAAGAAAATCGGTGTTTTGGTGGTTACCGATAATGACGGCGCGCAGAGTACCAACATGGCGTTTGGTGATTTGGCTACGAATGAAGCGCAAAAGGGTGCGAGTAATATACAGAGTGACAAAACAAAGGATGGCGGCATAAATGGCGATAACGCGAACCGGAAAGAGGTTGCCTTGATCGAAAAAGTCAAAGGTAATAATAAACATTACCCCGATAACAGAGGCAATGAGGAGGCGCCAAGTTTCTTTGATGCGCGGTTTGCCGAGAAAAATGGACTTTTGGTAAAGACCAAGAAAGGCGAGAATAATAGTCCAGGCAGGAATAAACGAAAGGATAGTAAGGGCAAATTCCAGAGGTGCAGCCTCAAAAGTGTAGGGGCGTTGGTCGATATGAGTACGAGTGTAATAAGCAAACACAAAAGCCGCTACAAAAGCAAGAGCGTCGCTAAACATTAAGCAGAGGCGAAAACGTAAACTAGGGTCTTTCTGCATGGTTATATTATAGCAGATTTGGGGGAGAAATTATAGGGTGTGGGTTTTATATTAAAGCATTGAGGATGGGTCGTATTTGAGATAAGTGCCGTCGCGAAGGATAAAAACAGTAGAGCCACCGGAGCCAAGAAATTCACCATTATCATCATAAAAACCAGCGCCAATATTGAATATATCCGTAACAAAACCATCAATGTTTATTTTGTCCTTTATGTTGAAATCCATGTTATCAAAAGCTTCTTGAAGTTTGAGATATTGAACCGTGCCGTCTTCCATTATAAATGCCGCAATATCACCAGAGGCCTCATGTCCTTCGCCAACTTCGACTATTTTATAAATCTCGCCAGATAGGCCACTGATTTGGCAATCTCTATCCTTCCTCTTGGTAGTGCCATAATCGCCAACATTTTGAATATCGGTGAATACTGTACAAGTGGCAATTTTGCCATTTTCTATGCCTATATCTAAGGTGTACTCTTTGCCATTAGAGCGAAAAATGGCGGAAGTAAAACCTACACTATAATGTTCGTTTGGATTAGATGCTTTTATGATAGGATTTTTATAAACTATCTCTTCAGTCTCTGTGCTTTCTGATGAGGTGATGGGCTGGGTGGTTTCGTTGGTGTTGTTAGGCTGGGAGTTGTTAGCTTGGTCGGAGGAGAGATACTGGTAACCGAAGAAGACTGCAAAACCGGCAAAAATAGCGGTGGTACAGGCGAGGATGATGGTAGGGATAGGCTTTTTGCGTTTGGATTTGGGAAGTTGAGGAGGTGTGTTGGGGGTCGGAGTGATAGGCTGCGAAATCGTTGGGGTGGGAGGGGTCGACGTGATTGGCTCAGGGGTGGTTTCCGACTGTGGAGTGGGTTCTGGCTGTGGGGCAGGCCCTGGTTGTGGAGTTGAGTTGTTGTTTGGTTCCATAATTGTAATTCCTTTTTATGATGCTTGTGATTATTATAGCATATCTTGACTTTTTTGGTGAAGTGTGGTATAATAATGGTGTCATAAGCAATTGGGCTGGTGACAAAAGGTTCTTTAAAATTTTAGTGATAGGGGAGGTATATCATGAAAATCAACGAAAAAGTTTTTATGTTCGATGAGGCAACGTTCTTGGGTGGTACCTGTGCCACTTCTACTTGGAGACAGGAGCTGATCCCGATGCTGGGAGATGTTCCGTATTTCGACCCGCAGTTGGGTCCCGGAGAGTGGAACGATGAAGCTGCTGCAGCCGAGGATGCCTGCAAGGCGGAAGCCAAAGTAATGGTGTTTGTGATTTCTCCGGAAGGTCTTGGTACCTATTCTGGATGGGAAATCCACGAAACCGCTATGGCGTCACCCGAGAAGATGATTTTTGCCGCTGTCGGTGATCTGGGAGACCAGACCAAAGGGGTTGGCAAAATCGCTAAGGGACTGAAAGCTATGGGAGTCTGTGTATGTGATTCCTTGGAGGACGTAGCGAAAGCCGTCAAGGCGCGCTACGAAAACGAATAAAACTTTTTACTAAGGGCGGTCGGAAGACCGCCCTTTGAACTGCCAAAATGTAGTTGACTTTTTTGAAAAGTGTGTTATAATGAACACATTATGAGTAAACGAGTGTTAATTACGGGTGGCACTGGTTATATCGGCTCTCATACAGCGGTTGAATTAATCGAAGCTGGATATGAAGTCGTAATTTTGGATAATCTTTTTAATAGCAAAATTGAGGTACTTGAGAAAATCGGTAAAATTGCGGATGTTGTGCCTTTTTATAAAGTAGACTTGATGGATGCCGAAGCGGTAAATAAAGTGTTTGAAAAGGGTAAATTTGACACCGTAATACACTTCGCAGGACTCAAAGCAGTGGGGGAGTCGGTAGAAAAACCTTTGACATATTACGAAAATAACATCGGTGGAACGGTAAATCTATTAAAAGCAATGGAAAAGTATGGTTGTAATGAAATTATCTTTTCTTCGAGTGCTACGGTATATGGCGACCCCGGTAAACCAGAATATGTGGAAACGATGCGCACGGGGCAGGATATTTCAAGTCCGTATGGCAAGACGAAGTATATGATAGAGGAAATTTTGAAGGATGCGACAGTGGCGAATCCGAAATTATCAGTAGTGACTTTACGCTATTTTAATCCGATAGGAGCACATCCGTCTGGGCTACTAGGTGAAGATCCGAATGGAATTCCAAATAATTTGATGCCGATTGTAATGAAAGTGGCGAGAAAAGAAATACCGAAGTTAGCAGTATATGGCGATGATTATCCGACCCCTGATGGAACTTGCCGTCGTGATTATATTCATGTAGTGGACCTGTCTAAGGGACATCTAGCGGCGATGGAGGCTCTAAAACCAGGATTTAATGTGTATAATCTGGGGTCAGGAAAGCCAAATTCGGTGCTCGAGATAGTATCGGCGTTTGAAAAAGCGAGTGGTGAGAAATTACCGCGCAAAGTAGTGAAGCGTCGTCCTGGTGATTTGGCGGAATTCTGGGCAAATCCAGACAAAGCCGAGAAAGAACTGGGGTGGAAAACTGAGTTGACAGTAGATGATGCGATGGAAGATACGATCAGATACCTCAAAAACGAAGAAAACGCTTAAACTTGTGGTATAATTGAGCGTACAATGGGTGAGATAATGCGTATATATTGACTTTTTGGGTGAAGTATGGTATAATTGAGAGGTATTCTATAATATTTATAGATAAGAAGTTTAAAACGTTAGCTTAGGATCAGGAGGTGCTAAATGAAGTTTTACTATTTATTCCAAAACTGGATGGATGACGATATTTTTCAGTGGGCGGTTCGAGAAGAGCTCGCTCGGGAAAATACGTTGAGCCGTAAAAAAGGAAACGGGAAAAAGGCTTTGGTAGCAATCAAAGCTCAACACCCGTTGACACCAGAGGGTAACCCCGGTGCTGAATATGAGGCCCGTTTAGAGCGCGCCCTCAAAATCAAAAAAGAACTCGAAACTGAAGGGCTTCAGGTGGTATTTATGACTACCGGTGGCATCCACGAGGGATGTCATTCGACTACCCTAGCAGAAGCTGGGAAAAAGTGGTTGGTATCTCATGAAGTGCCGGCAGAATCCGTTATTACTCGACCGGTAGTCTACTCCGGAAATGATGAAGATCTTCAGGCTGCAGAGCTCATGCGTGCCGATGAAGATTTCAGAGAACTACACGTGGTGATGAGTGTCGGTCAGTTTGATCGAACGAGGATGTTGTACATCCTCTTTGAATGGCAACCGGAGTTTCATCTGGTTACCTTCTTAGAGAAGAAGCCTCACCACAGTTCTGTTTGCGAACTTTGGGGAGCGTGGGGTGCTCACGACGCCTTCCGCGATGTGAAGCGAATAGGCGAAGAAACAAATAAGATTCGCCTCCGTCATATCGAAGAAGCAAACAAGTAAGTTAACGTTTATTAGTATCCCTCCACCTAATTGTGGGGGGATGTTTATTTAAGCTTCGTGTAGATGCGCCAGCCGAGTTTAAAGGGGGTTTTACCAATGAGAAGCAGGCGCATAGCGGTGCGGTCGCGAGAACTAGCCTTAGGATTATCTAGCACCCAATCTTTATGGTCTTTGAGATAGGTGATGATTTCTTGTTGTTTCCCGAGTTGATGCTGATTAAGTTTGACGCCTGGGGCAGTCATAAGCCTGAGAACGCTGAAGCGAGCATGCATGCGGCGTTTTTTGAGGGTCCAAGTAATGTCGTCTCCTTGAAAGTGTTTGGCGATGTCGTCACACATTTGGTCGGTGAAGGTGATGATGTCGAGTTTTTTATCGCTGAATTTGCTGTTGGCAAGAGAATTTGGACGCTGGTAGTATTGATAGTTAGGATGAGGGCCGTAGGCGATTTGTTTACATTTTAAAATTACCTGATAGGTAGTGGCGAGGTCTTCATGAAGGCCGCCGGGAGGAAATTTGATGCCGTTAAATAGTTCCCTTTTATATAATTTACCCCAAGCGGTGACGTTGAAGCCGTCTTCTGAGAGCATGTGGCCTAGACATTCGGCGGTGGTATAGGTGGCGGCGTGATAGCCGGCGCCACGATTGATGGTGTGGCCGTCTGGGAAAATTTCTTCGGTGGCGGAGATGGCGAGGTTGGTGTGGTATTTTCTGGTTAATTCGTAAAGATATTCAACGTAATCTGGAGAAACCGTGTCGTCGGAGTCGATAAAAGTGACGTAATCACCATGAGCGTGTTTTAAGCCAGTATTGCGGGCGCTAGAGAGGCCTTGGTTTTTTTGATGGATGACTTTGGTGTTAGAATTGTCAACGGCAAACTGGTCACAAATTTGGCCAGAATTATCAGTAGAACCATCATCGACGAGGATAATTTCGAGATTTTGATAAGTCTGTGATTTGATAGAATTTAGACAGTTTTCAAGATAGGGCGCAACGTTATAAACTGGGATGATAACCGAAATAAGGGGGATTTTAGTAGGTGTAGTCATACGCTTATTATAGCATAGGCGCGTGATATAATGGGGTAATGGGGTATTATAAAAAGCTCAAAGCGCTATACCATCAGTATGAAGAAATTATAAGCTACCTGATAGTGGGTGGGCTGACGACGGTGGTGTCACTAGTAACGAAGTATGCGTTGTTGTTTACGATACTAGATGCGGCGGATGCGGTACAATTGCAGATATCGGTGATGGTTTCGTGGGTGCTAGCGGTGGCGTTTGCCTACTGGGCAAACCGAGTGTTTGTGTTTAAGAGTAAGGACCCGAAAATTTTGGCTGAAATTGCGCGGTTTGTAGCGGCGCGGGTGGCAACGCTAATACTAGAAGCGGTGTTTTTGTGGTTCTTTATTACCCTTTTGGAAATGAACAGCGATATGTGGGTGATAATATGGACGGTAGTGACGCAGATACTGATAATTATTGGCAATTATGTGTTTAGTAAGATTGTAGTGTTTAAGAAGTAAATTTGATATAATATAGATATTATGAAGAAGAATGGTAAAATTTCTTTTGTTGTGCCAGTATATAACGAAGCAGAAGGAATTGAAAAATTTTTAGATAAACTATTGTTACCACAACTAGAAAAAATTACAAAATACAGTACTGAGGTGATTTTAGTAAATGACGGCTCTTCTGATAATTCCCTGTATGTTATGCAAAATTTTGCCGTAAATAATAAAGCAATAAAGGTGCTTTCATTGTCGCGTAATTTTGGTAAAGAACCTGCTCTGTCTGCTGGATTGAGGTATGCCAACGGCGATGCGGTAATTCTAATTGATGCAGACGGACAGCAACCGCCTAGGTTAATCCATGATTTTATTAAGGCTTGGGAAGATGGCGCAGAGATAGTGACTGGCGTACGTGAACAATACACCAAGCACGGCTTGATTCCTCGCCTTGGCTCTAAAATGTTTTATAAAATACTTAACGGAATGGGGAGCAGGTCAACAGTGCCTGGATCAACGGATTTTCGCCTACTAGACAGAGTCGCAGTGGATGAATTTAATCGTCTTTCCGAACATAACAGAATAACTAGAGGATTAATAGACTGGTTGGGATTTAAGCGGGTAAACATAGAATATGTTTATGGTGAGAGGCTAGCTGGTAAGCCATCTTACGATTTGAAAAAATTGTTTCAACTGGCCATAGATAGTTTTGTGTCTTTGTCGACTACGCCGTTAGTAATATTTGGATATATTGGGTTGTTTATTACGACGGCTTCTTTCTTGCTAGGAATGTTTGTGATTGTGCAACAGTATATATTGGGAGATCCATTGCAACTGTATTGGAATGGTGCGGTGCAAATGGCAATATTTATTACTTTTTTGGTAGGGTTGGTACTAATTTCGCAGTCTGTTACCGCGCTTTATATTTCACACATTCATGCCGAAACGCAAAATAGACCATTATATATTATAGATAAAAAATCTTCTCGAAATTTATTTAAAGATTAGGTTTTGCTTTTTGAGTTTGGCATAAAATTTAGGTAGAGCCGTAGTGGTGAGATATATGAAGCCAAGACTAGCAAGTGGAATCATGAAGAGATAAAACGGGAACATGTATTGAGTTTTGTTTTCCCATAAAAGATAGAGAGCTGCACCGCCGAGCACACATACTGTGGGGATGAGTTGAAAAATTTTAAATTTTTTGCGATAGACAATGAGCGCTATAAGAGAACCGATGGCAAGAATGCTTTGCATAACATCCATTATGTAGAAAAGCACACTGTGAGCTTTGCCATAATAAATGCTTGGAGCAAGGGCAGTATAGTCTCGTTCAGACATATTGTAACCGGTAATAGGAGAAGTGGCACGCCAATTACTCGCAAGAAATCCTTCAAAAGTCGGCTCGGTCCATTCTATGAGTAATTTTTTACTAAAGAAGCTAAACATAAATCCTGGGTCAGAGGCAAAATGCTGAATTCGTTTAATAAGATACTTTTGGCTGATTTCTGAAACAAGTTCAGGGCTGTATTCCTCGGCAGAGGTAACCCACGCAAAACCGTCATAATAACCTGGGTCGACTAGACTATTTTTGAAAGATGGGTTGCCCTCTTGATCTGCTTTATACTCTTGGCCGCCACCAATGCCCATATTAATCCAAGCTATTTTAGGAACGCCATTATTTAAATCTGTGCCAGTTTCAGCTGAAACAAAAGTATTGGTTGCAAAAGAGAGGCATTTAAGCAGCAAGAATGGAAAGACTGCAAAAATAAGATATTTATAGTGTTTCTGTTTGATAGCCCAAATAATCCATATAACTATAGCGGCAATAATAAAAATTAACATCGACGATTTGAAAAAAGCTCCCAAGGCAAGACAAACGGCAGATAAGATTGCAAACAAAACGGCGGAACGAGTTGACGAAGCATCCATAGAGTGTTTTTGAAAGAAAAAACCAGCCAAGATGAGCGGTAAACAAATAATATTACCATAAATAAAAGTACAGTAAAGTACGATGGGAATAAAAAACATGGCCAATAAACCGGACATAATCGTAACTTCCTTTTTGCGGAAAAGTTCGTGAGTGAGTTTGACTATAAGATACATGGTAAGAGCACAAGCAAAACAATTAATAACTTCAAAAAGAATAATAAAATTACTGCCAGCTATTTTCATACAAACTGTGATGAGTAAAACGATTGGAATTTGATATGGATAACGCTCTAAATACCAACCATCAGCCCAATACGAGCCAGAAAAATCATCTGGAGTGCCATTTAGTGCATTAGCGGCCGAAACAAGGTCCATGGAATCCCACATAGGGAGAACATTTGCAATAAAAATCCAGAGCAAAGAAACGATTAATCCCCAAAAAAAAACGAATCTAGCGAAAATATGGGTGTTTATCTTTAATAATAAGTCTTGAATTGGCTTAATAGAAAAAACAACAATAACGGCTATAATACCTATGATAACGGTTGGAGCAAAATAAACTTCAAAACTACCGTTGTAGTCTTCGTTTTGTGCGACAGTAAAAATAGTTGTAAAAATAGAAAGTAAAGAAAAGAAAATAATGCCACAGAATATGATAGTTTTTGAAAAAAACCTTGCAATTTTCATGTAGTTTTATTATAGCATATTCACCTGAAAAGTGACGTGATAACTGGAAAAATAAAGCAAAAAATGGTATAATGCTAAAATGAGTATACCTCGTGTATTGAATCAAAAAAACCGGATTTTGTTGAAGGAATTAACAAAAACGGATTTTAAATTGCGTTATCAAGGCTCGGTGTTAGGATATTTGTGGGCGCTTTTAAAACCGCTTTTGATGTTTGTGGTGCTGTATATCGTGTTTGGCCAATTCTTAAGGTTTAGCGATGGGACGCCACATTTTTCACTGTATCTGTTAACTGGTATCGTGCTATGGAGTTTCTTTACAGAGTGTACCAACCAAGGCATCCAAGCGATGGTGCTACGAGGCGATTTAATTCGCAAAATTAGTTTTCCGAAATGGGTAGTGGTGGTATCGTCTACTGGTACAGCACTGATTAATTTAGGAGTGAATTTGATAGTAGTAGTGGTGTTTGCGCTATTAAATGGCATTACGCCAAGCTGGAGTTGGCTACTAGTACTACTGTCGATTCTGGAACTTTATGCGCTATCTTTAGGAATTTCGTTTTTGTTTGGAGCAATAAACGTAAAGTATCGCGATATTTCTTCGATTTGGGATGTGTTGATACAAGCGATGTTTTATGCGGTGCCGATTATTTACCCAGTATCAATGGTGCTAGGAATTAGCGAATTAGCAGCAAAAGTATTGCTACTAAACCCGATTGCGCAAGCGATACAAGATGTACGTTATAATTTGATTACCGACCAAACGGTGACGACTTGGGGGCTGGTGGGCGAAGGCACTTTTATACTGAAATTTTTGCCAATAGCTATAGTCGTAGTAGTCCTGATATTAGGAGCGGTGTATTTCAGATATAAGTCTAAGTTCTTTGCGGAGGAAGTGTAATGAAACGACAAGCAGGCAGCCGTATTGTTTATAATGACGAGGATAATCCGATAGCGATTCGGGCGGTGAATTTACACAAAGATTTTCGCTTGCCGACTGAAAAAGCTTGGGGGTTGAAACAAGCATTCTTTAATCGATTAAAAGGAATTAGGGGCTATAAAACGCAAAAAGTATTAAATGGACTAGATTTTGAAATTAAAAAAGGTGAGTTTGTAGGAATAGTGGGCAGAAATGGCTCTGGTAAGTCAACACTTTTAAAGGTACTATCTGGCATTTACGTACCGCAAAAAGGTCGCGTAGAAGTAAATGGAAATTTGGTGCCGTTTATTGAGCTTGGGGTAGGGTTCAACCCAGACCTGACAGGGCGGGAAAATGTTTATATGAACGGAGCGCTGCTAGGATTTTCAAATACGCAAATGGATAAAATGTATCACGAAATCGTGAAGTTTGCCGAACTGGAAGAGTTTATGGATCAGAAATTGAAAAATTATTCTTCGGGAATGCAGGTGAGGTTAGCGTTTTCAATAGCGATTCGGGCGAAGGGCGATATTTTGATCTTGGATGAAGTATTGGCGGTAGGCGATGCGGAATTTCAAAATAAGTGTAATGAATATTTTAGAAGCTTACATGGTAATCAAACGGTGATTTTAGTGACACACAGTATGGAGAGTGTGGAAGAGTTTTGTGACCGAGCGATTTTGATTGAAAAGGGCAAAATCACGATGGATGGCGATCCCAAAAAGGTAGCCGAAGCATATAGAAAATTGTGGGATTAATTTAATTAGTTTAATGTGTTGACGAGATCGAGGGCGTTTTTGATGGCAAGATCCATATCCCAGTAGCGGTAGGCACCGAGACGACCACCGAGGATAAGGTTGGGATATTTATCTTTGGCAAGAGCAACGTATTGCTGATAGAGGGCTTCGGACTCGTCATTATTGACTGGATAGTAAGCCTCATCGCCTTTTTGGAAATCAGCGGGATATTCGCGACAAAGAATAGACTCGGGCTGGTTGATAACTTCGGGTTGGTGAGATTGATAATATTTGAAGTCGTGAGTGCGAGTGTAAGGAACGTTGGCATCAGCCTCGTTGATGACGGCTTCACCGAGCGTGCTATTAGTAGTTTCCTGTTCAAAACGTAGACTGCGATAAGGTAAAACGCCGAGCTCGTAATTTAAAAGTTCGTCGATTTGACCGCAGTAGATAATGGTAGTTTCGGCGGGGATGTCATTGATAATACCTTTGATGTCGATATTTAACTCGACATCAATAAGGTCGCTATTTAACATATTTTCGACGATTTTGGTATAGCCGTTTTTAGGGATGCCTTGGTGCTTAGCGGTGATAAAATAACGGTTGTCGTGGCTAAAGCGTACCGGGATGCGGCTGAGGATAGCGGCGGAGAGATTCTTAGGGTCGGTAGACCATTGTTTAGCGGTGTAGTTTTTAAGAAAAGCGTCGTAAAGTTTGCGACCGACTAAACTTAGACCCTTTTCTTCAAAATTCTTGGGGTCGACAATTCCCTCTTTGGCGGCTTCTTCGGCAACGAATTTTTCGGCCGTGGGGGCATCCATGTTGGTGCCGTATAATAGGTTGATAGTATCAAGATTAATCGGCATGGGATAAAGTTTGTTGTTATGGCGAGTATTGACAGTATGAACGTAATCGTTAAACTCGGTGAACCTAGTGATATAATTCCAAACTTCATCTAATTCGGTGTGAAAAATATGCGAGCCGTATTTGTGAACTTCGATTTTGGTGGCGGGGTCGGTATAACTATAAACATTGCCAGCTAAATGGTTGCGCCGGTCGATGACTAAGACTTGGTGGCCTTGACTTGCTAAGCGCTCGGCAACGGTGGCACCAAAGAGGCCCGCGCCAGCGATGATGTATTTATAACTTGTTAGCTCTTTCATAATTATATCTTACTATAAATGCGGAAGACCCGCAAGAAAGCGGTGGGAGATTTTAAGAGTAAGTTAAGCACTAGCCAATGTTTGAGAGGAAAATAAGATTTTTGGAGGATGCCAGTATCTTTGGCTTCGAGAAACTCTTGGCGCATAGTGGGTAAGAATTTTTGAAGAGCTTGATCTGGTAGGCGCAGTAAATTCCAATGATAGCTGGCGAATTTAGTAGCTTGGAGAATAGGGGCGTAATCTGAGTAGATTTGATGGGCGCGGAGAAATTGTTCGACACTAGCAAACTCTTTGGAAACGGCGAAAACTTTGTCGGTGCTTTTGACGGAAGAATTAGCGTTATCAGTACGGTAATACATGAGTGGTTGCTCAGTATAAACGGCGCGATGAGTACTGGCGAGAACCTTGAAATTAAAGCCGGCATCTTGATAGGAGGCACCCGGAGTGGGGAGAAAATTAATATCGTGTTTAACTAAAAATTCGCGATGATAGATGGCGGCCCAAATATCGGGTGGTTGGTGAAAGATATGTTGATTTTTGTAAGGGTCGATAAGTTTGTTAGTTTCGTTAGGGTCGATGATGTAGCTGATTTTGGATTGACCGTTTTGATAAAAATAGTAGTTCCCTTTGGCAAAATCGGCGTCGAAGCGTTTGGCGAGATGATAGAGAATTTCATACATGGTGGGTTCCGCGAAATCGTCAGGCTCTAAGATGCCGATGTATTCACCTTTGGCAACTCCAAGACCTTGATTCATGCTGTCGCCGTAGCCGGTATTCTTTTTGGTAATAACTTTGATACGCTCGTCTTTGGCGGCGTATGATTTAAGAATTTTTAATGAGTCGTCAGTAGAACCATCGTTGATACAAATGATTTCGATGTCTGTTAAAGTCTGTTTAATGAGACTATCGATGGCCTGATTGAGATATTGCTCAACATTATAAATCGGGACGAGAATAGAGACTTTTGGTGATTTCATATTTATAATTATACTATGTTTTAGAGATATGATAAAATGAATATATGAGTAAAAGAGATGTCAATAACCCTAAAGTTTCAATTGTAATTCCAGTTTATAATGGTGAGGATTATTTAGCGTACGCAATTGATAGCGCATTAAGTCAAACTTATGAAAATAAAGAGATCGTAGTAATAAACGATGGCTCGACCGATAATACCGATGAAATCTGTAAAAGTTATGGTGATAAAATTCGTTATTTTGTAAAGAAAAATGGCGGGGTGGCTTCGGCGTTGAATTTAGCGATCGAAAAGATGGATGGCGAATATTTTTCTTGGCTGTCGCACGATGATGCTTATAAGCCCGATAAAGTAGAAAAAGAAGTGGCAGCGCTGAGAGAACTTGACAATAAACAAACTGTCATAGTAAGCGACGCAATAGTGACTGATGAAGTTTTAAAGACGATTAGTGGAACTAAGTTGTCACTAGGCCTTAATAAATCGCCACGGAGTTTTTTGGCGCTTGATATTAGAAATGGCATAAACGGCTGTAGCTTATTGATCCCTAAAAAACTTTTGAAAAAATATGGTGGGTTTGATGAAAAATTGCTGGCTACTCAAGATTATGATTTGTGGTATAAAATAGCAGAAAAAGAACCGTTTTATCTGATACAAGAACCACTAGTATATCATAGGTTACACGAGAAACAGGGTTCAAAAGTAATTCGCACAGTACCAGAAGAAGTGGATGCTTTACATACGCGCTTTATAGATAATTTGACGGCTGCAGAATATAAAAATCACATCGCTTCCACTAACGACACTAATTCTGATGTACGAAACGTTTTTGAAGATTTTGTACACGCAGTGCGTTCTACCGGTTCGGCGGCGGCACTTTTAGTAAAAGATTTTGAAGTAGACAAAAATATGCCGCTTGTGAAAAAATTCGTTTCTGAAACTTTGGGAAGAAAAGATGTAGAAAAATTTAATAAACGCAAAAACGGCAAAAAGAATTTATTGATTTTTAGTGAGTGTTTTATAATTGGCGGACTAGAACGTTCCGTGAGCACGACGATTAATGCGCTTTCTGAAGAATATAATATTGTTTTCGCAACGAAAAAGTACGATCCTGATTTAAGCTATAAATTTAATGCTAATGTTTTGGTAGTGAATTTGAAAGAGCAAGACGAAGACCGACTAGCGGCTTCGATGTTGGCGTTATGTAGACTATTAAATATAGACCTATTTATTGGTACGCAAAATATTAATATCAGTACTTTGAAGCTCTACGAAAAATTGACAAAGTACGGCATAAAAACCATGTCGTCTAATCACTATGATTATCTATTGGCTTGTAAAGTACCGTTCGTAATTCCAACACTAGAATACAGAAACGACGCTTATAAGCACAACGTGGTGACGGTATGGAAAAATATGCAAAGTGCGAGGATTGCGCAACGAATCCATAAAAATGCCTATTATATACCAAATCCGTTGCCGTTCGATATAACGAAGAAAATAAAACCGTTTGGCAAGACTTTATTAGCAATTGGACGTTTGGACGATTTATTTAAGCGTTTTGATTTAACTATACTGGCTTTTGAAAAAATTCACCGCGAAGAACCCGAAGCACGTCTTTTAGTAGTAGGAAAAGTTGATAATGAATATGTTTTTGGATCGTTAGGCGGAAAAACTATTACGCAATTTGTAGCCGATAATTCCCTAGACAATGCGATTGAGTGGGTGGGTGAAGAAAAATCGGTCTTAAAGTATTACAAGAAAGCTGACGTATTATTAACCACTAGCGCAACTGAAGCTTTGGGAATGACGGCACTAGAAGGGTTGTCTCAAGGACTAGCGATAGTGTCGTTTAATGTTTCTGGGTTGAGAGATGTTGTAGATGATGGTAGAAATGGCTTTTTGATAGATGATGGAGATGTAGAAAAATATGCTGGTGGTGTGTTAAAAATATTGAAAAATGAAGCTATGGAACAACGGATGAAAAATCATTCGATTCAAAAAGCGAAAAAATTTAACGAAAAAACCATTATTGAGATGTGGCGAAAATTGTTAAACAGAGTGCTGGAAGAAAAAGAAATTATCTTTAATCTTTCCGATACTAATGTGAATTTAGCGCAAGTTATTCATGAATATGAAACCGCACTTTTGAAACTATATCAAACCAAACCAGAAGTAATAACGGTTCACGATGAATACTTACCTATATATAGACGCGCGCTGAGACATTATAGAAGACACGGAGCAAAAAGTTTGGCAAAAACTACTCTAAAACGAATTATAAAGCGATAGGGGATTTAATGAGAACAAAAAAAGAATTGGACAAATATAAAGTTAGCGTGATAATTCCTTTTTATAATCGCGCTAATAAACTTCAACGAGCAGTAAAATCAGTTTTGAAGCAAACACACCAAAATTTTGAAATCATTTTGGTGGATGATGGGTCGGCTGATAATGCCAAAAAACTAAAAAAACTGGTGGACAGTAGCGATAAAATTAAGTTATTAAAAAATTCTAAAAACCTCGGGGCGAGTTCGGCGAGAAACAAAGGAATAAAGGCGGCTACGGGAGATTATATAGCGTTCCTAGATTCGGACGACGAATACGTGGAGAACAAGTTAGAAGTTTGTATAGCTTATATGGTAGAAAAAAAGTTAAAGATATTACATACATCTTATAAACGAGAAGGTAAAAAAGAAACTATTGTTCATAGCGGGATGTTTTATGGGCACTGTGAGCGAAAAATGATGTTTCGATGTGAAATAGCCACACCAACAGTAATGATAGACCGTAAATGGCTGGAAAAACGCGGAGTGTTGTTTGATACGACGATGCAGGTTGGAGAAGATGTGTGTTTTTGGCTAGAATTGTTAAAAAATAACACCTATTTAGGTGGTATAGATGAACCATTAACTATAATATATACTAATGAAAATTCTGCCGCTTTTTCTCCGGAAAAAAATCTTGTAGGCATGAAGCATATCATTGCTTTTTTGCTAAATGATTCGTACTATTCAAAGTTTAACGACGAGTTGGCTGGTATAATGTATGATTTTATAACCATAGCAGAGGAAGCTAAGATAAAAAAATTGGAAAAAGAAATATCATTAACTTTAAAAAACAAGAGTCGACTACACAAGTTTTGGTTTTTCTTAAAACACGAAGGGATAAAATCGACGATTAGGCGATTTTTAATAAAAGTTTTTGGCATTAAAAGAGAGAAAGTTTAGGTGAATAATTTAATCATATGTTTAGGAGGTTTTTGATGGCATTAATAACTCTTTTTTTGTTTTCTATTATCATGAGCGAACGATAGAGCGATTTATTAAATTTAAAAATCTCTTTTTGAACTTTTATGTCATTATAGTTGATAATTGGGTATTTTGCGGTCTTTTTCTTTATCACTCTATCATCTTTAGCTGCCTTGCCGATTATTTTTAGTCTTTCATTAAGCTCATTAATACCAGTTGGACAATTGCTCCCTTGAAGATGTACGACATTTCTTTTGCTGCCGGATTGACCTAGTTTGACAAACAAGTTTTCATAATCACGATAATATTTTGATAAACTGTATTTTCTTTGTACGTATACACGACCTTGTTTGCCACGGCGAAGCCTTTCAGCTTGGTTGTTAGCCAAATACAAAATAGCATCTTTAAAACCCTCGGTAGTTTTTGGCGCCAAAAAACCTATTTTGGGGGCGTTAGTTGTATAAGGCAGGGCAGTACCACCAAAAATAATGACTGGCTTTTCGCAGGCCATAGCCTCGGCAGGCATAAAACCAAAACTTTCTTCGGTAGAGGGCGAGAGAAAAATGTCGCAGACATTGTAAAGTTCTAAAATTTTTGAGTCATCATCAATAAGTTTCGCATCAATGACTTGATGTTGTTTTTTTAGAGCATCGAGAAGGTGTGGTTTACCGACCGTGACAATCGTAATTTTTGGTTTTTTAATCTCTTTTAATGCACCAATAATGTAATCTATGCCTTTAAATTCTTTTTGTGAACGACAAAAAAGCACCAAATTATCTTGAGGAATTTTTAATTTTTGACGAATTTCTGCTTGATTTTTAAGCGGTTTAAAGAAATTTGTATCAATGCCAAAGTTAATTAAATGAGGTTTTTTGAGATTTTTGGTAATTGGAGAAGATTGGAAGAGTTTAAGAATATATGGCGAATGGACGACAAACTCGGCGTCGATACTGGATAATACACGTTGACGCTGTGCGTTGAAAGCTGCCTGGTTAGTATTGGTAAAATTAAAGACTTCAAGCATGGTGATAGTATCACTAGTTAGCCAATAAGTATCGTGGATATCAATAATGATTTTTTTGGATTTGGGAATGCGAAGTAAAAACTCAATTGGCAAATTCATATTGTGATACATATGAAAATGCAAAATGTCGGCGGTTTTATATTGACGGTTCTTGGTGAGCAGAAATTCGTTAATGGAAGTTTGGTTTTTGGCGCCAAGAATATTTTTTTCTGCTAAATTAATTATGTGGTCGTATTTAACATAACGATTTGGTCGAAGGAAGGTCTGAGCTAACGATTCTGCATCGTTGCAATAATTAACTAGCATATTAATATCAACTTTGGGACAATTAGATATTAAATCATAACCGTTAAAGCGACTACCAAGCAAATCAAAGTTGTTTAGCTCGAGAACTTTTACTTTTTCCATGTACGTTGATTGACGATATTAGTGTAGCTGGTGATGAGACGAAGGATTTTGTCGGAAACGTTGGTGGCGGTGTAATCGGAAACGGTTTGTTGCTTGGCGGTATCATGAGTTTTAGTAGCAATCTCGATGGCGGAAATGAGGTCGGCGGAGTTGATACCGCTAAGAATAATTGTGCCAGCATCTAAACCTTCGGGGCGTTCTTGGGAATTGCGTACCGAAACCGCAGGAAAGTGCATGATAGAAGATTCTTCGGTGATGGTACCGCTGTCTGAAAGCACACAAAAAGCATTGAGCTGTAAGGCGTTGTAATCTAGAAAACCGAGCGGTTCGAGATTTTGAACTAAGGGACCAAATTTAATATGCTCCTTATCAATTTTTTTGCGGGTGCGCGGGTGAGTAGAAAAAATAATTGGTAATTGATATTTTTCAGCTACGGTGTTGATGGCGGCACAGACAGTCTTAAAGTTATCTTTGACGTCTAAATTTTCTTCACGGTGCAAACTAACGACAAAATATTGACCTTTTTTAATTTTTAAGCGCTCACAGATATTAGAGGCTTTAATTTTAGTTTCAAACTGGGCGAGCACTTCGGTCATAGGTGAACCGGTGACGTAAACGGTGTCGTCTTTTTTGCCTTCAGCGATGAGATAGTTGCGGGCGTTTTCGGAATAAGTAAGGTTGATATCGCTAACGTGATCGACCACGCGACGGTTAATTTCTTCGGGTACATTGAAATCAAAGCAACGGTTGCCGGCTTCCATATGAAATACGGGAATTTTGAGACGTTTGGCTGAATAGGCAGAAAGGCAACTATTAGTATCACCGAGAATCAACAAGGCATCGGGCTGTTCTTTGCTCATTAAAGTGTAAGATTTGGCAATAATTTCGCCAACGGCTTGACCGGCAGTTTCGTTCTTAACTTCTAGATGATAATCTGGCGCGCGAAGTTCTAAATCTTGGAAAAAAACTTCGTTGAGATTATAATCGTAATTTTGGCCGGTATGGACTAAAATTACCTGGTGAAATTGTTCAAGTTTTTTGATGACTGCCGAGAGACGAATAATTTCGGGTCTAGTGCCTACAACTACCATAATTTTCATTTTTGGTTCATCCTTTCTATTAAAGTTTTATAGATATCTTGGTGGTTCATAACCCATTTATACATTTGTTTGACCATAGTTTCGTAATCTGGAATATGAAAATCGTAACTTTTATCGGTACGAACTAAACTTTTGTCGGATTTATAAGAACTATCTTTTACAAGATTGAGATTGAATTTGAAGTATTTTTCAAAGAGATTTAAAAGTTCGTATTTGGAGATTTTTTGGTTGTTGACGGCGTGATTAAGACCAGTAACGTGGTTTTTAATTCCCTGCTCCATAACTTTTGCTAGTTCGATAGTGGTGACGCCAGTCCAATAAACCTCATCATAACCACCAACATCTCCGGTTTGTTGAGAAAACCATTGAAATAATCCAATGCCGTCTGGATTGATGTCGGGGCCAACGATGGAAGTTCTAAGGGTGAGAGTATGGTTATTATTAATTTCACCTAGAGCTTTGGAACGACCATAAAACGAGGTGGCGTCAGGAATGGAGTCTTCAGTATAATTACCTTTGTCACCATTAAAGACACAGTCGGTGGTGATATGAATAAACTGAAAATGATATTTTACTGATAAATCATCTAGGTAGTTAGGTAAGAAGCTGTTGAGCATGGTGGCGAGGGCGTGATGGTCTTCGGCGGCAAAATTAAGTATACCGATACAGTTAATGACGACATCAGGTTGGTGACGAATAATGATGTTTTCTATCGCGTAAACGTCTTGGTAAGCATCATAGTAATTGTCGTTGGTTTTGTCTCTAGACGTAGTAATAATTTCGTGGCCTTTTTCTTGAAAAAATATAGTCACAACGTGCCCGAGCATGCCACTTGAACCTAAGATTAAAATCTTCATAATTAGTCCTTAAATAATGGTAACTTTAATAAAAGCTTCTTCATGCCTGCTACATCAAGACGCTCAGTGTTATGCGAGTTATAATCGTCAATTTTTTCGACTTTTTTATCGCCTTTGTCTTCGTATTTTTGGTAATTAAGGCCACGTTTGTCGGCAGAAATTTTGAAATAATTGCCGACGTCTTTGGCATTTAACATTTCTTCTTTGGTGACGAGGGTTTCGTAAAGTTTTTCGCCGTGGCGAGTGCCAATGTATTTAATCTTGGCGGTAGGGTCTTTAAGTTCGATAATGGCTTGAGCGAGAGTTTCGATGGTGGCGGCAGGAGCCTTTTGGACAAATAGGTCACCTTGCTCACCGTGCTCGAAGGCGTAAAGTACTAATTCTACGGCGTCATCTAGAGTCATCATGAAACGTGTCATCTCGGGGTTGGTAATGGTAATAGGCAGACCCTTTTCAATTTGTTCGCAGAACAGAGGAATAACGCTACCGCGGGAAGCCATGACGTTACCATAACGAGTGCGACAGATAATAGTATTATTATCTTTGACTTCGCGACCTTTGGCAACGGCAACTTTTTCCATCAAAGCTTTGCTCATACCCATAGCGTTGATAGGATAGGCGGCTTTGTCGGTAGAGAGAACGATGACTTTTTTGACTTTGTGGTTGATGGCGGCTTCGAGAACGTTGTCGGTACCAAGAACGTTAGTCTTGACGGCTTGGATGGGGAAAAATTCGCAACTAGGGACTTGTTTCAAAGCGGCGGCGTGGAAAATATAATCTACATCATCCATGGCATCATCGACACTACGAAAGTCGCGGACATCACCAATGTAAAATTTGATTTTGTCATTTTTGTACTTGATACGCATATCTTCTTGTTTTTTCTCGTCGCGAGAAAAAATACGAATCTCTTTGAGATTGATGTCGTTTTTTAAAAAACGCTCTAAAACTTTGTTACCAAAAGAACCGGTACCACCGGTGATAAGTAAGGTTTTACCTTCAAAAATTCCCTGTTTCATATTATATATATTATATCACAAAAGGTTTAAAATGATGTACTACTGTTTTTTGGCCTTAATTTTTTGGTATGGCGTAATAAGTTTGCTATATAACTGATATGATTTAGCGGAGAGGGCAGATTTTAATTCTTGAATTTGATCTTGAAGATAAGAATTCTGATTATTAAGGTTTTCTATTATATCATCTAGGTTATGGATGATTGAAGCCCACTCAAAGTGCTTGTTGGCAAGGTCCTGTGAGGCCAAAACCATGTCTTTATAATCGCTGGGGAATTTTTGGATGTCTTGGCGGGGCTGAATATTTGCTAAGAGCTGAGGAAAAATTTCGTTGATGATAAACTCTTTTTGGAATTTTGGCTGGTTAGTGGTTTGGTATTTGAGGGCGTTAGCGTAGCCGGTAAGAATTTCTTTGACAATTTGTTCGGCGGTTTTTTTGACGAAACCACCGCCAATGTAATCAGGGTAGAATTTGTTTTGATAGCCAGAAAAGTTGCGTTTTTTAGCTTGTTTAAAATTGTCTTTAGTCAACCAGCCAACGCCACCGCCAAAAGAATCGTAGACATAGACTGGGGTGCCGGAAACTAGGCAATAGGTAGCTGTTTTGGCGATAGTAATTACGGCGTCAAATTGAGAGAGGGTGTTGATGTCTAAAATTTTATAAAGTTCCTCGTCTTCGCCTAAAGACTGAACGTTGACGTGGTGTTTGGTGCGTAAAATTTGTTTGGCTTTTTCGATTTCTTGGGGCGGGTGATTAGAAATAATTAGAATGTCGTGAAGTTTAGACTTAGGTGGGGCAGTACGCTGAGCGAACGATAGTGGAGCGGGGTTTTCAAAATACCCGGTATCGATATTTTTATCAAGCATTGGCTGGTTGACTTTTTTAATTTCCTCGCAAATGAAGAGTGATTTGCTGGAGAGTAGATTTTCGAGATTGTAAATCCAGGGTTTTTCGTCGGGTATCCAATCCATGCCAGACATGTGAAGAAAGATAAAAGCTGGCATTTTGCTGGGAAGTTTCTTGCCTAGTGCTTCAACTAGGCTGAGCGGTAATATTTGTGAATGAACCCAGATATAGTCAAAATCAGTCAATTTATACTGAGGGCGGTTTTTGGACTCGTGGACTTTGATTTTGCGTTTTTGACAAATGCTTTTAAGTGGCTCATCGTAAAAACAAGTATATATTGTGACTTTAGCCCCTTGACTTTTAAGATATTCGGCTAATTCGAGCGTGACAATAGTGGACCCACAAATCCAATGCATCATTGGTTGAGTGATGAGAAACCTCTTACCAGTTATTTCCATTAAGATAATTATACCATATAATATATGTTATAATAGAGGAAAACGGAGATATTATGAGTACAACAAAACCAGCAGTATCGGTAGTAGTGCCGATTTATAATGTAGAAGATTATTTGCGAGAATGCGTAGACAGCATACTAGCGCAAACTTTGAAAAATATTGAAGTGATTTTAGTAGACGATGGTTCACCAGATGGATGTCCTGCCATAGTAGATGAGTATGCCAAAAAAGATAAGCGCGTGGTAGCGGTACATCAGAAAAATTCTGGGTATAGTACAGCGGTAAATAAGGGTATAGAGTTAGCAAAGGGCGAATACATTGGCATTATCGAGTCGGACGACTGGATTGAGCCGGATATGTATGAAGAGTTGTATAACAATGCTAAGAAAAATAGAACCGATATTACTAAAGGTGGATTTTATAAATATGATTCTACTGAGGATGAGGGGCGACGCGATGTTTATTATACTAATCCATCGGGAATTGATTTACGATTGGCGCCGAGTGGAGTGTTTAAAATAACCGAGTGGCCAAAATTAATCGGATTTCATGCTTCGATTTGGTCAGCAATCTACAGAGCAGATTTTATTAAGAAAATCAAAATTCCAGATACGGCGGGAGCGAGTTATCAAGATTTCCCGTTTATGGCCGAGTTTCTCTGTAAGGCTGAACGTATTACGGTAGTAAAAGATGGGTTTGTACACTGGCGTAATGACCCTGGACAGGGTAATTCGACCAGCGCTAAGGGTAAAAAATTACTGTTTATGGCACAAAACTCCGAGACCGGTGTGAATATAGTAAAAGAGGCTGGATTATACGATCAACTAAAAGAGGCTTTGATGATTCATGTGGTGTGGACTAATTTAGGGTTCTTTTATAATATCGATGATAAATATAAGAAAGAATATTATAACTACTTGTATAAAATATTAAAACCAGTAAAAGATGATGCTAGTTTTAAATACACTTACTTCCGTCCCTATGATAAAATTTTCTTTGACCTAGTAACGCAGAAAAACTGGGCGTTGGTACGTTCTGGTTTGATAGCAATGGGCGCAAGACGCAAAGCTAAAAAAATTATGAAAAAATTGATGCCTGGCTATAGGGTATCGGCTGGTTTGCGCGAAGAAGTAGAAGCAATGATGGCACAAAATGACGAATTAAAACGTGATATAAAAGAAATCAAAAAGCAGCTTGAAAATAAGAATAATAAGTAATTAGATTTTATTTAGTTGCCAGAGTTGATTGTATTGGTTGTGTCGGTTCCAGAGGTGAACATTGGTGCCTGGATTAAGCCCGTAGCTGTAAAGTTCCATAACCATACCGTTGGCACAAGCGGAGCAGAAAACATAAGAATTGCCTTGTTTGACGATATCCCATTTTTGGGCACAGGAATTATTGCGTTCCCAAAGCTCGATATTAGTACCGTTAGTAGTTCTGGCACTGGTAAGGTCAAGAGCTTTGTTGGTATAAGGATTGATGACTGAATAGTAGCCGTTAGATGAATTGTAGGCTATGTGCCAACGCTGGCCGACGCCTTCGTGTCGATTCCAGAGGTGAACGTTGGTGCCGTTGGCGTTAAATGGGCCATAGACATCTAGGGCTTTATTAGAATCTTTTTCAGGAGTGATTATGTAATTTCCTTCTGCTATAATTTCGATGGGAGTGAATTTCCACTGCTGATTAATACCACCGTGAGCGTTCCAAATATGGATATTGGTACCGTTGGCGGTTCTAGAGCTGTAAAGGTCTATCGCCCGAGAATGTGAACAAGCTGAAATTAGAACGAGCGTATTATCTGACTTTTTGACGCCACGCCATTTTTGAGCGCAGGTATTATTGCGTTCCCAAAGTTGAATATTGGTACCGTTGGCGGTTTTAGCGCCAGCGATGTCAAGAGATTTGCCCGAACTAGGGTTAATAAATGTATAATAACCAGTGAAAGCGTCGTAAGTGATGGTCCATTTTTGAGAGGCACCACCATGTTTGTCCCAAAGTTGAATATTAGTACCATTGGCAGAACTGCCGCTGTGTACGTCTATAACCTTGCCAGAATTCATACCAGAAGTAATATTGTATGTACCAGTAGGGATAGTGTCGGCGGGAATAAGTTGCCACCTTTGGTTAGAACCACCATGCAAAGTCCAAATGGAAACATTAGTGCCGTTGTCGGTTTTATAGTTATAAATTTCTAAAGCCGAACTAGACGAACAGGCAGAGGCAATGATAATGTCGTTGTCTGAAGTTTGAATTAGCTTCCATTGTTGAGCGCAGGTATTATTGCGTTCCCAAAGTTGGATGTTGGTACCGTTGGTAGTATCAGCACCGTTGAGATCGAGAGATTTACCAGAGTTAGGATTGATTATGTTGTAATAGCCAGTATTTGAGTTATAGGAAATATGCCATCTTTGAGCTGGTCCGCCGTTGCGATCCCAAAGTTGGATGTTGGTACCGTTGGCGGTGTTAGCACCGTTGACATCGAGAGCTTTGGCCCATCTGTTACTAGAAGCAATAATATAATCTCCCTCAACAATACTAGCATCAGTACCTATAGTAGTGCGAGCATCGCCAAACCAATCAGTAAAGTAATCATAGAAGTTGCGGTTGCCGTAGGCGGCGCAGGAGCCGGAGCCACCTGGTTGATATGGCGTATAGCGATAGAGAGCGGCGGTGGCACGGTTTTCAATGTAAACATTGGAACCACCACAAGAAGCGTTGGGGTTGTACTGAACATAGGCGGTGCGACCGGAGTGATAAGGATTGTAATCGTTGTCGAGAACGGTGCGGAAAAGTTCGGCAGCTTTACGAATTTGATTTTGAAAACCATAATATTCGGAATTACAGGGGGCAGTATCGGGACAACCATAGCCAGTAGCAGAGCGGTATTGGAAATTAGTGTTGGGCCATTGGTCGGTGATGAGCGACTGTTCCTTTTGGAGGAGAACTAGGAGAACTTGGGGATTAATACGGTAATCTTGAGCGGCGCGGTAGATGATGTGAGCGGCAGTTTGACTGTTGAAGCGCTCATTACCAAGGCAAACATATTTATTATTGTCGGCGTGATAATGATAGTATTTGTCACCATAAGTAGCGCCGTAGTTATAAGTAACACCGTAATCGTTGCCGGCACCGATATAACTACCGCCGGAGACAAATTTGCCACAAGAGTTCTTGGAATTTAAGAAAGACTGAATTTGAGCCTCGCTCATAGTGTTATAATTTCCCATCACATAGTCACTCATGATGTTGCCAGGCCTAAAACCGTTCATGGTGGCATCAGAGGTGTGCATATATTTCATGGCGCAAAAACTAATAGCGCCAACCATGCCAAAGGCAAAGCTGGCGAGGAGAATTTGCTTGAGGGTGAATTTGGGAAATTTCATAGGTTAACCTCTCCCGTAATTATACCATTTTTGTCGCCAGAGGTCAATTTGAGATTGATAGTCCAAGTACCGGAACCGAGTTCACCAAGAGGAACGCGGAAGCCATCGCAGGTAGAGGAAGAGGGGTTAGCAATAATATCGGCAGTGCGAGAGACGGTTTTGCCGTTATTAGTGAGGATGAGTTCGCAGGTGCCAGTGCTGAGATATTGATCAATAGTGGCGCTGACTGAGAGGTCGCTATCAAGGACACCGGCATAAGTGATAACGCCGGTTATGTGATCTAGGGTGTTAGGGTTGGTACCTTCGTATTGGTGCGGGGTTTTGTCGTTGGGATCGTCGGTGTTAGTGGGGGCGATTTCGGCGCCAGTGCCGTCTTGATCGGTGGTTTCGATGGTGGGTTTAGGCTCGTTATTAATGTTATTTTGACTAATGTTGGCGAGAATTTTGGCGGTAATTAAAGCAACGACAGCCATCAAAAGAATCAGGCCGATAATTAGAGCGGGTTTACGTTTGAAGGATGGTAGTTTTTTTGTTTGTTTTTTCATAAAATACTCCTATTAGTATTATATCATAGATTTAAGTCGAGAATACTGGCGGCTTTTAGTAAAATGTCGGTTTCTTCTTCGGTGGCGGTGTTGAGTTTGGCTTTGAATAAAGTTGTGGTTTCGGGGAAACTGAGGTCGACTACTTCGAGTGAGCGGGCAGCGCCGGGAGTTTTAATCAGCGCACCCTTTAGAACTAAGTTGTCAATATGTTCGGCAACTGATGACACCGAAGATAGCCCTAGACCGTTCATAATTTCACGATAAGAGGGAGAAAAACCGTGTGTATCGGTAAAATCGCTGATAAAGTCTAAAATTAGCGTTTGCTTTTTGGTTAATTTAATACTCATATGCTATAATAATATAATAAATGAATAATCAGAAAAAATCAATTGATGGGTTGGTGACGCGCAACGACCGTGTGATGAGCGCGGACACTTTGCATAGACGAAATGTCACTAAACCTAAGAAAAAGCCCGCTAAACAATCAGTTCCGGTACAGGTAAAACGGATAGATGCTGATGCGGTGGCAAAAATGGCTAAAACTAAAGCCAAAAAGCGCCAGAAAGCAGCCGATGATTTTCTAAAACCGGTAGAGGCGTTTGATTTTGATTTTACCGAAGATGATATTAAAAGCTCCGGTAAGCGTGATAAAAAAGGCAAAAAACCACGCAAAAAATGGTCGAAAAAGCGTAAAGTTTTAACGATTATTGCCTCGGTATTAGCGGCGCTGCTTCTAGTATTTCTAATTTGGGGTAATGCTCTAATTTCTAAACTTACTGGGGGTAATTCCAATGTTTTTGATGCGATTGGGATGATTTGGAGCGATGTACCTCTAAAAACCGACGAGAACGGCCGCACTAACATCTTAGCTTTTGGTACTAGTGGTTATAATATGGAAGGTGATGAAGGTGGTGGTGTACATGACGGCGCGCAGCTAACTGATTCGATTATGGTGATTAGTCTCAACCAAGAAACTAAGGATGTAGCGATGGTGAATATCCCCCGCGATTTAAAAGTTTCGGCGGCTTGTTCGGCTGGCAAGATTAACGAAGTTTATTGGTGTAATAATCAAAACGGTGATAATGAAAAAGCCGGCGCGGAGGCTCTACAAGCGACCGTAGAAGAGGTGTTAGGTATAGATATTCAATATTATGCTCACGTAGACTGGGGCTCGTTGATACAGATAGTAGACTCGATTGGCGGTATTACAGTCACGCTAGACGAGGATATTAATGACTATTGGACTAATACTTTTATCGACGCTGGAGTACCGACCACACTTAATGGCGAACAAGCCTTAGGCTTGGCTCGGGCTAGACACGGTACTGCTGGTGGTGATTTTACACGTGGTAATAGCCAACAAAAAATTCTCACTGCGATTTCCCAAAAAATCAAAGACAAGGGACTAGGGGTTGGTGAGGTGATTGGACTAGTTAACGCGCTAGGTGATAACTTGAGAACTAATTTTGAAGCTGACGAAATTAAAACTGCAGCAAACTTATTAAAAGATATTGATTTTAATACTATTCGCCAAGTGCCGTTATCAGATCAAGAAAAAGGTATAAATTATGTGTCAACAGCGACAATTGGCGGAGTTTCGTATGTAGTGCCTAGTGCTGGAGTGGGTAATTATAGTGTTATTCAAGAGTATATTAAGCAGATGTTTAGTAATAATGTGGCGGTGCGCGAAGGGGCTAATATTATGGTATTGAACGGTTCGGATCAACCCGGTGTGGCTGAAGCTGAAAAAAGTAAGTTAGTAGACGATGGGTTTAAGGTGGAATATGCTGGTAATGCTGATAATAAATATAGTGGTGTGATGGTATATGCTCTAAACGAGGATAAAAACGGTACCAAGGATGCGTTAGCACAGCGCTATGGGGTGCAGGTGCAGACTGCCGATCAATTACCGGAACGCGTACAAGCAGATGGATTTGATTTTGTTATAATACTCGGAAACGATTAAGCGATTTTAGAGATAATCAATTTGCGCTCTTTGCCTTCGCCTTCGGAGTGGGTGGAGATGTCTGAATAGTCCCCTGCGACTTTATGGACGACGCGGCGGTCGGCGGGGTTGAGGTCGAGAGTCATAGATTCGCCAGTACTTCTAACTTTATTAATCCAATCTTCGGCGCGTTCGGCGATGCGGTCGGCGCGTTGACGTTTGTAGTCGGCAATATCGACGCTGACGCGGGTAAATTCGGCAGATTTGGCAGAGAGGGCGTTAGATACGATATATTGAAGAGCGCGGAGATTGTCGGCGTTTTTACCAATTAATAGTGAGTTCATAGAGGTAGAGGGTACCGATAATTGGATGACATCGTCCTCAATAGTTGAATATACCGCAACATTGATACCGAAGAACGAAAGTAGATCTTCGGTGAATTTAGTCGCAAAACGAATTGATTCGTCTTTGTCCATAATTATTTTCTCCTTTTCTTATTATCTTTAGCGGTAATACGAGTGATTTTGGTGCCGGTTTTTTTGTTTTCAATAATGTTAGCTTCTTTGATGTTTTTGACTTTGGTGGCGGTTTTTTCACCAGCGATAGCCTCGAGTTCGGTTTCGTCTTTTTTGAATATAAACTTTTGTTGAAAAGCGTTGACAATATTAATCAAGAGGTAATAAAAGACCAGAGCGCCCGGCAAAGGTATCATAATAAAGAGCATCATGATAGGCATAATTTTAGTCATTTGACCGGTCATAGCGGAGTTCAGCTCGGACTGATCAGGCTCTTTACCTTCGGCGGCCTCTTTCATCATCTGGCGGATGGTTTTCTTCTTTTTGTCCTTGCTAGATGGCAGTTGTTGGCGCATCACGAGTGTCTGGATGACTGCGGCTGAGAGAGCGAAAATAAGAACAATAAAGGCGCTGACCGAGATGCTGCTGGAGAAGATATCGGTGGCGCGAGCATCGAGATTAACTAGGCCAAAGAGTTGGGGGTGAAAGTCATAAGAATTAGTGGCAGTATCAGCGAGATAGGCCTGTTGCTTGGCGATGACATCGGCGGTGTTAGAAGTTTGGACAAAGGGGTAGGCACGAATTTCGAGGTTGTCGGTGGGGGTAGGCATCACCATGACACGGATGGCGGTGTAGATAGCGATAAAAATAGGGAGTTGAATTAATAGTGTAAGGATAGAACGGAAAGGTTTAACATTGTGGCGCTTATAGAGGTCCATGGTCTGGATAGACTCCATTTGACGATTCCCTTTACAATTTTTCTTGATCTTGGCAAGTTCGGGTTGAAGACTGCGCATAAGTTTGGTCTGGTGAAACTGACGCTTCATGAGTGGCCACATACAGAGGCGAACTAGCAATGTAAAAAGAATAATTGCCAAGCCAAAATCACCGACAAAATTGTAGATGATAAAGAGGATGTTCGCGATGGGGCGAACGATAATCATATCGATAAATTCGAACATATTGTATATATTATATCACAAAAATAATAAAAAATTATTTTTCTAGAGTGGTGGCTTTTGAGAGGAGGTCAGCGATGAGGTTTTGGAGGTCGGTGAAGGGGAGAGTGGCGACATCCTTGTTATTAATAATAAAAAGACAATCTAAATTAGTTTTGAAACTGGGGAGGGTGAGACGGATAGCCTCATAGACGCGACGACGAATACGGTTGCGGCCGACGGCTCTTTTTAAAACTTTTTTAGAGACAACGACACTAAACCTTTGGTGGTGACGGGAATTGACAGCAAAAACAAGGGAAATTTGATTGCCACGAATAGTTGTACCGTTTTTATAGGTATATTTAATACCACCGCGAGAGTGAAAACGGTATTTTTTGGCAAGCATATTTCCCTTTTAGGCGCTGAGGCGAGCGCGGCCTTTGATGCGACGACGTTTTAGAACTTTTTTACCAGCACTAGAACTATTACGTTTCATAAAGCCGTGTTCACGTTTACGCTGACGGGTATGTGGTTGATATGTACGTTTAGGCATACGTATAGTATACCGTAGATTTCCACTATTTTCAAGAAGTTTTCCACATAAAAATCTGATTAACGGTGAATATTGTGGAAAAAACCACCTCTGTTAGTGATTGCCGAGTGAGGTGAGTAAGAAAAAATAAAGTAAAATCTGTGGAAAAGTCGGAAAATCTGTTATAATAGGAGTAATTGTTATTTATAGTTAAATTGGTCAGGAGGTAAGATGTTCGATGTGTGGAAAAATGTGCTAGCCGAAGTAGAGCAAGAAATTCCGCACGCGGCGTTTTCAACTTGGTTTACTGGGGTGACTTTGATTTCGATAGAAGATGGAGTGGTGACAGTAGGAGTGCCGAACGTTTTGAAAGTTAAACAACTGGAAGTGAAATATAACGACTCGGTAGAAACGGCTTTGAAAAATAACGGGGTGGAGTTTAAAGAAGTAAGATACGTCGTTCATACAAAAGCGAAGGCGAAATCGAAATCGCGCGAGGTGACAGGTGAGCCGGTATTAAAAAAACGACTTAAAACTCTACCAAGACAAGCAAAAAAATCTAGTGGATTTCAAACGGGGCTTAACCCGCGCTATACACTAGATAATTTTGTGATTGGTTCAAATAATGATTTAGCGGTAAGTGTAGCAAAAGGAATCGTAGAAAACCCTGGCATAAAAACAAACCCGTTTTTCTTGTATAGTGGGCCGGGACTAGGTAAAACACATTTGGTACAGGCGATTGGTAATGCGATTTTAGAACGCAACCCTGGGTTTAAAGTATTATATATACCAATTAGTCATTTTTATTCAGATTTTATTAATTCAATTCAAAATAAGACGAGTGAGGAGTTTACAAAGAAGTTTCGTAAATTAGATGTGTTGATAGTAGATGATTTTCAATTTATTGTTGGAAAAGACCGTAGTCAGGAAGAATTTTTTCATATTTTTAATGATTTATATCAACTAAATAAACAGATTATTGTTACGAGTGACCGATTACCGAGCCAGATTAAAACGGTGGATGAAAGGTTGGCATCGAGGCTGGTGTGGGGTAATGCGATTGATTTACAGATGCCGAGTTTTGAAGATAAGTGCGCGATTTTGAAATCAAAGGCGGAATTTATGGGGGTAGAAATAGAAGACGAGGCAGTAGAATATCTAGCGGATAATGTACGAACGAATATTCGCGACTTAGAGGGTGAATTAAACCACTTGTTAGCAATTGCGGATTTAAAAAATATCACGCCGCTAGAAGTGATAAATGACGGCTATGTAAATACAATGAAAACACCTCGTATGCAGGCGTTGTCACCAAAGAAAATCATTGAAAAAACTGCGAAATATTATGATTTGACGGTAAAAGAGATGTGTAGCAAGAGTCGGGTGGCGCATATCAAGAACGCAAGACAAGTGGCGATGTATTTATTATCAGAAGAACTGGAAATGAGTACGCCAAAAATTGCGCGCGAAGTGGGAGTAAAAGACCATACAACGGTGATGCATGGAATTAAAAAAATTCGTAATGATTTGAAATTGAATTTTAGCCTGAGAGAACAGATTGCGGGAATAAGAGAGGGGCTTTATGAATAAAACTGTGGATAAGTTGTGGGTAAATCTGTGGGAAAGTGTGTGGGAAAATTGTGGGAAAATTTTGAGGGGGTGGTGGAAAAATGTGGAGAGTGATGAAAATTGTGAAAAAATGAGTGGTTTTACACACTATGATTGTAGTTATACACTGAGATTTACACAGGTTTTTAACCTCTGTTTTTATAGTAGGATTTACACAGTTTCCACAGGGCTTATTATTACTATTATAAATAATTTAATAAATAAGGAATATAATAATGTGAGGAGGTATATATGAAAATTGAAGTAACACAAGACAAAATCAATAAAGCCTTAAATATCGTAAGTCGAGTAGCAGCCGGTAGTAGAGCAACTTTACCAATATTAAATAATATACTAATAAAAGTTGATAAAAAGAAAGTATCACTAACCGCGACTAATTTAGATGTAGCGATAGTAGACTATTTACCGACTAGTAAATCGGAAGATGGTGAAGTAACGGTGCCAGCTAGGCTGTTAGCGGATTTTGTGAGTAATTTACCAAGAGGCGAGATGGTGGAGATTAAGACCGATGGCGATAAAGTAAAAATAAAATCAGGAAAATATACCTCAATTATTAACGGGACGCCAGCAGATGATTATCCGGAATTACCAGAAATCGACGAGAAAAAAGCGGTGGCGTTTAAAATGAATGTAGAAGATTTTAAAGAAGGGTTAGAAGGAATCGTATTTGCGACTTCAAATGATTTGACAAGACCGGCGCTAACTGGGGTGTATTTTAATACAAACGAAGGTGATTTATACCTAGCGGCGACAGATGGTTATAGATTAGCTGAACGTAAATTTATTAGTAAGGTAAAAAGTGAAGTGATGGCGATAGTGCCAGCAGGATCTTTACAAGAAGTACTACGTTCAATAAATGACGAAACCGAAGAAATTGAAATTTTGTTTGATGAAACACAGGTGAGATTTCGTTTGGATGAGGTTGAAATAACTTCAAAATTAATAGATGGGTCGTTCCCTGATTATCGCCAGTTGATACCAAAGAAATCGGAAGTGGAAGTGGAATTAGAACGTGAAGAATTAGTAAGGGTGACGAAATTAGCAGCACTGTTTGCGCGAGAAGTGGGTGGCTCGGTAATTTTAGAAACTAATAAAGAAAAACAGCATTTTTCGATTGCTTCGGTGGTAAATGAATACGGTGAAAATACTTCAGAAATTGAGACTAAAGTTGATAAAGATGTAAAAATTGTGCTAAATTCAAAGTATCTACTGGATGTATTAAATGTATTGAAAGATACGAAGGTAAAAATCAGATTTTCAAATAAATTAGATCCGGTGGTGGTGAAAAATGCTTCGGATAATGGTGAATATACGCATATAATTATGCCACTAAATATGAAATGATTATCAAAAAGATAAAATTAGTAAATTTTCGCTGTCACTCGGAATATAAATTAGAGTGCGTGGAAATGACATCGCAAATTTTAGGTGAAAACGGAGCAGGTAAAACTTCGGTACTCGAGGCGGTTTATGAGGCTTTAAGAGGTAAAAGTTTTCGAGCGGTGGATGCGGAGATTTTAAAACGGGGGACAGAATTTTATCGGATAGAAATAGAATATACGAGTGGTGAAAAAGTGGTGGTGATATATGATGGGGTGAAAAAGCAATTTTTGGTAGAAGATAAGAAATTCGCTAGGCTACCGAAGAAAAATCGTTATCCGGTGATATTATTTGAACCGAGTGATTTGGGGCTGATAGGAGCAAGCCCGACAAGAAAACGGGACTATTTTGACCGTTTTCTAGGCGGTTTTGATGAAAAGTATGTATCTAACCTTAATAAGTATAAAAAAGCGCTAAAACAGCGTAATGAAGCGCTTAAAAGCGATTTAGTGGGCCGAGAGATGTTGTTTTCGTGGAATATTTTGCTAGCTAGACTGGGGTGCGAAATTGCTAAAAAACGGCGAAATTTAATAACAGATATAAATAATGAATTAACAGATTATTACCGTTCGATAGCAGAAAACGAAGATAAAGTATGGATAGAATATTTGAATTTTGGTGAGATAGAGGAGATTTTACTAGATGAAAGTCAATATTTGAGGCGACTAGAGGCAGATTTTGAGCGGGATAGAGTAGTTCAACACACAAGTTTTGGGGTACATAAAGATAACTATAGGTTTATATTCAATAATAGAGATGCGGATGGGTCGGCGAGCCGGGGAGAAAGTCGGTCGGTGATACTGGCCTTGAAATTTATTGAAGCAAAGAAATTACTAGAAAATACCGGTAAAAAACCGTTAGTGCTGTTAGATGATGTGTTTTCGGAGCTTGATAGAAAACGACAAAAATATTTAGTAAAGAATTTTCAAAATCATCAAGTGATACTGACGAGTGTGACTAAGAATTTGGAGGAGGAGGGGGAGTATTAATCTCGCTAGCGGCGGGGTTGGTAGTGATGAGAGATTCTTCGGTTTCGGAAGCGATGACTTGGATATGAACGTGGTTACTGCCGGCAAAGAAGAGACCTTGACCGACTGGGAAGTTGTTGAGGCGTTTATGTTCTTCGTCGGTGAGTTTGAAAACATCAGAGAGGACATCGACCGCAGATGACGACTGTTTAAGAAGAAGTTGCATCGAGGAGTTATTGACGATCGCGCGGCCCATTTTAGTAGACATAAAGTCTTCAACGTCCTGAGTGATAGTGGTAAGACCAAGATAGTACTTACGGGCGCGTTTGGCAAGACTAAATAAGAAGTTAGCGGAATCTTCAAATTGCATCAGTTGCCAAGCCTCATCAACGATAAGAAGGCGTTTTTTCTGCTCGGCACGAACGACGTTCCAGATGTGGCTTAAGATAATATACATAGCAACGGGGCGGAGTTCGTCTTCGAGGTCGCGGATGTTAAAGACGACCATTTGGTTATTAATATCGACGTTGGATTGTTGAGAGAAGATACCAGCAAAAGTACCGGTGGTATATTTGCGGAGACGTTGAGCGAGTTCAGGGCCGGATCCTTCCATATGAGCGAGAGTGTCATAGAGCTCTTTGATAGTGGGGGGAGGTGATTGGTGAGTGAGAGGATCAGAGGTGATACCAGCGCGGGCATAGGTGTCGATAAGGGCTTGGTCGAGATCGGCTTCTTCGTTGGCAGAGAGCGCGGGGATGATAACACCGTTAGTAGAAGTAGCGGCGCTACCCATCATCAAGCGAAATAGACCATGTAAAGTGACAAGATTAGCGCGCAGAGCGTCGTTAGCATCTTCGGAATCAATAACTTTGGGCAAATCAAAGGGGTTGATACGAACGTCGGAGTTAAGTGAAAGACGAATATAGGAACCACCGACGGCGTCGCAAAGTTTTTGATATTCGTTTTCGGGGTCGATAATGATGATTTCGGTGCCAATCATCATAGAGCGGATGGCTTCGAGTTTGACTGCGAAAGATTTACCAGCACCAGATTTAGCAAAGACGACCATATTAGCATTTTCAAGCGTAAAGCGGTCAAAAATCACCAGACCGTTGTTATGCATATTGATACCATATAAGATACCTTTTTCCTGAGTGAGGTCGGCAGAAGTGAAAGGAAAGCTAGTGGAAATAGCACCAGTGTTCATATTGCGGCGAATTTGGAGTTGATCGGTACATTGAGGCATAGTACTGTTCATCCCCTGCTCTTGTTGAGAGCTGGCGACTTTGCTAAATACCATTTGTTGGCCAAAGATAGTTTCGATTTTATGTTGAACAAAATCAAGTTCTTCTAAAGAATTAGCCCAAAGGGTGATGTAAAGACCAAAGCGGAAGAATTTCTCGGCGCCGACTTGAAGTTGGTCGCGGAGTTCCTCGGCATCACTAATAGCTGCTTCAAGCTCGGGGTCGCGAATCTTACCTTTCTCAGAGTTGATACTGTAAGAAGCTTCGAGCTGAGTAACTTTTTTGCGGAGGTTTTTCATGACGACACCGGTATCAACGGGGTAAATATACATTGAGAGGTCGAGAACTTCGTCGATATTGATAATGGATGAGAGCCAACCAGTAAATAATTCACGCGGATAGCCATAAACATAGATAGTGCGGCCGTATTTAGTACCAAGGCGGAAATAACTGGAGTGAATTTCGATTGAAGAAGGAGAAATCATATCGCGCAGGGTAGTGATGCCCTGCTCGAAGGCGCGCTGAATTTCGGCGTCTTCTTGAGCTTGAGCGTTGGCGGCGATTTGAGCGGGGGTAGGCTGAGCTGGTTTTTTAGCCATTTTGAACTCCTTTCTTTACATAGGTAGTAGCAAGTTTACGAAAATCACCAAGTGGTTCGCGGACGGCGGTGTCGGGGTTGTTGAAGTTGTAATAAAGTTCGCCGAGTTCTTTAGTATTGAGACGGACGGACTGGATGCCAATTTGGAAGAGGCCAGAAATGACGGACTCGACGCGGTTGTTAATCTCGGTGATGGCTTTTTCATACGTATCGCGATTAATACGAGTGACTTCGGGAGCCTTGGTTTTGCCGAAAGTTTTGAAGAAATTTTTGCTTTCTTCGAGGGATTTTTCGGCTTCCTTAGAACTATAATACGGAATAACAATGAAGAAAGATTTATCCATAATATTGGCTTCTTGGGAAAGAATATCAATAAAGTTAATATAATCGTCCATTAAGACACCAAGTAGCATATTATCGTTATTGCGGCGGATGTTAGAAAGACGTTCGAGATAAGGGCCGATGTCAACACGTTGAGAACGGACGAGAATTTGGATGGTAAAAGTAAGAGAGTTGAGGAAGTTTTGATAGGAATATTCGACACCTTCGCGTTCGGCGGCGGACATGAGGTCAAAGTTGATAGATTTACAAGCAACGACAGCGCGGAAAGAGCCATCTTTCATAATAACGAGACTGTCGCGAAGTTCGGAAATTAGGAGGGTGGACTGAGTGGCGACCGGTGAATCTTGAGTGACGTGAGTGGAAGCAACTTTTTGTTGTTGATCGGGAGTGAGGGGTTGCTGCGGCTGAGCGGGTTGTTGCTGGATGGGCTGTTGCTGGACTGGTTGAGTGGGCATTTGTTGAACTGGCTGTTGAACCGGTTGTTGTTGAACCGGTTGTTGTTGATAAGGCTGAGTTGGTTGTTGATTATTATTCATATATTACCTCAAAGAAATATAAACTTCGTCCTTTTGATTAATGCGATTAGCTTCTTTTTGAATAGTCTCGATAGAGTAATCGGGATTATTAGCTAGTTCTATTATACTAGGTTTTATGGGTTTTTCGCTAGTGGTTTTTGAAAGATTGGGTTTAACAACGACATCGTCTCTTGGTGTTTTAGGAGTGGTCTTTTTAACTTCTTTGGGTTTTTCATCATGTTTTTTGATACGAGGTGGATTGGGTGAGGCGAGAGATTTTTCGTTTTCAACTTCCTGAATAGCATTACGCATTTGGTTGATAATTTCGTTTTTATGAGCAACTTGCTCTTGGTTGATCATGTAGTCGATATTGTTGGTATTGTTATTATCAAAAATGTCGGGAGCATTGTTGGCTTCGGCGGCATAATCGTCGCGCATAGAGGTGGTGTTTTTGATAGATTCGCCTTCGGTATCGACGATGTCGGCGAGGAAAGAGAGGCGATGGCTGGCTTCTTCTTCGGAGATGTCGCGAACACGAGGTTTCTCGACGACTTTGGGGGCGGTGATGGTGATAGTGGATTCGCGTTGCCCAGGTACCCAGAAACGTTTGCGTGGTTTGAGGTAAAAAGAAACGAGAGC
The DNA here is from genome assembly GCA_964394555.1 of uncultured Candidatus Saccharibacteria bacterium. GTDB lineage: Bacteria > Patescibacteriota > Saccharimonadia > Saccharimonadales > Saccharimonadaceae > Nanosyncoccus. The sequence continues at coordinate 7,401 of CAYMXW010000002.1, read as the reverse complement.
GGCGAGATAGGTTTCCATAGGCTGGTCTTTTTTAAGTGGCAAAGCTAATAGAGCAAAGAAAAAGACAACAGGTAGAGGAATAATAGCGAGTAAAGGAAAAATTTGAAATAGTCCGATAGCGGCAACAACGCCACCGCCAGCAATCAAGAGATAGATAAATTGGCGGAAGGAAAAAGGTCCGAGGAGTTTATCGTCGGCTTCGACGTCTTGAGGTACCTTATATTGTGCCATATATTATATTATAGCATAAGATTTATAGTTATGATATGGCTTAAACGCCAAGTGCGCGGCGGACGCTAGGACGCATACCACTGAGAGCGCTGGGGTTAGTAGCCTTGATGTGTTCAAGGTCGGCGATAACTCCTTTTTCAGTCATAATTTTGCGAAATTCGGTAACAGCAGCAGTTTCATCGCCACCTTTTTGATACTTAAGTTGAGTGATAACAGCGTTGAAAGCATCGGTTTTAAAGCCGATGACGTTTTCAGTAGTAAGCATTTTGAGATACGTTTCGGTACGTTGCTTGTATTCGGCAAGTTTTTCAGGAGTGAGTTTGTCGGCGGGGATATGCCAAGTATTAGTCTTAGATTCGTATTTAGCGCCGGTGATAAATTTAGCAGTGTTGACCATTTGTTCGCTACCAGATGAGAAGGAACTGATGGCGCTGATGAGGCTGGGAGTCATATTAAAGAAGATGAGTTTGCGGGCTTCATCAGCGTCTTTAGTTGAACCATTGAAATTATCAGCGGTGAGATATTTATCAATATCGTGTTCAAGCCCTTCGTAAAAGGTACGATCAATATCTTTGAGACCAGTACCTTGGACGAGGACGGGGGCGCTAAACTTGGTGGGTTTACCGTTAGAATCTTTACCAGTGAAATATTCTTTCATAGTGACATAATCGGAAGCACGATCACCGTTGGTGTAACGCCAAGTTTCAACGTTGATGTGCTTACCAAGACGACCGAGGCTAGGAGCGGCACTTTTCATACTAAGTAAGTTACCGGCAAGAACGTTGGCAAAATCGGTGTTGAGTCCGAGATAACCTTCTTGGTCAATATATTCGCCGAGTTTTTTCTCAATTTTATCGTAGTCACCACGCTTGGCAGTGATGTTTTGAGCAGCGACGATACCTTCAATGTTTTTACTAGCAAGCATTTGGTCGTAGACTTTATCAACCTCGAAACTAACTTGTTTGTCAAGATAGGTGGTGTATTTGGCGGTGTTGATAGCACGTTCTTTTTCGATCATGTCGTAGGCATCGGCAACGACTGAAGTAGTGGCGTCGAAGCGGGCTTTTTCGGCATCGACACGAGCTTGACCAGTGAGGCTGCTGTCGATAAAAGCATCGGCACCAGCACCGGCTTCAACAAAGCGACGATAAGCTTCGGCATTTTTAAGTGAACCGTCGGCGTTGCGTTCAGCGGCTTTTTGGAGTTCACTAAAGTAGAAGCGTTTATCACTGAGATCATTGCGACGAGCAGCGCTCTTAAGAGTTTCACTGTCAAGGTAGTTTTGAGCTTGTTGGTTGGCCATAGTACGAATACGTTCGCCGCCTTTGGTATCACCGAGACCGGTTTGGGTGAGATAAGTACCCATGGAATTGATGGCGTTATCGGCTTCTTGATGAGTATTACTAGCGCTAAGAGCGGCAACACGACTGGCATAATTGGTTTCCATATAGCGATTAGATTTGATGGCATCTTGACCGGTGCGTTTATCTTTGGCATAGATTGCCTCGCCGGTCTTTTTGTCATAACCGACGATTTGTTTGCCCATAGACTGAGCGTCGACTTGTTGAGCAAGGCGATTATTAATGATATTTTCATACTGTTTGAGTTCAGCGGCGTTTTTAGCACGATAACTAGCTAGAGCACCAGAGAGTGAACGGCCGGTGATAGGACGACTCAGACGATAACTACCATCGGCGCGACGCTGGAGAGGTTTGTGAAAAGTAAGAGGGTTTTGGAGACCATTGGCGGTGTGACGGGCGCGAGCAAAGGCTTGGCGCTCAGCGGTGAGACCACGAACCCCACCGGTGAGACCGTTGCCGGCGCGATTTGCGAGGTTGCTGGCGCGGTCAAGGAAGGTACCAGAAGTTTTCATAAGCGGGAGAGCGAGGCAGAGCGGGATGATTTGAACCGCCATACCCATGATGACCCAAAATGCGTTTTGAGCAGAGGCAATTAAAATCCAGCCGATGAGGCTAGAGGCACCAAAGAGGAGGCTGAACATAGGATAGAAAACTAGCATGGTAGTGAAAAGTTTGCGCCAGCGGTCAAAAAGTTTGCTGGTGTTAGGGAGAAGGTAGGCGACGAAGGCAAGTGGAGCAATCATAACGAGAATGACGACGAGAGCTTGACGGAGGGAAATCATAATGAGAGCAATAATAATAGAGATGATGGCACCGAGAACCACAGGGATGAGAAGCCAAAGAAGGCCGACAACACCGCCAACGAGAGAGACGGCGACTATGCTGGCACCGAGCGTACCGGCACCGGTGAGTGCAATGCCGGCGACTTCGCTCCATGATAGGTGTGAAGTTTCGCCGGTGCTGTCGCCGATGACGGTGGCTGTGATATTATCAAAGAAACCAACTAGACTGCTACCGATAATGTTGCTGATATCAACGGCGAGTGAACAGATGACATAACTGAGGTTAACGAGGATGGCGGCGATGATAATCTTGGGCAAGGTCTTTTTGATGCCGTAGTTACTGATGCCGAGGCCGGTAATTTGTGAATAGACGATGACGAGAATGAAGATGATAAAGATGACATTGGTGATGCTACGGGCGTATTCCCAGACTTGATAAACAGGAGAATCGGTGTCGGTGGAGATGGGTTTAATGACAAGAAAATCTTCAATGATGTTGTAAACGGAATCAACGGCTTTGCTAATGACTTTGATGGTGGGACAAACGATCCAACTGATAGCGCCGGCTTGGTCGTAACAGTTGGGGCCGGTGGATTTTTTATCGTCGGTGTTTTCGGTAGTTGCGGTGTTTTCTGAATTTTCGGTGGTCTCTTCGGTAGTTTCTTCGGTAGAGTCAGCAGTTTCGGTAGTATCGGCGGTTTCTGTGGTTTCGGTAGTGTTAGTGGTATCTTCGGGGGCTGCTATTACAGGGGCAGAAGACAATAGTACTAGAGAACCAAAAAGCAAACCAAGCAGCGCTAGGAATAATTTCGGCAATTTAATTTGTCGTTTTAGCATCTCTGTAATAACTCCTTAGAGCTTATATCTTAATTATAGCACACATAAGCAAAATAGTCAATAGTTATGACATATTTTACCCCTGAAAGTGATTTGTGCTGGAATTTTAGAAAAAATGATGGTATTATTATAGCATATGAGACAGAAAATACTGGTTTTTATAGGTATTGTAATGACAGCGTCACTGATGTTTGGGATGGTGCCGGCACAGGTGAGCGCAGCAGAAAACGGAAGTGGAGATTGTAATAGTGGTGGTTTTTTGGGATTTAGGGCTTGGTATGATGGTTTGCCTTGTAGTGATGGAGCGATTGAATCGCCAAAAGGTGATGCGACAGGGGCGTCAATCGCAGGATTTATCTGGACGATAGTAGCAAATGTGTTAGTAGACCTGTTTATGGTGGTGGGGTTTTTAGCAACAGGTTTTCTGATGTACGGCGGGTATTTGTACATTATGTCAAATGGCGACCCGAATAAAACAGCGAGTGGCATGAAAACGATTAAAGCGGCAGTAATTGGGCTGATAATTGCGATACTGGCGAACGTAATTATTAGAACGATATTAACGATATTGGGGTTATAAGATGAGTGTAATGAAAGTTTTAGGAGAATTGCCGGGTTTAGATAATATACCTAAAAATGATTGGGGTAGCGCTAGTGCGTTGACATCGATTTTCCAAGTAGCGATTGCGGCAGCAGGGTTGGTGGCAGTGGCGTTTATAGTGATTAATGCGATTCAGATGTCAATATCAAATGGTGATCCCGGTAAGGTACAAAAAGCACGAAACGGAATATTGTATGCGGTGATTGGGCTGATAATTGTAATAATGGCGGAAGCGATAATCTTCTTTGTGTCGAGTAATGTGGAGTAGAGATGAAGGAAAAGATTTTAGAAATAATGGCAGAGAGTTATAAAGATCCGGCGTGTGATTCATTAACAGATGAGACACAAAAGGCGGCGGCGGGTTGTGGTGAAACTGGCAACGCTTTTACTTCGTTTCAAAATATCATTTATGTGATGATTGGGGTGGCGGGGGTTGTGGCAGTGATTATGATTGTGATTGGTGGAATAAATTATGTGACGAGTGCGGGTGATGGAGCAAAAGCTAAGAAAGCTAAGGATACTATTTTATATGGTGTGATTGGGTTGATACTTTCGTTGATGGCGTTTATGATTGTAACTTTTGTGAGCGGTTCCATAAGTTAATATTGATTTTTAAATATAAGTGTGATATATTAAGAATATAAGTAAAAAAGGAGTTATTAAACATGAAAAAACTGATACTGAGCGCAACGATGGCTGTAATGACAGTATTGGGTCTAGGTGGTGTAGCGATGCTTTCACCAGTGTATGCGACGGAAAGTGCAGACGTGGTGGCTGCTAAAACTGGCTTAGATAATCAACAGGACTATTTGCAACAGTCCAATGGCGGTAATAATACTGATGTGCTAGCAATTGTAAATGTTGGTATTAATGTGGTATTAGGCTTGATTGCGCTAGCGGCGGTGATTATGATTATCATCGGTGGTTTGAATTATACCACTTCGCAAGGTGAAGCAACTAAAGTAAAGAAAGCCAAAGACACAATTCTTTATGGTGTGATTGGCCTAGTGATTGCGTTACTTGCTTTTGCGATTGTAAACTTTGTGCTTGTAAACGTATTTAGTAACTCTAGTATCTAAAATATCTTGAAAACTCCGCAATAGGCTACTTTTGCGGAGTTTTTTGTGGTATAGTAGAAACATAAGAAAAGGAAAATTATGAGAATAAAAAGATTTGTACTAGCTTTAGTAATGATGATGGCGGTAGGTATAGGAGTGTTAGCACCAAACGCGAGCGCGGTGAGTTGCCCGACTGGTTCGATTCGTGGTTCAGCGGATAGTTTGGCAGAATGTAATATAGAGAGTGATGGTAGTTTATGGCCAACCGTGCAAACGATTATAAATGTGGTACTGGGTATAGTGGCGGTGATAGCGGTGATTATGATTATCATTGGCGGGATTGAATATACAGTGTCGCGGGGTGATGCGACTAAGACGAAAAAAGGTAGAGATACAATTATCTATAGTGTAATTGGTTTGGTAATAGCGTTATTGTCGTTTGCAATTGTGAACTTTGTGTTAAGCGAAGTGTTTAATGGTGGAGAATCGGCTATGCCAAAAACGAATGCTGACAAAAAAGCTACTAGCTATGTTTTGGATTTAGGCGAATTAAAGCAAATTAGTTAGGCAGCTAAAGAGAGTTTTATAAAAATACCGCCCCTGCGAGGAGGGCGGTATTTTGGTATTTTGGTCTGAGATAATTATTGGATTTTGATCTTGCGGGCAGGTTCGATGCGTTCTTTATCAAAAGTGATAGTAAGGACGCCGTCTTTAAGTTCAGCCTTGACACTACCTTCATCTTCGCGAACTTGGACAGGAAGAGCGATGGTACGAGAGAACTCGCCCCAGTAGCACTCTTGGATATGCCAGCGAGTAGTGCGATCATCTTCGCCGCCGCTTAAAACACCCGAAATGGTGAGAATGTTGTCGGCGATAGTGACGTTGAGGTCGGATTTATTGATGCCGGCAGTACGAGCCTTGACAATGAGCTTGTCGGCGGTTTCATAAACGTCAACGGCGAGTTGACCGGGGAAATCGTCGGTGGTGTCAACCCATTCTTCAGCACCAGTATCTGGATCAGTAGGGACGTCTTCTGCGGATACTGGTTCAATTTCGGTGTTTGCTTCTTGCTCAACGATGGTAGTGTTGTCGTCGTCAATGAAAGCGGCGACTAATTCGTCCTCCATCGATAAATCGTCGGTATCTTTACGAGCCATATAATTTTCCTCCACTTTAAAACTCTTGTTACGCTTTATTATAAAGGCATTTCATAGTAAAATCAAGAGAATGAACGGTTTTATTGTAAAAAATACAACAAGAATTAGCTTGCTAGATTTGCTGTGTCCTCACTTCTGTAGGGGTTGTGGACGCTTGGGGAGGCCATTTTGCGGGTGTTGTAAAAATAACATCATTCGGGCTTATAATAATTATTGTCCAGTTTGTCATCAGCCAACTGAGGGTAAATGTGAAGATTGTGAATTGCCATTTGATGGATTGTATATGGTGGGGTGGCGAGATACGATGTTGGGTGGGTTAGTAGAAGAATATAAGTATCAGTCGATAAGGAGCGCGGGGAGTGATTTGGCGGAAATGTTGGATGTAGTAATTCCCTGCTTAGAAGGTGAGGTGATAGTAGTGCCCTTGCCAACAATTCGAAAACATATAAGAGAGCGAGGATTTGATCACACAAAAGCGGTAGCGCGAAAGTTGGCAAGACGGCGGGGGTGGAAAGTGCAAAGTCTACTAAAGCGGGCAAACGATACGGTACAAGTGGGGGCAGATAACGAAAAGAGAAAAAAACAGGCCAAGGAAGCGTTTAAGTTGGCCGGTGAACTGAAGCGGGATGTGACTTATTTGCTGCTAGATGATATTTGGACGACGGGAGCGAGTATGATGGCAGGAGCGGAAATTCTGAGAGATAGTGGGGCGACAAAAGTTTCGGGGGTGGTAATAGCGGTGAGTAGGATGAAATTAGTCGCCGGTGACGATCTCGGTAGTAGTAGTGCTGTTACCGACACCGATAGCGTTGAGTACGAAGTTGACAATCGCAAAGGCTAGAATAGAAATAATGAGACCGATGATAGCGTAAAGGATGGTGTTTTTAGCATCGGTAACTTTTTTGTTGTCGCCGCCAGAAAGAATATAACGGATACCACCGATGATGAGCATGATGACCGAAACAGTACCGACAATAAGAAGAATGGTGTTGGAAATGTTGGTGAAAACACCGTCTTTACCGATGAGTTCGGTAGGCATGTCGTCGCCTTTGGCGGCTTCGGCACCTTCGCGGACACCAAAGGCCATAACTTTGCCGGCAGTTAGAGTACAGGCGGCGGCGATGGTGGCGGTAGAAGTGGTAATAAGTTTAGTAATTTTTTTCATATAGAACCTCTTTAAGAATAATTATAACACATTTTAATCGGAATTAGAAAATGTTATAATTTTGGTATGTTAGTAAAAGAAAAGATAAAGGGGGTGAAATGGTGGTGGATAGTAGTGGGAGTGATGGCGGTGGCGTCTATAACAGTTCTAATAATTGTCAGGCTAGGATTATAATCATCACATAGGTCAAACTATTTTCACCTTCTAAG
>CAYMXW010000001.1:0-89139 GCA_964394555.1 uncultured Candidatus Saccharibacteria bacterium | reverse complement strand
AAAAGAATCTGGGGAGTATTCTACTTCACTTACCTATACTGCTATTGCTAACTATATACCAAATACTACCATCAAAGACGGTATGCTATTACAACAGGTTGATTCTGCTATCTGCTCTAATACTCAACCCTACTCTTCTACTCACCGTATCTATACTCTTATTGATGCTAGGGATAATACTAAGTATACTGTCGCTAAACTTGCAGATGGTAATTGTTGGATGACGCAGAACTTAGAATTAGGAGAATATGGTTCTCCTATGACGCTTACTAATGAACTTTCTAATGTGGGGCCGGAGGGATATACCTTAAACTTTCAATATGCTAACAACTCTATTTATAAAGGTAATTCTAATCACTATGGCAACTACTATAACTGGATGACTGCCACCGCCGGTTCTGGCACCACCACTGCGGGTGAAAACGCTCCATATGATATCTGTCCGAAGCACTGGAGATTACCGAGCGCTTCAACTAGCGTTGTTGCTAGCGAATTCTATAAGCTGTATAATAATTATTTCGATACTGATAATTGGAACACAAATCATTGGGAAAATGTTGCCACTTCTCAATTTACTAACGCACCCCTTTCTCTTGTGTTTTCGGGGTCCGTAAACAATGAGGGCGCTATAGGTAGTTTTGGCTATTGGGGGTTCTGGTGGTCTGCTACCTCTCATGGCTCATCCGTTACTTTTTATTCTCATATATACAAGGACGGCACCGTTTATCCTCGGGACAATAATTATAAATTCTATGGTTTTTCTGTCCGTTGCCTCGTCCCTGGCTCATAAATAAAAGCTAGTTAAATTAACTGTTTTTGAGGGCATCTTGCACTTACGAGCGCAACATGAGCGCAGCGCCCCCGCGACGGCGGGCGGCGCAAGCGTCCCGAAAAAACAGGTTAATTTAAATAGCGTATAGTTTTAACCACAGCGTGAGCGACAGTTTTTTGAAGAAATACTATTGTTATTCTAATTACACATTTTTAGACATTTTATCAGGCTAGCGCTTGAATTCCCAAACTTTTTATGCTACACTCCCGCACATGAAAAATAACAGAAAAGGTAAAATTATCCCTAACGGTGTATCACTAGAAAAACACGAATACGACACAATTTTATTTTTCACCAATCTTGGCTATGATATAGAGCTAATACCACCATCTAACAGCCCAAAGACTAAAACCCCAGATTTTATAATGTTAGGTAAAGCATGGGAAATGAAAAGCCCACGGGGCAAAAGTAAAACTTCTTTAGAACATATTATTAAGAGAGCCACTAAACAGTCCGAAAACATAATCATAGATTTATCTAATTCAAAAATGGAAGAAGAAACAGCTCTAAAAGAAATTAAAAGGTGTTTTAACCAGATAAATGCTTGTAAAAGATTAAAAGTCATCACGAAAGATCAGAAATTACTTGAATTTTAAGGCTAAATATGATACGATACAAGTATCGAGGGCGACCTCGCGCCGGAGGTGCGAGGCCTAGCCCTCTTTTTTACTTCTTTTAAAATATTGAATTTTTTCCTAAACCGTGCTATAATAGAGTTAGTTACCAAAGACAGTGGCGAGGTTAATAACCAAAACCTTTAATCATGCCACCGAGGCAAATTCTTGTTTAATTTGGTGACGCAATTTAACAATCAGCTGACTTTTTAATTTCAAAGGATAATTATGGCAATATCAAAAGATAAGAAAAAATCTCTGGTTGCCGATTTAACCGCACTTCTAGGTGATTCCAAGACTACGGTTTATGCACGCTATCAAGGCCTTTCGGTCGCTGATTTACAAGATTTGCGCGCTGCGGCTCGCGAAGCCGGCGTCAAAATCAAAGTCGTCAAAAACCGCCTAGTCAAGGTCGCAATGAACGAAATCGCTATTTATAAAGACACTGACACCACCGGTCTTACCGGTCAGTTGCTCTACGCTACTTCTAGCGAAGACGAAGTCGCTCCGGCCAAGGTCCTCGCCGAATTCGCCAAGACCCATCCTGCGCTCGAAATCGCCGGTGGTTTTAACGATCTCGGTGCCAACCTTGCCGATAGCGAGGTCAAGGCTCTTGCTGCTCTTCCCACCAAGAACGAGCTCATCGCTCAGGTGGTGGCACAACTGCTTTCACCCGTCACCGACTCCGTGTCTGGTCTTTCCGGCGGTCTTTCCGCCATTGTTTCTGGCCTAGAAGCCAAAGCAACCGCTTAATTTTAACACTAATCTGAAAGGAATATTATGGCTACAGATATCAAGAAATTAGCCGAAGAACTCGTGAAACTCACCGTTCTCGAAGTTAATGAACTTAAAAACGTCCTCAAGGACGAATATGGCATTGAGCCAGCCGCTGCCGCCGCTGTGGCAGTTGCCGCTCCTGCTGCCGGTGACGGCGCTGCCGCCGCCGACGAAGGCAAATCCGAATACGACGTCGTCTTGAAAGACGCCGGCGCCCAAAAAATTGCTGTCATCAAGGCCGTCAAAGAAGCTACCGGTCTTGGTCTTGGCGAAGCCAAAGCTATCGTTGATGGTGCCCCTGCTACCGTCAAGGAAAAAGTCAAGAAGGAAGACGCCGAAGCGATGAAAAAATCGCTCGAAGAAGCCGGCGCTACCGTCGAACTCGCTTAATAAACTCGGGTCAGCTGATTGTTTTATTTACAACATTCCACAAGCATTCTCTGTAATGCTTGTGGAAAACTTTTTTTATAAAGTTGTTGACAAAACCCGGCGCAGGGTATAATATAATATTAATACTATATTTAACAGACGGGATGCGAGGTATGTCTGAATTACCAGAAAAACAAATAAAAAGATTACGTAATCTTATTAATGATGCCGAAACTAATTTGGCTGCCGCTAAGGAGCTATTAACTTCGGTACTTGGCAACGGCGAGTCTATCACCGCGCCACGCGATACTATCATTACTGATGAAGAAGGCAAAATCATCGAGGGCGTTTTCGATGGTCAAATTATGATTGGTCCCGACGGCAAGAACTACCCAGTTCCCGCTAACTACGCCAGCAAGTCCAAACTCGTTGAGGGTGACATTTTGAAACTTACCATCACCCCCGAAGGTCGCTTCCTTTATAAGCAAATCGGCCCCGTCGAACGCAAAACCGTTATTGGCACTCTCGTTCATCACGATGATAAGTATTACGTCGAAGTTGCCGGCCGCGAATACGAAATTCTCTATGCTTCAGTCACCTTCTTCCACCTCAAAGAAGGCTCGCAAGCTTCCGTGGTTATTCCTGCTAACAATGAGGACGCTACTTGGGCTGCCGTCGAGGCCGCGCTTTAATGAGTCTAGCTTTATACCGTAAATATCGCCCCACTACTCTAGATAACGTAGTGGGGCAATCTCAAGTCACCACCGCACTCAGCCAAGCCCTTAAAACCGGTAAGATTTCTCATGCCTACCTATTTACTGGTCCGCGCGGCACTGGCAAGACTTCGGTCGCCCGCATTTTTGCTCACGCCATCAACCAATTTGACTACCAAGTCGAAGACGAATATCTCGACATCATTGAAATCGACGCCGCTTCTAATACCAGCGTCGACGACATCAGGGAACTACGCGAAAAGTCTATCATCACCCCAGTTAAGGGCAAATACAAAATCTATATCATCGACGAAGTCCATATGCTCAGCAAGTCCGCCTTCAACGCTCTCCTTAAAACCCTCGAAGAACCGCCCGCGCATGTCATCTTCATTATGGCCACCACTGACGCCCACAAAGTTCCCATCACCATCAGTTCGCGCTCCCAAGTTTATAATTTTAAACTTGCCGACCCCGATACCATGCTTGATTTTCTCAATACAGTAGTTAGCCAAGAAAATCTCAACATCGACACCGAAGCACTTAAAATCATTGTCAATCGTGGCGGCGGTTCATTTCGCGACACCCTCTCTTTGCTTGACCAAATTTCCGCTCTGCCCCAAGATAATATCGCCGCCGATGATGTCATTTCTGCCCTCGGGCTACCTGATGAGCAAAACATTAAAAACCTCCTCGCTAGCGCCAAAAGTCATGATTTTGCTACCACCGCTACTATTCTTGAAGAAATCTTAAATTCCGGCATCAAAATCGAAATTTTAATCGAAGAACTCATTAAACATATTCTAGACCACCCCAAGCCGGACTCTATTGATTTACTAGCCAAACTTTCTGATATCAAACCACCGTTTCTCGAAGCCAAACTCACCGTTGCTCTGCTTGGCGACACAGCTAACCTTGCTCCGCCTAAACCCACTACCACTACACCCATAACTACTGCGCCCGTAGCCACCGTACCTACATCTACCACTCCATCTATCAACGCCACCCCCGCATCCCAAAACACTTTCAACTGGTCTGACTTCCTAGATAGCGTCAAAGCCAAAAATACCGGCATCGCCACCATGCTTAAAAACTTCACTTTTAAGCTCACCGGCAATTCTTTACATCTCTACGCTCCTAACCAGACCAATTACAAACTCGTCAGCAGCGACAAACGCAAACAGCTCCTAGCTGAGATTTCTGGGTTCAATATCATCGTTGAATCGCCCGATCATCAACCAGACCAACCCAAAAAAGACCCCACACTCTCCAAAATTTCTGCTATAATGGGAGATATACAGGAGGTCACAAATGGAGAATCAAACCCCTTCTAGAGAAGGTCGTATTCCGCCCCAAGACATCAACGCCGAAAAGTCCTTACTTGGCGCGTTGCTACTTTCTGATACTACTCTACCAGAAGTTTCTAGCTTGATTTCTCCTGCTGATTTTTATGAAACCAAACACAGCAATATTTTCAAAGCCATGTTGTCACTCTACGACCAACACAAGCCCGTAGACCTTCTCACGCTCACCGCCGAACTGCGTCGCCAAAAAACGCTTAAATCTGTCGGTGGCGCCCCCTATCTTACCGAACTTACTAATTTCGTCGCCACCCCTTCGCACGCCGCCGCCTACGCCGAACTCATCGAAAAAGCTGCTATCCGTCGTCGCCTAATTAATGCCGGCACCGCCATCGTCGAAAAAGCCTATGCCGACGATGCCGAAGTCAACGAACTCGTCGGTCGCGCCGAAAAAGACCTCTTCGCAGTTTCCGACCAAACCGTCAAATCAGACTACGTCGCACTCGGCGATCTCCTCACCAACGCCTACGACCGCATCGAAGACCTTCACAAAAACAAGGGCGCTCTGCGCGGTCTCAAAACTGGATTTGCCGACATCGACAAGAAAACCGCCGGCTTTCAAAAAGGCGATCTTATTATCGTTGGCGCTCGTCCTGCTATGGGTAAAACTACTTTTGCTCAAAATTTAGCTTATAATATCGCTACCATCAACCAAAAAGGCGTCCTCTTTTTCTCAATGGAGATGGCCGCCAACGAAATCGTTGATCGTATGATTTCCGATGTATCAGGTGTTGATAACTGGAAATTGCGCACCGGCAATGTTAACGACGACGATTTTGCTAAAATCGGCGATGCGCTCGGCGAAATGGACGAAGCTCCCATCTATATCGACGACACTTCTAACATGACTATCCTCGAAATGCGCAACAAAGCCCGCCGCGCCGTCCACGACCACGATATCGGCATCGTTCTAGTTGATTATCTCCAACTTATTCAAGGTTCCGACCGCTATGCCGGCAATCGCGTCCAAGAGGTCACCGAAATCTCGCGTGGTCTCAAAACTCTCGCTCGCGAACTCGAAATCCCCGTCGTCGCTCTAGCTCAGCTCTCACGTAGTGTTACCGGTAGGGAAGATCCACGCCCCGTGCTTTCTGATCTCCGCGAATCCGGCTCTATCGAGCAAGATGCCGACCTTGTAATGTTCCTACATCGCCCTGATTACTACCGCCAAAACGACGACGATTACGAAGAAACCCACATCACCGAACTCCTCATCGCCAAACACCGCCACGGCGCTGTTGGCAAAGTCGAACTCTACTTCCACCCCGAGTTGCTGCGCTTTATGTCGCTCGACAAGACTAGAGAAGACGCTTAAACGCTATTTTATGGACCGTAAGCTTGGCCGAACGGCCTTGAGTGTGTCCATAAAATAGCGTTTAAGCGCCAACTGTGGTATAATGGTTAAGTGAAGAAAATCATTATTTCCAGGCTTTGGCTTTATCGCTATCGTTTTGTTCTCGGCTATATCATATTGGGCTTAGCTTTTGCCGCCACCGTCATCTTTTTGCCGTTATTAACGCCCGCCGGCCTTTCTGCTGCCGAGATGGAATCTGCTACCACTTCATTTAACATCCATTTTACCTCGCTTGCTGATGGTAATATCGTTGATTTACCTTACCATATTTTACAAAAACTCTCCATTTTACTCTTCGGTCTCTCGATTTATTCCGTCAAACTCCCTAGTATCTTCATTGGGCTTCTGCTTGGCCTACTGCTAATTCTATTGCTCAACCGTTGGTTTAAAAGTAATGTTGCTCTCTTTGCCTCCGTGATTACTGTATTTTCCGCCCCCTTCCTCTTTCTCGCTGGCTCCGGCACTCCGCTGATTATGCTAGTATTTTGGCCCACCTTTCTCCTTTGGCTCGGCTCCAAAATTCAAGGCGATAAACACCCCAGTTCTTTTTATGCTCTCGCCTTTGCCTTTGCCTTACTCTTATCACTATTCACACCCCACCTAGTTTATCTTGCGATTTTTATCATTTTATTTGCCATTTTCAACCCCCATCTTCGTTTCACCGTCAAAAAACTTTCCAAAATCGCCCTTTTTACCACCATCGCCATCATCGTTGCTGGTCTCACTACTTTAACTTTACTTTGTATCAAACAACCAGCATTAATTTCTAGTCTACTTCTAACTGATAACTTCTCTATCAATACATTTCTCGACAATCTTCGCTTAGCCTTTGCGCCCTTCTTCTCTTGGGGCGGTGGCGTTGATAGTACTCTGCTTTCGCCCCTTATTGGACTCGGTTCTTTTGCGCTCGCTTTTGTCGGTCTACTTTCTACTACTAAGGGCTTTTTTGCCTCCCGCAACGCCATCGCTTCTTGTTTTATCATTTTTTCCATCGCGCTCGCCGGCCTCCGCCCCGAAGCTGCAATTTTACTCATCTTGCCCTTCGCGATTTTGATAGCCCACGGCCTACGTTATATTCTCGAAAAATGGTACAATCTCTTTCCTGAAAACCCTTACGCACGAATTTTTGCCATCTTACCAATCAGCCTTCTTTTAGGTATCATCATCATTTCCGATATGTCTCACTTTATCTTTGGCTATCGCTACACACCCAATGTCGCCGATCAATTTAATAACGATATTAGCCTAATTTACGAAAATGTTAGTCCCAACGATGTTCTTGTAATCAATTCCGACACCGAATATAATTTTTACCACATTTTAAACGAAACTGCCGGTTTTAATGTCACCAATACTATTCCGCTCACCTACACACATCATCTTGCCACCCTCGGCGAATTTAGTAATGCTAGCAATTCCGGTCAACTTTATCGCATTATCACCTCGCCAAAATCTGATAATTCTGCTAGAATATATCTATATACATCTAACGAAGAGGAGTAATTTATGGGCCAAACCATGGACCAAATGAAAATGGTCAACCAACTACGCAAAGCACAAAAAGAACTTAAAAACGAAATCGTTGAAGTCGAAGCCGGCGACGGCGCGGTCGTCGTCCAAATCAGCGCCGAACTAAAAATCAAAAAAGTCAAACTCGACCCCGAAAAAATTGATTTTGATGACATCCACGAATTAGAGCGCTGGATCGAAAACTGTATGCGCGACGGCTACGCCAAAGCTCAAGAAATCGCCACCGAAAAAATGAAGCCCCTGATGGGTGGTCTTGGTAATCTTGGTTTGTAATGCTACCTCAGGCTCTTCAAGACGCTATCGACGCGCTCGGACTTTTACCGGGCGTCGGTTCGCGTACCGCCGAACGCTACGCTTACTATCTTTTCAAAAATTCTACTAGTGTTACCGACAACATCGCTGAAGCTCTAAAAAACCTCCACTCAGGTGTTAAATCTTGTCCTATTACTTTTGCACTAATTGACGCCTCCGAAGATATCTCCCCGCTCTACACCGACGACACACGCGACAAAACTACCGTATTAGTAGTCGAAGAACCACTTGATATCTACGCTTTTGAACAAACCAAAGATTATAAAGGCACCTATCACGTACTTGGCGGCGCTATCTCACCAATTGATGGCATCACCGCCGACCAACTCCATATCGACGAATTAATTGCTCGTATTAAAACCGACCAAGTAAAAGAAATAATTATTGCTACTAACCCTTCGGTGGAAGGGGAATCAACTGCTCTACTCCTCCAAAAACTACTCGGCGAAAAATATCCCGACCTCAAACTCACTCGCCTCGCGCGCGGGCTCCCGCTCGGCGTCGACCTCTCCTATGCCGATCAAATCACTCTCAGCGCCTCGTTAGAGAATCGTACAGAGTTATAGTTCGCCGATTAGTTTAATCGATTCGCTTTCTGGGAGTGATTCAACGTCTTTGAGTTTACGCTCGATTTGCCGCGAAGTCGTCTTGGCATTTTCAATCTTGTTCGCCGACTCTTGTAATTTCTTCTGTACACCTTCCAACAAATCACCAAATTTACCAAACTGCGTTTTTACTGCGCCTAGAGTCTGCCATACCTCCGAAGAACGCTTTTCAATAGCTACCGTCTTAAAGCCCATTAAAAGTCCCGATAACATCACCGGCAAAGTCGACGGACTTGCAATCGCAATATGATATTTTTGTCGCACTTCGTCCGAAAGTCCCGGAATCCGCAAAATCTCCGCATATAAACTCTCAGTCGGCACAAACATCATACCAAAATCCGTTGTCATCGGTGGGTCAATATACTTAGTTGAAATCTTTTTTGCCTGCTCTTTAACATCAGTCGCCAAAGCTTTTTGCGATTTTACAATCAACTCCTTATCACCAGCATCATAAGCCGCAATTAGCCGCGAATAATTTTCTACCGGAAACTTTGAATCTATTGGCAAATACACTGTTTCTTCTTTACCAGGCATCTTCACCGCAAATTCCACTCGATCATTTGAGCCTTTTTTCGTCACAATATTTTCTTCATACTGACTAGCCGTCAAAACATCCGCGATAATCGCCCCTAACTGCACTTCACCATAAATCCCACGCGTTTTCACACCTTCCATCACTTTTTTCAAATCACCCACTCCGCTCGCTAAATTCTTCATCTCGCCCAGTCCCTGATATACTTGTGTCAACTGACCTGATATTGTCTTAAAACTTTCATTGAATCGTTTTTCAACCGATTTTTGCAATTTTTCATCCACTGTCTCACGCATCTCATCTAGCTTCTTCTCATTACTACTCTCTATGTGACGCAAATTCTCGGTGATTTCTTTGCGATTTTCGCGAAACTCTTGCTCAATTTTTGGATTAATCTTATCGAGTTGCCCCTCCACTCGAATCAAGCGCTCTTCCAGTTTAGAAGTATCAATATTAGCCTTAGGTTTGCGTATCAATAACACCACCAGCAAACCAACTATTACCATCCCAATTATAATCATAACTATTTCCATATTTTTAGTATAACATAAAATGTGTTATAATAACAGAGTATGTACGATATGTTTTCCGATTTTATTAAGGGTAAGCAAAAAATTTGCATCATTCAGGCCGAGAATCCCGATGGTGATTCGCTTGGTTCGGCCATCGCACTCAGTTATTTACTCAAAGACATCGAGACCACTCTTTACTGTCCGGTTGATATTCCCAAATACTTACGCTATTTTTCCGACTGGGGACTAGTCACCAACGAATTCGACTACAAAGCCGATGGTTACATTATTGTTGATACCGCAGCTAAGATTCTCCTTTCCAAAGTTCTCGAAGATCCAGCCGCTAAAAATCGCCTTTATTCTGCTCCCGTCCTAGTATTAGACCATCACGAAACTGCTGATGATTTAGATTTTCCGCACCAATCTATCATTGAAACCCTACCGGCCTGTTGTAGCCTAATTTATAAAATTGCTCTCGCCGAAAATCTCCCTATCGATAAACCTACCGCCGAAGTCTTACTACAAGGCATCCTTTCTGACACTCTAGGCCTCACTAGCGCCTCAGTCTCCTCTCAAACTTTCCTCGATGTCGCAAACTTAGTCGACCTTGGCGCCAATATCAGCGAGCTCGAAGAACGTCGCCACGAATTTATGAAAAAATCCAAGCGCATTCTCGATTACAAAGCCGATCTCATCAAGCGCATCGATTATTCACTTGACGACGCTCTCGCCACAGTACTTATTCCGTTTGATGATATCAAAAATTATTCCGACGAATACAATCCAGGCGTGCTGATAATTGAAGAAATGCGCATGGTCGAAAACGTCAAAGTTTGTATCGCCATCAAAACTTATCCCGACGGCAAACTTACCGGCAAAATTCGTACTAATACCGAAGCCCCCATTGCCGACCAAATCGCCGAATTCTTTGGCGGTGGCGGCCATCCTTACGCTGCCGGTTTTCGCACTTATGACACTAACTACGAAACTGTCTTGGCCGATTTAATCAACTTAATTCCTAAGCTCCTACCTCAAAATGAAAACTAAACTTTATAATCTCATCACTTATTTTTGGTACAAAATTCTTAAAAATCCCATCAAACTCAAACGCACTTTCGATTCACGTAACAAAGATGCTAAATTCACGGTCATTTTTTTACACGGTATCGCCGCCACCTCCGCCACTTGGTATCCCACTACTAACACTTTTGTTAAAGATAGTGGTCTCAAAAATTTTCGTTTTATCACGCTTGATTTGCTCGGGTTTGGTAAAGCCTTGCGCGCTGATTGGCTAAATTACGATTACGACGAATATAACAAAGCTCTCTTAAAAACTATTCGGCACTTACGCATTAAAACGCCTATTATTCTGGTCGGGCATTCTATGGGCTCACTCATCGCTGCTAACTTTGCTACTAACCATCCCGGAAAAATCGCTCGCCTGATTCTCGTATCACCACCCGTACTCAAAGCCAGCGAAGCCGCCAAACTACCCGACAAATTTTATCAAAAATCTTACGACACTCTACCCAAAATCGCCGAAGATCCAATTATTAAAACTCTCGCTAATTTCGTCCAAAAAGTTTCCAGCTTTCGCGCCGAATACCTCAAAACTACCGCTTTTGAACGCTCCATGAAAAACATCGTTTTAAACCATCAAAACTACCAACTATTCAAACATCTCACCATCCCTACTGTCATCATACACGGTCGTTTTGACCCTCTAGTCATTCAAGCCAACCTCAGCGATATCGCCAAAACCAATTCTAATTTTGTTAAACTCGAACAGGTCACTGCCCAACACGACATTTCACCCTCAAAACGTGATAAAATAAAACTAGCACTAAAGGAATATCTCGAACATGAAACTATATAACACCCTTACCCGCAAAATTGAAACTTTTGTCCCTATTAATAAGGACGAAGTCAAAATTTACACTTGCGGCCCCACCGTTTACAGTCACCCCCACATTGGCAACTACGCTTCTTATATCTACTGGGATTTACTTATCCGCACACTTCAAGCTAACGGCTACAATGTCAATCGTATTCTTAACATCACCGACGTCGGCCATTTATCATCTGACGCTGACGAGGGCGAAGATAAACTTGAAAAAGGCGCTGCGCGCGAACACAAAACTGTTTGGGAAATCGCTGATTACTATATTGAAGATTTTCTCACCAGTTTTTACAGTCTCAATCTAATCAAACCTAGCAAAATCACCCGCGCCACTGACTATATCGAAGAGGACATCAAACTAGTTGATTTGCTAACCAAAAAGGGTTTTACTTACGAATTGCCCGATGGCGTTTATTTTAACACCGATCACTTTCCGCGTTATGCCGATTTTGCCAAACTAGATCTTAAAAACCTACAAGCCGGCGCTCGGGTCGAGTTTAACGCCGGCAAGCTTCATCCTTCCGATTTTGCCGTCTGGAAATTTATTAAACCGGGCGAAACTCACGCCATGCGCTGGAATTATCTTGGTCGTCCCGGTTACCCCGGCTGGCATCTCGAATGTTCCACCATCATCCACACCGAACTCGGTGAACCTATCGATATCCACACCGGCGGTATCGACCACGTGCCAGTACATCACACTAACGAAATCGCTCAAAGCGAAGCCGCTTTTGATACTAAACTCAGCAATTTTTGGCTTCATTGTAATTTTATCACTATTGACGGTCACAAAATTTCCAAATCTCTTGGTAATATTTACACCCTGGAAGATTTAAAAGAACGCGGATTTTCACCCCTCGATTTCAAAATGTGGATTTTGCAAGGGCATTACCAAAGCGAGCGTAATTTCACTTTTGAAGACCTCGCCGCCGCCAAACAACGCCGTCTCAATTGGCGTAGTAGAATTGCTTTACTATATCAAACTGACAATGCTTCTCACGAAAAAACCTTCAAATCCTCGCTCCTTAAACATCTCAATGACAACCTTAACTCCGCCGCCGCGTTCTCATTAATTGACAACAGCAACCTAAGTTTCGCCGACTGGCAAACAGTCGACGAACTATTTGGTTTAAATCTGATTGAAGATACACCCGATATTGCCGATAGCTTAAAAGATCTCATTAAGCAACGCGAGCAGGCTCGCCTAGACAAAGATTTTGCTACCGCCGACAAACTCCGCGCCGAGTTAGAAAAGCAAAACGTCATCATTAACGACACCGCTAACGGTCCAATCTGGGAGTACAAAATCTAAATGCACGAAAGTTGGCAACCATTTTTAAAAGCTGAATTTGACAAACCTTATTTCAAGGAATTAAGTGAATTTCTCCACCAAGCCTACGAAACCACTACAGTATTTCCTAAAAAATCCTTAGTATTCTCCGCTTTCACCACTGACCTAGACAAAGTTTCCGTAGTAATTCTTGGTCAAGACCCGTATCATACTCCGGGCGCCGCGCATGGTCTAGCTTTTTCTGTACCACCATCACAACCTATCCCCCCTTCCTTAATTAATATCTATAAAGAAATCGATAACGATATCGGCCAGCATCATAATAATTCCGGCTATCTCGGCCATTGGCAAGAACAAGGCGTTTTGCTACTAAATAACGTCTTGACCGTAGAAGCACACAAAGCCGGCAGTCACCGTGGCAAAGGTTGGGAAATTTTCACCGAAGCCACCATTAAATATCTCAACGATACCCGCCCTCACCTAGTATTTATTCTGTGGGGACGCGATGCGCGCAGTAAAAAACCTTTAATTGATAGTTCTAAACATCTTATTTTAGAAAGCGTCCACCCTTCACCTTTATCTGCTCACGCCGGCTTTTTTGGCAACCACCATTTTAGCAAAACCAACGAATTCCTAAAGGTCAATCACCTCCCCGAAATCGAGTGGTAATTATTCTTTAGTTAATTTACCACGCGAAAGTTTATAAACCACATCGGCATGGCTAGCAACCTTGCTGGAATGTGTTACTAAAATCACAATTTTATGATCTTTTTTGGCCAAATCTTTAAAAATCTTAATGATTTTGGCTTCCGTATCTTCGTCGAGATTACCAGTGGGCTCATCACCAAATATAATCGGCGTATTACTAGCCAGCGCCCGCGCAATCGCCACGCGTTGCTGTTGTCCACCCGAAAGCTTATTAATTAGACGCTTGCCCTCGGCTTCCGTCAATCCTACCTGCTTTAAATATTTATTTGGGTCATCTTGACTTTTAGCAAAATCAATCGCCACCTCCACATTTTCCTTAGCAGTCATATATTTAATTAGATTATAACTTTGAAACACAATGTTAGCATAATGCAGACGAAAATTATCCAGACCAATTTCACGAATCGATTTACCACCATAGGTAATATCACCGGATTGAATTTGGTCAAGCGCCGAAAGTAGCGATAGTAGGGTGGTTTTACCCGAACCTGACTCACCCCGAATCGCATAGAGTTTACCGGGTTCAAATTTAGCATTGATATTTTTTAGTACCTCAGTCGGCTCAGCCTGATCGTTATAGGTATAATTTAAATCTTGAATTTCAAGTATTTTCTTATTTGACATAGTTTACTCCTTTCCTTGAAGGATTTGTTTAGGTTGATAACGTAAGATATTAATCGATGGCACCAGTAGAGCCAGAATAATCACACCATAGCCACAGACAAAGAGTAGCAAGAAATCAATTGGTTGCGCATGAATATCAATAGAATAATTTTGGTTATCGTCAGGCATCTCGCCTTTAAAATCACTCGGAATTGACATATCGCCACTAGGACCACCACTCGGGCGCCCAAAGTTCTCGGTAGTATTGGCAACTTGCGCTTCAAGAATCGTTTGCCCCATTGCGTCCGCTAGCGCAGTAGCCACGCAAGCGCTTAACCCAAATGCTACTGCTCCTATCATTGCAATCTCGACGAAAATTTGACCGATAATATTAATCTTCTTGGCGCCAAGCGAAAGTAGTACACCCATTTCATAACGACGGTCTTTTACATTAATTGTCACAATTAATGTAATTACAATTATTGACGCAATTGTCACAATAATTAGAATCGTCGTCGCAAACGAGCCCACCGACTCAATCGGTCCCACCATTTGGTCATAAACCCTAGTGTCTTCACTTGCAGTAATATTAGCCTCAGCTAATTCCGGATAATTTTCGTTAATCTCGCTGATAAAGGCTTCTATATCTTCGGCGTTATTCATAGTATAACTCACGCTTTCAACATCAAAATCACCCTTATTATAATCATCATTACTCAAAAACTTCGCCGCTGTGTCAATATTCATATAAATAGTATTGGCGTTACTAAAGTTCAATGACGAATCATAAATCCCTATAATAGTTAATTGCGCAGTTTTGTTAGTGTAAACATTCTTAAAGGTAATCTTGTCACCCACACTTAAATTATTGGCTTCCGCTAAATCGGCCGAAACCATTATCTTGTCGGTATCGCCCTCGTTAAAATAAGTACCGTCACTAATGGTAAGTGTACCCGAACTCACGCCATCAATATAGGCATAACCATTGATACCAGAAATCGTAAAATCACCAGTAGTTGTTTCAGACGAATCATCAGTCTTACCGCCAAAATTACCAAATGAACCACCCTTATTATCACCCATACTAGGGCCCTTGCTTTCCACTGCCGTCAAACTATCAGCATCAGCAGTAGCAGAAATGCTATATGTGTAATCTTTAACATAGTCAGAATCGGCAATTTTGTCAGCCGTAGATTTAGTCACCGCTGGACGTTCAAACATTTTGCTAGGATCAAAATCCTTATCATCGCTAGATTTACGCTCTTCGCGCAACTTCGACATATCAGCCTGTAAAGAAACCGTGGCTCCCAGAGTCTCCTTAGCATACTCCGTAGATTCATTAACAGCCGATTTAATAATTATTGTGGCCAGCATCAGGCTTCCCATCGCAAACAACACCAAGCCAATGATAATTGTACGGCTCAATTTCCGCGTCACCGACAGCCACGAACGCTTAAAAAGATTTTTAAACATAGTATCCCTTCATTTAATTAACTACTCTATTATATTCATTAAACCTTAAAACGAACTAAAAATGTCGTCAGTTTACCACTCGAAGCAGTAAGCTCCCAATGGTTACGTTCTGCTAACGATTTTGCAATTGCTAACCCCAACCCCACGCCATCGTTAGATTTATCGGTTTGATAAAATCGTTCAAATATCTGCATTTCATCAGCTTTTTTAATTTTTACCCCATCATTGGCAATCGTCAAAGTATTGTCAGTTAATTTGATCTTAATCTGATGATCACAATATTTAATCGCATTATCTAGCAAAATATTAAAAATCTGCGCTAGATCTTTTTGATTTAACTTCACTTTTTTCGCTTTATTATTTTTATAATCCAATTTTATCTTGCGCTCTTCAATCCGCGGCATCAAAGGTTTAATATTGTCTTCAATTAATTTATTTAAATCAGTTTCTACCACCTCGACATTTTCACTAATATTATCAGCTTTAGCAAGTTCCAATAGTTCTTGGTTGAGCTGTGCTAATTTAGTGGTCTCATATTCAATATTGTCAATAAAACGATTGCCTGTGATATCCGCCGCCTCCAAATTGGCCTGAATGCTAGCTAATGGTGTTTTAATTTCGTGACTCGCATTAGCAATAAAAGTTTTCTGTAGATTATAAGCTTTTTTAACCGGCGCAATCGCTTTTTCGGCAAAATAATACGAAAATGCCACCACTAGAAACTCAATCAATCCACCCACCACAATCAGTGTAATTAACAAAGTATTGAGCGCCGCCTGTCTTTCGGCATCAATCCTTTCATTAATAATATTATGTACGTCATTAGTATAACTAGTATAATTGTCTAGCTCTGGCGGTCGGTTACCTGCCGTCACCGCCGCAATATAATAGATACTACCAAACGAAACCAGCAAGATTGCTGTCGAAAAAATCACATTAGTTAAAACAAAATTATTACGTAAATTTCTAAACATCGTCTTTTAAAATTAATTTATATCCTAGTCCGCGTAAACTTTTAATCTGCACTTTTGAGTTTAGCCCTCTTAAACATTTACGCAGATAGCTAATATAAACTTCCACATAATTATCTTCGGCTATTGCTTCATTACCCCAAATGTGTGCTAATAAAGCCGCTTTTTTATGTACTTGATCAGGATTTTTAATTAAAATCTCCATTAAATCAGCTTCTTTACTAGTCAATGCTCGGTCATTTAAGGTTCGATTATCGACGTCAAAAGTTAAATCGCCGAAACTATAAGTTTTGGTAGTTTGAAGTGGTGGTCGACGGCACAAAGCATTAATCCGCGCGATTAGCTCAGTAGTTTTAAAAGGCTTCGCTAAATAATCATCTGCTCCTTGTTCAAGCCCGCGCACCTTATCATCAACTTCACTCAGTGCTGATAGCATAATCACCGGCGTTTCTACTTGTTGCTGACGAATTGTTTTTAAAATCTCTATCCCCGACAACTTTGGTAGCATAATATCTAATACTATACAGTCGTAATTTGGTTTCATCGCTAGTTCTAATCCAGTTTCACCATCACTCGCCCAATCAACCGCAATCTCGGCTTTATTTAATAAGTGGATTACCGCATCGGCTAATAATTTTTCATCTTCTACATACAATATTCTCATAACCTTATTTTATAACACTTTTCTTAAAAATTCCTAAAAGATTTATGGTATAATAATCACATGAGCAAGAAGATTGAAGTCGACACTAAAACCTTTATCCGTTTTTGGTTAGTAATTTTAGGTTTTGTTCTGGCTATGTTGTTCATCGCCAAGGCTTTTACCGGCCTGATTATCGTTGGCATCGCCGCCTTTCTCGCAATCGCTATTCAACCCTTTGCTAAGCGTATCGATCAAATCGACAAAGACAAAGATCGCCCCGCACTCTCGGCCATTGCCGCTTTTTCTGTAGTCATGGTAGCAATTGTCTTAATTATTTCAGTCATCGGCCCAGTGGTAGTTAGTGAAACTAGCAAGTTTATCTCCCAACTTCCCGACACTTTCCAAAACACCATTGGTGGCTGGGAGGGCATCAACAGTTTCGGCGAAAGCATCGGCATCAAAGATTTGCACGGCGAAATTTTCAACGCTTTGCAAAACTTTTCCACTACAGTCTTTAGCAATGTCGGTGGCACCATTGTCAATAGTATTGGTACCGTAGCGTCTATCGTCACTGCTACTATCCTTGCATTAGTTTTAACACTTTTCTTCCTTCTAGAAGGGAAGAGCTTGATGGCCGGTTTTTGGAAGCTCGTTGGCTCCGAAAGTCGCGACTCTAATAGAAAGAAAAAGGTCTTAGCCGCCAGACATGTCGTTAGCCGCATGAAAGACGTCATCGCCACTTATGTTTCTAAACAACTCTTGGTAGCCGTACTAGACGGTTGTGTGACCGCTCTCGCTGTCTTTATTATGTCACTCATCTTTGGCTTTTCAAGCGACCTCGCGATCCCAATGGGCCTCATTATGATTATCTTCTACCTTATTCCGATGTTTGGCCCCATCATCAGCTGTGTCCTCGTCTCGTTAATTATCTTCTTTAGTAACCCCTTGGCCGGCGTCGTCTTTGCTATCTTCTACATTCTATACCAACAAGTCGAAAACAACTTTATCGCCCCCAAAATTCAAGGAAACGCTCTGCAGTTACCACCAGTTATCGTCCTTATCGCTATTACCATTGGTATGTATGTCTTTGGTCTACTCGGCGCCATCATTGCTATCCCCATCGCCGGCTGTATCAAGGTTCTTATCGAAGAATATCCTAAGCTCAAAGAACTTCAAGAATCTTAAAACATTATTTTTAGACAATTTATCGAGCTAGAGCTTGATTTTTGCAGTTCGTTTTGCTACACTCCCGAAAATTAAAAAATAATCGGGAGTATCTTAATGAAGATAAACTATTTCAAAATCATTTTAGCTAGCATCATCGCTTTAGCACCAGTTGTTCATTTTATGCCTAACAATACTTACGCATCTAGTTGTGATGACGTTAAATTTATTTTTGCTCGTGGCTCGGGCGCCGATCTTGGTGCTAGTGACGCCACGGCTTGGCGCACCTCACTCGACAATATGTTTAAGAACACTAAACTTCAATATGAGTTTTACGAACTCGGCTCAGCCGAACAAAACGGCCATCAATACACCGCTACCGCAGTCAGCGGTTCTATCAGTGGTTATTTTAATCTCATCGGCGCCGCCATCAGTGGTGGCGACTCCTACGCCTACGGCGACAGCGTCGACGAAGGCGTCGCCGAACTGCAAAACTACATTGAAAAAACCAATAAAGCTTGTCCATACACTAAATTTGTCATCGGCGGTTACTCACAAGGTGCGCAAGTTGTTAGCAAAGCCATCTCAAAATCCCTCATCCCGGCTGATAAACTTATCTACGCCGCCACTTTTGGCGACCCTAAAATCTACCTACCCGAAGGCAAACCCCAGCGCGGTAGCATACCAGACGCCTGTAAGGGCGAAAATCTTTCTAGTTATCGAGCTTACGCACCTAATTGTTATGACTATGAAGGCATCTTAGGCAGTCACCAACCCTATATGCCGCCCCAATATTTTACTAGAATCGGCACTTGGTGCCATAACAACGACATTATGTGTAGCACTAAGTCTAGTCTTGATGATCATTTAAGCTATGTTTCCAATAATCTCTATATTCATGCTAGTTATATTATCGCCAACAAAATCGCCATCGCCTTTCCCGCCGAAACCGTTAGCGGCGCCAACACTAATATTAAAACTAATCAAGACACCGTCATCATGTTCGATACTACTGGTTCAATGGCCGGAGTAATTGATAGCTATCGGCTAGAAGCCATCAAACTTGCTCGTGAAACTCTCGACAAAGGCGGTCATATCGCCCTCGTTGAATACCGCGATCTCCATGACCCCTTTTTACCAGTAGTTCATTGCGACCTCGATACTTGTACACTAGCTGATTTCGAACGCGAACTCTATAATCTTCAAGCCGAAGGCGGTGGCGACTCACCCGAATCCTACCTTTCTTGTGCTTACTATACAATGGGGCAAGTCAGTTGGCATCGTGGCGCCAACAAAACTATCATCGGTATTTCAGACGCCGGTTTTCACGACCCTGATCATAACGGCGTCACTAAAAAAATGGTAATCGCTCGTAGCCTCGAAATTGACCCAGTCAATCTTTATATGATTACTCCTGAAACCGACGCTTATACCGAAATCACCACTGCTACCGGTGGCGCGGTCTTTAATTCTACCGATAATTACAGCACTTCCACTCAGTATATCCTTCAGCGCCCCATCGCCATGCTCTCAAACGACAATTATTACGGCCTAATTGGCGATACTATCACTTTTGACGCTTCTTCTAGTACCGCCACTAATCCTATTGATCACTACGAGTGGGATTTAGATTTTGACGGCGAATTTGAGACCAACAGCACCGAACCAGTCGTCACGCGCACTTATACTGCCCCCACATCAGGTTTTGTTCAAGTTAAAGTTACCGATAGCCAAGGCTACTCCAGTACTATGTCGGCTAATGTTGAAATCACCGAAACTCTAGAGCTTACCGCTACCATCAATAATGCTTCAGCCGAACCCCTAGACGGCACTACCTATAAAATCAATTTTGACACCGAAAATGCTGAAAAAACTTTAGTTACTCTAAATGATACTATTTTAGGCTTCACCAACGATAATAGTTTAACTATTTCAGACATTGAGTATACCAGCGAGCTTAAACTCATACCTTATTCTAGCTCCGGCACTCGCGGCGCTTCTAGTGTAGTCACTATTGGCGACAAAATTCGCCCCGCCAAGATTAATTTTAATGACTTACACATCGACACTACTCTCTCCGATACCGACCTCACTGCTACTGGTTCTACTAGTGTTGTGCGCATTCCAAACTCTGGTAAAAAGTAGTATTTTGTGGTATAATATATATAATATGTCCCCTCGTATCGATAAAGCCGCTTCTCGCCTCAAAAAACAAGAGTCCAAAGTTTTAAATTCTCGAAAATCGCAAAATTTGCGTAATCTTGAGCAACCTTTCGACAATCCAGTCACCGAAAGCGTTAATTTTATCTATACCGGCACTGGCAAGCGTCAAAACGCTAAAAATCAACCTAAAGCTCACCGTAAAGCTCCTCTTATTACCGCCATTTTAATCACTATCTTGCTAGGCGGTGGTAGTCTAATTTTGCTCGCTCAAACCATTATGCCAACTTCACTGGCGATGCGCCTAATTGAAGAATACGATGTCGCTTGGGTCGCCAATCACGCCCGCGTTAAGTTGGTCACTAAGTATGCTGTCAAGACCAATCAACTCAGCGATAAAATGAAACAAGATTTTACTACCGCCGGCATCAAAGTCGATACTAAAAACCAAACCTTTACTTACACTGATGGCAATAATAACACTCGCACCACTAACGTCGACGAAGCTTTTGACGATGCGGTATTTGTTGATAAATTTACTACCGCCACCGAGTCTACAGCTGGCCATTATAGTACCGCCTATGACGCCATCACCGCCAAAGTCTTAAAACGTCTCGGTATCAGTCGCGACGTTTTTACCGACTGGGATAATACCAAAGACAATGTCGATGAAAACGCCAGATTAGAAGAGGTCAGAGAAACCGTCAAAAAACGCAGCCCTGAGCTTCACGGCCAGACTATCGCCGAAGGCGAATCTGAACAACGCTCCGAAGATAGTTCTATTTCTAAAAAAAGTACTAGAGAACAAATCAAAAAACATTTATCATTAGTTGGCCTCGGTATTAACGCTGGTAATAAGTGCGCCAAATTCGCCGTTTCCACCGCCCTTGCTGCCCACACCATGGAATCGCAAAGAGCCACTTCATATTCACTCTTACCAATTTTAGAAGCCATCCAAAAAGCCCAAGCCGAAGCCGGTAATTATAGCCCTATCAATCAAGTATCTAATCTTCTCACCACACCAGATGAAAATGGTAAAACTGCCATGGACGCCCCAGAAGTTCAGCGCCTTCACGGAAATACTGTGGCCGCCAATTCTGACTATAATATTGAAAAACTTACTAGCCAAGCCAAAAACACTGTCGATGACCTCCACGCCTGTACCACCGCCACCACTATCGCCAGTGGCGCTGGTATCCTAGTCTCAGTTGCTACCGCCGGCACCTCATCTTTCGTTAAAATCGGTACTGGTATCATCGGTGGCGCCCTTGTTACCATTGGCGTCCAGGAATGGATTGACCAATATATCGACGATGCTACCAACACTATCGATCAGCAATACGCCGCCCTAGATACTCTTACCGGTCCTGCCGTTGGTGCTGGCATTGTCAATGGCGCCAATAGCGAGCTTAACGCTTGGGCTCGCGCCGGCGGTAGTTCATACATGAGTGTTGAAAAACTCGCCGAATACAACAAAGTTAAACAAACCACCATCGACGACCAAGCCGCCTATGAGCGCGCCCATCTTAGCCCCTTTGACACCAGTAGTCAATACACTTTTCTTGGCAGCCTGCTTTACAATAATCTTGTACCACTAGCAGTTGCCAATTATAGCAATCCCGCCATCGGTATCGTCGCGCAAACTAGTTCACTTTTATCTACCAGTCTTACTAATATCTTGCCTTCTGCTTCTGCTATCGCCGAAACTAGTGTTGATAGTGAGCTCGGCGTTTGCCCTTGGCTCGCCAGCGCCAACAATGCCGCCGGTAACAGCGACTGTTTGCCACACGGTGGCACCGACCCCGATACACTTAACGAAGATATTGAAGATGTCATTAAGCATATCATCGCCATCGGCGGTCAATTTGAATCCGATAAATTCACCCTCACTCCCACCATCAAATCTGGTAGTAATCTTGAAAGACAACTCAAAATCTGCGGCACCATGATTGACCACCCGGGTATGTATAACGGCGCCGCCGCCGAATATCTTCACAACGAAACCGCCGGTGATTCGCTAATTGACTGGTTCGCTTCTAACTCGATCGCTTCTCAAACTGCCGTCGGTGACATCGCTCAGCTTATTCAAATTGCGAATGACAAAGACTTGGAGGGCTGGGTTAATGGCAGTTATTGCGTCGCTAGCGACAGTCACTATTGGCAAACCGAAGGCAAATGGTACCAACGTTTTCTTGAAGACCAACGTCTCATGGCCAATCTCCAAATTATTGATAAATCCGCCGGCGAAACCATCCTCGAATCTGTTTAATGTTGTAAATTTTACAGCCATTTTTGTATTGACACGCTATATATAGTGTCATATAATACCTTTAAGACGCTAAATATAGTGTCAAGGTCAAAAAACTAAAAAATAATAACTAAACGAACGTATGTGAAGGAGGTCATTTTTATGTTCAAAAAAATCATCAAACGAGACGGCAAAATTGTCGACTTTAATTCCGAAAAAATCACTGACGCTATCGCCAAAGCCGGTCTTGCTACTGGTGAATTTAAACACGACCGCGCCAAAGCCCTAACAGACAAAGTTATTAAACGCGCCGAAGAAACTATCAAAACTCGCACCCCTAGCATCGAGCAAATTCAAGATATAGTCGAACAAATTCTTCTTGAATCTTCATTCAAAAAAACCGCTAAGGCTTACATCTCTTACCGTCAAGAACGCAGTCGCATTCGTGACGCTAAATCAGATCTTATGAAAATTTATTATACTATTTCTTGTGCCGATGCTTCCGAAGATTCTGACGTCAAGCGCGGCAATGCTAATGTCGACGGCAACTCTGCTATGGGTAAAATGCTCCAATACGGCGCCGAAGGCTCCAAAGTCTTCGCTAAATCTATGTTGCTCGACCCTAAACACGCCAAAGCTCACGAGAATGGCGACATCCATATCCATGATCTTGACTTTTACGCCACTGGTACTCTAACTTGTTGCCAAACTGACCCACTTATACTATTTAAAGACGGTGGCTTTAACACTGGTCACGGGCATTTACGCACCCCAAATTCTATTGGTAGTTACGCTGCACTCGCCGCCATCATTCTTCAAGCTAATCAAAACGAACAGCACGGTGGCCAATCCATCCCAAATTTTGACTACGCCATGGCACCTGGTGTTGACAAATCTTACCGCAAAGCTCTAAAACGCAACCTCAAAAGATATAACGAATTTGCTGATAAACCAGTAAAAGCTGAAATCGCCGATGATACCAAGTTCGGTGACGATGAAAAATTAAAAAAAGCTAAAGTTCCCGCAAAAGTTATTGAAGCCTCTAACGAAGATGTCGAACGCGAAACTTTACAAGCTATGGAAGGTTTTGTCCATAATCTCAATACCATGCACTCACGTGCTGGCGCTCAAGTTCCATTCACCTCAATTAACTTCGGTACCGATACCAGCCCATCTGGTCGCCTAGTTAGCAAGAACTTACTCGAAGCTACCATGAACGGTCTCGGTCACAGCGAAACTCCAATCTTTCCGATTAGCATCTTTAAAGTCAAAGAGGGAATTAATTACAACCCCGAAGACCCCAACTACGATCTTTTCAAACGCAGCATGGAAGTTTCCGCCAAGCGTCTCTTTCCTAACTTCACCTTCATCGATGCACCATTTAATCTTCAATATTACAAGCCAGGTGATTATCGTACCGAAATTGCCACTATGGGCTGTCGCACTCGCGTCTTTGGTTCCGTATTTCCCGAAAGTGACGGCATTGTTACTGGTCGTGGCAACCTTTCCTTTACCACTATCAATCTCGTTCGCATCGGCATCAAACACGGCATCTGCCTAGGAGAACGCAAGGAAGCTGATTGGCAAGGCTTTTATAAAGAGCTCGACGAAAAAATGGATTTAGTTAAAGACGAACTTCTAGAGCGCTTTGAATTTCAGGCTAACCAACATGTACGCAATTTCCCATTCTTAATGGGCGAAGGCAACTGGTTTGGCAGCGAAAAGTTGAAACCAAACGACAAACTTCGTGATGTTATCAAACATGGCACCCTGAGTATTGGCTTTATCGGTCTCGCCGAAACCCTAGTTGCCATGACTGGCAAGCATCACGGCGAAGACGCTGACTCGCGCGAGCTCGGATTAGATATTATTACTCACATGCGCGAAAGATGCGATGAATTTAGTAAAAAATACAAACTCAATTTTAGCCTACTCGCCACTCCAGCCGAAGGTCTAGCTGGTCGCTTCACTCGTATCGATCGTAAAGAATTTGGCACCATCAAAGGAGTCACTGATCGCGACTTTTACACTAACTCCTTCCATGTGCCAGTGTATTATCCAATCTCAGCCTTCGATAAGATTGAAATTGAAGCTCCTTACCATAACCTTTGTAACGCCGGTCACATTACCTATATTGAATTAGACGGTGATCCTAGCGACAATATCGAAGCTTTTGAAGCAGTAATTCGTAAAATGCACGACTGCAACATTGGTTACGGCTCGGTTAATCATCCAGTCGATCGTGATCCTATCTGCGGTTTTTCTGGCATCATCGAAGGCAAGCGTTGTCCGTCTTGTGGTCGCCTCGAAACCGACGGCGAAGTACCATTTGAACGCCTCCGCCGTATCACCGGTTATCTCGTCGGCTCACTTGAACGTTGGAATGATGGCAAACGCGCTGAAGAGGCCGTCCGCGTCAAACACAATGTCGATGGTTGCTACACCGTCGCCGAGAAATCCGCCCGCGAAGCCGCCAAAGCCAAGCAAACCTCATCGAAAGGGAAGAAGTAATGAAAATCAGGCTATCGGGTCCTATTGAACATGACAATATTGTCAACGGCTATGGCTTGCGTGCAGTCTTGTGGACCCAAGGCTGCCGCACCCATTGCCCGGGTTGTCAGAACCCCGAAACCTGGGACCTAGATGGTGGATTTCTAGTTGATATTGATGAAGTTAAAGAGCGTTTAAGCAAACTCAAAGGCCAAGCCGGCATCACTTTCTGTGGTGGGGAACCATTTCTTCAACCTGTCGCCTGTAAAGAGATTGCTGACTGGGCGCGCAAAGAACTCGGTTGGAATATCTGGTCATTTACCGGCTACACTTACGAAAAAATCCGCGAACGTGGCGGTGATGAGTGGGATTTTCTTTGTTCTTTGGATGCTTTGATTGACGGACCTTTTATCCTCGCTCAGCGTGATTTAACCTGCAAATTCCGCGGTTCTCGTAATCAACGCTTGCTCCACCTCGACCACGGTAAAATTATCAAGACCGAATAATATGATTTATCTCGATCACGCCGCTACCAGCCCCTTACTTCCCGAAGCTAAAAAAGCCATGCTTGACGTGATGGATAATTTTCCCGGCAATGCCTCAGCGCTTCACACTCCGGGGCACCGCGCCCACGAAGTGATTGAGATAGCGCGAGCGGACATTGCTCGGCTTATCGGCGCTAAACCAAGTGAGATTATCTTCACCTCCGGCGGCTCCGAAGCTAACAATACTGTTACCAACATTTTCGCCGAGCAATGCGTGGCGGTTTCCGCCATCGAGCACGCAAGCGTGCTCGCGTCCGCTCGCGCCCGCTGCCACTGCCTCGAAATCCCCGTTGATAAGTATGGAAAAATTAAAGATAGTTTTTTCGAAAAAACTCTCAAAAAATCCCCCAAGCTAATTTCCATTATGCTTGCCAACAATGAGCTTGGCACTATTCAAGACATCAAACGCCTCGCTCATCTCGCCCACAAGCACGGCACACTTTTCCATACCGACGCTACCCAAGCTCTCGGCAAAATCCCTATCGATGTCAAAGATTTAGGCGTTGATTATATGACCATCTCCGCTCACAAAATCGGCGGTCCAATCGGCATTGGCGCTCTCTATGTCAAAGATGGCGCACCATTCAAACCTCTGATTATTGGTGGCCACCAAGAACACGGCCACCGCGCCGGCACTTATGCTACCGCCAATATCGCCGGCTTTGGCGCCGCCGCCAAATACGCCCGTGAACACGACACCCCCAAAATTTACGCCGAAAAAATCGCCTCGCTCCGCGACGAACTCGCCCACCGCATCTTGAAAGAAATCCCCTTCAGCAATGTCAATGGCAACCTATCGTCAATTTTGCCAAACATCCTAAATGTTTCTTTTCAGGCTGCCGAGGGCGAATCGATTCAGCTCTATCTTGATGCTCAGGCCAACATCGCCATCTCCACCGGCTCCGCCTGCGCTTCGGGCGATGGCAAACCCAGCCACGTCATCATGGCTACCGTAAATGACGCCGAAGTCGCCCATAGTTCTATCCGTTTTTCACTCGGTCTTGATACTACCAAACAAGATATCGATGAAGTAATGAAAACTCTACCAAAAATTATCCACCGCCTCCAACAAATCAGCACCATCAAAACGAAAGGAGTCAAATGACCACCAAACAAGAATCTAGAGACTGGGTTTATTCTGAAAAAGTCAAAGAACATTTTTTAAACCCTCGCAACTTCCTCATGGGCGATGAATCTAAATACACCCACGACGCTGAAGGCGTCGTTGGTAACCCTATCTGCGGCGACCAAATGAAAATGTTTTTGAAGATAAAAGACGAAAAAATCATCGACATCAAATGGAAAACTTACGGTTGCGCCAGTGCTATTGCCAGTACTAGCGCACTTTCGGAACTCGCCAAAGGCAAAACTCTCGACGAAGCACTAAAAATCGATGCCAAAACTATCGATGATTATCTCGGCAATCTTCCTAAACATAAATTCCATTGTTCAGTCCTCGGTCACGAAGCTCTAGAAAAAGCGATTGAAAACTACCGCAAACAGCCAAATCACTAAATTCACCACTATCACCGTTGCCCCCGTCGGCAAAGCTAATAAATAAGATAATACTAGTCCAATCAAGAAGGCCACCACCGCCACTATACATCCTACTATTATAGCACACTTAAACGATTTTGTCAACCTCATCGCTGTTAAGGCAGGGAAGATGATTAGCCCCGATATTAACAAAGCGCCCAACAGTTTCATCCCGATCACTACCACTACCGCACAAATCATCGCAAATATCGCATCATAAAAACCGACCCTTACGCCCACCGACCGCGCAAACTCTGCGTCAAAAGTCACCGCAAAAATCTTCTGGAAAAACACTATATATAATATAACCACCGTTACCGCTAATACTAAACTCATTATCACATCCGCACTCCCCACCGCCAAAATACTGCCAAACAGGTAACTATTTAAATCAATATTTACACCCCCCGCTAACGAAATCGCTAACACCCCAATTGCCAAACTTGATACCGACAGCACTGCTATCATCGCATCGCTATACACCTGGCGCCGCCGGCTCAGCCACAAAATTCCAAATGCCGCTATCAAGACTATGATAAGCGCCAAAACCGTCGGCAGTACCCCCACCATCAACGCCACCGCAAATGCGCCAAACGCCGCATGCGACAAACCATCGCCAATCATTGAACTACGTCTCAGCACCAACGGCACGCCAATTAGCGCCGCTACCAAAGCTATCATCACACCCACCACTAGTGCTCTCACCATAAAATCATACGAAAAAATTTCCATCAGTGCGCTCATTTAAACTGCTCCAAATATTCATGTGTATCATAAGTTTTAACAAGGCCGTTTTGAATCGCCACCACCTTATTGCCAATCA
The DNA here is from genome assembly GCA_964394555.1 of uncultured Candidatus Saccharibacteria bacterium. Lineage (GTDB taxonomy): Bacteria > Patescibacteriota > Saccharimonadia > Saccharimonadales > Saccharimonadaceae > Nanosyncoccus. The sequence continues at coordinate 61,076 of CAYMXW010000001.1, read as the reverse complement.
AATCTTCGGCATCGAGGTCATGTGTAATCATCATAATTGTTAAACCCTGACGATTCAACTTCAACAAAATCTCATAAAACTCCCGCCTCGACTCATAATCTAAATTATTCGACGGCTCATCTAACACCAATAATTCCGATGTCGCCATCAACGCTCGCGCCAGTAGTACTTTTTGTTTTTGTCCGCCCGAAAGTTCGCTAAATACCTTTTTCTCCAACCCGGCAATTTTTAATAGCTTCAACTGCGCTCGCATCATCTCGCGGTCGGCATCATTATAAAAAATTCGTCGCCCCATCTTGCCTAACGCTCCCGATAACACTATCTCCCGTACTGTCGCCGGAAAATTCAACTCAAAATTGGTCTCTTGTGGTAAATAGCCAACTTTAACATCTGGTCTTAAAACCACTTTACCACTCACTGGCTTGATTAATCCTAGCGCTCCCTTTACTAGAGTACTTTTACCCGAACCATTCGCCCCCACCACACAACTAAAATCGCCTTGCTCGACTTTTAAATCTGCCTTCCGAATCACAATATTTTCACCAAACCCCAACGTCAGCTTTTCTAACCGCAAAATTTCGCTTTTCATTTCAGCGCCTCTTTTAAGACTTCGGTATTGTGCCGCATCAAGTCGACATAAGTCACACCACTATCAAAATCCGCCTGCGACACATTGTGTGCGCTATGCAGTTCCATCACTTTTACGCCCGTCTCATCTGCAATCGTCTCTGCTAATTTACCATTACTAAGTTCAATTTTTAACACCACTCCCAGTTTATCCGCCTTGATTTTATTGATCAACTCCGCCACCGTTTTACTACTCGCTTCCGTCTCCTCCGCACAACCGGGGAACGCCGCCACATAATTTAGCCCATACTCTTTTACAAAATAATAAAACGGAAACCGATCGGCAAACACCAACGTTTTTACCCTTGCGCCATCCACTACACCACGCAAATCTGCATCAACCTTTTCTAATTCAGCGATATATTTAGCCGCATTTTCTTCAAATTCCGCCGCCCGCTCCGGCCAAATTTCACTTAATTCGTCACACACCTCCCCCACAATCTCCACCATATTTACCGGGCTAGTCCATACGTGCTCATCTTCTTCATCACCAACCACATCTGGCTCTATTATATCAACTAAGCTCAAAACCTTATCATCATCAATATCGTTATTATACAACAGATCATCCATCCAAGTTTCCGACTCACCCCCACCATACAAAATAAAATCAGCTTTTTTGATATCAATCACATCTTGCGGAGTCGGCTCAAAATGATGAATATCACTACCGGGTTTTAATAACATCTTTGGTGCTTCACCGGTCACCGCCCGCACTGCATCATATTCTGGAAAAGATGTTGTAATTATTACAACATTACCATCAGTAGAATCACTACTTTTCCACCACCAAAATCCCCCCACTAGCATTACTAACGCAACCAAGATTATAACCGGAATTATCTTCTTCATCTCTGTAAAAATTATATCACAGATTGACTATTCAAAGTATTTTTTATATAATCTTAAGTAAGATGAAATATCTAAAACTAACTCTGCTAGCACTCCCAATCATTTTTCTTGGCAGTTTTTTAGTTTTTACCACACCAGCAAACGCCGCCTGCCCCGAAGGCCAAGTAGAGACTAATTTTTTCGGTTGCGTTGAAGACGACAATGATGGTTGTGGCGTCTGGATGGTTATTAATTTAGGTCTAACCATTCTAACCTATGGTGTAGGTATAGCAGCTGTTATTGGTCTGGTTATTACTGCCATTATGTATATCACGGCCCATGACAATACAGGACAACTGGCCAAAGCTAAAACTCGCATCCTTGAAATTGTCATTGGTCTCGCTATCTACGCCGCTATGTGGAGTATTGCTTCTTGGCTGATTCCAGGTGGCGCTTTTAATGGTGGCGACATTTGTAATACCTCCACCCCCACCGCCGGCTCGTCTAGCGAATACGGCAAAAACAGCCTCCCCAACTCTAAAAACACCGACGACGATAAAAAGAAATAGTTCAACTAGTCACTTTTACCAAACGTAATCTGATAGTCATCGGGATTATACCCCGCCTCGCGAATCAAATCATACACCACTTCATTACTGGTATTATTAACATACGCTTCCAAACACACAATCGTCTGGCATTTGGCCGCCAAATTATCTTCAGTATTTTCCATCTCATCACTCGCCGAAACACCATATTGATCTACATACACACCCCAAGTAGTCGCTGGATCATCGGTGCGATTATATAACTGAAGCGGTAACTTATCCACTATACTATATATACTATTATACCTATCCACAAAATTAGTCAACGCCGCGTCATTAATCCCTAACTGCTCCAACGCATCCACTTCACTTGGGTGCGTTTCGTAATAGGAGAATGTGCCATCCGCATCTAGCAGATAAACATACAACTTATAAAAATCATCGGTTGCCAAATCTAATTCAACCGTCTTGGTTTCCATACCTTCCATCGAAATTTCAGCGGTATATTTACCGGGAATCAGATTTTGTGAAGTATAGTTCTCGTACACTTGACCGTTTAACTTCACTGTGGCCTCAGTCGGTACGGCACGAATATCAATCGTTGCAGTCTTAGAATTGTGGATTACAAACGCCACCATAATCACAATTATTGCTATTAAGTTCGCCGCTATCACGGCACTAATAATTTTATGATTTCTTATAAAATTAATCATTTGCCCTCCTCTTGGCTGGACCGGCAGGATTCGAACCTGCGAATGCTGGGACCAAAACCCAGTGCCTTACCACTTGGCGACGGTCCATCGCCACCATTATAATATCATACCCACTCTAGAAATTCAACTCCTGCTTGTGCTATAATAATCTTATGTTAACCGACCTCGAAAAATACTTTCTTCTCTTCGTCGCCTACTCTATCATCGGTTGGTGTATGGAAACAATCATCAAATCTGTTAAGGCTGGCCATTTCGTTCATCGTGGATTCCTCATCGGCCCCTACTTACCAATTTACGGCACCGGCGTTTTACTTGCCACCGTTTTGCTTGATCCCTTTATGGACAATCTACCCCTACTATTTGGTTTTTCTATTCTAGTTTGCGGCACGCTTGAATACCTTACTAGTTTTATTCTAGAAAAAATCTTCCACGCTCGTTGGTGGGACTATAGCCAACGCCCACTCAATCTCAATGGTCGCATTTGCGCCGAAACTTTACTTATCTTTGGCGTCGTCTGCACTTTTGTCATCACTTGTATTAACCCCATATTTTTCGACTTATTCGACGCTTTTCCACCCGCACTCTTGCACGCCCTATCTATAATTTTTGCCATTGTTCTTGCCACCGACGCCATTATCTCCATCACTGTTCTCATTGAAGTCCGCAAAGTCGGCAAGACACTCGATTACGATGCCAGCGAAGAACTTGCCCACGAAGTTAGGCAGACTTTGATGAAACGCGGTTGGCATTTTCGCCGTCTACTCTCCGCCTATCCCCATATGCGTCACATTACTAAACCACGTAAAACTCCCAAATCTCACAAACGCTAGTGTGTTATAATATACAGTATGAAACCGCTAATTGAAGTTAGCCATCTGTCCAAGACTTATGGCAAAAAATCTACCGCCTTTCGGGCGCTCAAAGATATCAATCTCACCATCAACGTCGGCGAGACCATCGCCATCGTTGGCAAATCCGGTTCGGGCAAATCTACTTTAATGCACTTGCTTGCTTTACTCGACCAACCCACCACCGGCACTATTAAAATCAACGATATCAATAGTCATAAATTAAAACCCCGCCAACTCAATCGCTTGCGCAACCGCGAGTTCGGTTTTGTGTTTCAGCAATTTTTTATGAACGCTAACGATACCGTATTAAACAACGTGCTTTTGCCGCTCAAAATTTCCGGTACGCGTCGTCGCACCCGCAAAAAACTCGCCCTCGACGCTCTAAAAACCGTCGGGCTTGACGACAAAGCTTCAAACAAAGCTAACGACCTTTCAGGCGGTCAAAAACAACGTGTTTGTATCGCTCGCGCCATCGTTAATAATCCCAAAATTATCTTTGCCGACGAACCCACTGGTAACCTTGACTCAGTCACCGGTGACAAAATCATCAAACTCCTTTTTGACCTCAACAAGCAGAAAAATGTTACTCTTATTATCGTCACTCACGACCTAGAGCTTGCTAGTAAATGTCAGCGTCAAATTCACTTGAAAGATGGTAAAATCACCAAGGAGGTTGCCAAATGAAACTTATTGATATTATCAAAACCGCCAATCACAACCTTTTCCAAAACAAAATTCGCACTTTTCTTACCATCCTCGCGATTTTTATCGGCAGTTTTACCATTGTTTTAAACACCGCTATCAATACCGGCGTCAATTCGTTCATCGATAAACAAGTCGCCTCTATCGGTGGTGATGGTTTTGTGGAAGTTTTTCCCGCCGCCATGTACGAGCAAATCAATTCCGCCATGCAAAGCGGTACTGCAGCCACCGAATATAATCCCGACACTGGTGCCGCCTCTTCTTCACGCATTACTGCTGACGATCTCAAAAAACTCAAAGCTGTCAAAGGCGTCGAGGATCTGGAAATTTTTCACATCCTTTCGCCCGAATGGATTACTAGTAACGATACCGACCAAAAATATAACGTTTCGCTTGAATATCTACCTACCGAAAATTTCAATGTTGACCTCACTACTGGCCGTATGCCCGACTCTAGTTCTGACAAATACGAAATTCTTCTCACCGAAGATTATCTAGAACCGCTTGGTTTCGCGAGCGCCGAAGATGCTATCAATCAAACCGTCACTATCGGCTTCAAGCAGACCGCGCTTTGTTACACTCAGCCTGACAACTGTATCGCTACTGTCAAAGCTACCATCACCGGCGTTCAAGCTCCCGGCATCCTCGCAATGAGTGGCGAACTTCATATTAATTCTGCTCTCGACAACGCCATTTACGATAAATCGATGGAAGGCGTTCCCGCCGAAACCAAAGCCCAAGCCAACATCATCGCTGTCGGCAATGTCGATCCCGACAAACTCGACCAAATTCGCGACGAATTTGAAAAACTCGGCTTTTCTATCATGACTATCGACGACACTGTCGGTATGATTCGCACTTTCCTTGACGTCGTGCTCATTGTCTTTACTCTATTTGGCGCCATTGCCTTGCTCGCCGCTTCCATTGGCATCATCAACACTTTGTTTATGTCCGTCCAAGAACGCACCCGCGAAATCGGCCTCATGAAGGCACTCGGTATGGGGGGTGGCAAAATCTTTCTCCTATTTTCGCTTGAAGCCACCTTGCTCGGGTTCTGGGGTTCGGTCTTCGGTATCGCTATCTCAATGCTGGCTGGATTTGCCGGTAACGGCATCGCCCACCAAACTTTCCTCGCCGATTTTCCCACCTTCTCGCTTGCCGAATTTACGCCACTTAATGTAATTATCATTACCGTAATTATTATGCTCGTCGCTTTTATATCTGGCACTTTACCAGCCATCAAAGCCGCTCGCAAAAACCCCATTGATGCCCTTCGTTATGAATAAATATCAGAACATATCTTCCGAAAAAGTCAAGATTACTAGCTTGATTCCTGGTGGACAGGGAATCGGCACACTTTCCGATGGTAAAAAAGCCATGTTTTGGAACGCTCTGCCAGGCGAAACCGTCATCGAATTCAAACCCACCAAAATTAAAACCCACTACATCGAAGCCATCGCTGCCAAAACCGCTGACCACTCTTTGCACCGCGTCGAACCTCGTGACGCTTGCTACCTCTCCACCTCGCCTTGGCAAATTATGGATTACGATTATGAACTAGAACAAAAGTCTTTGTTGGTCAAAGAAGTCTTTCAAACAGACATGTTTGAAAGACTTCCTGTAACTGATAATAAAGATTTTCATTATCGCAATAAAATGGAATATGCGCTTTATTGGGATAACGAGACGAGCAAAATCAGCCTTGCCTTTCATCAACGCGGCTCCCATTACAAAATCCCGATTACTCAGTCTAGCCTAGAACGCCCCGAGATTTTCAAAAAGGCTACTGAAATCGTCGACCAGCTTAATGCCGAGCATGCCGAAGCGCGTCGCTTTCAATCTCTGCTCCTGCGTTGCAACCAGCAGGGAACTGTCAGCGGCGGCCTCTACGAAAACGGTCAGCCCCACCCTACTTTTACACCCCTCACCGACACTATTCTCGGCTACGAATATTCCTATTCACCCAACGGCTTTTTCCAAATCAACCTACCAGTTTACGAAATGGCCCTTACCGAAATTAAACGCCATATTACTACTAATAAAGTACTTGATCTTTACGCTGGCGTCGGCACCATTGGTCTCTCAGTTGCTCGCGACCGCACTTTAACTCTCGTCGAAGTCGACAAATCCGCCTATTCGGAACTGGTTAGAAATGTTGGAAATGCTGCTCTTGGGGGCGTTCGGAGCGCGGCAGCGCGAGAAGCAGCGCCGGTCGCCCGTGGCGACGGGCCGACCGGACGCGTCCCCAAGAGTAACATTTCAACATTTCTTAGTAAATCTGAAGACGCACTTGATTTTATCGAAAACGACACCACCGTAATTCTCGATCCCCCTCGCGCCGGTTGCCACGCCAAACTTCTAGACAAACTCCTAGCCGAGCACCCGCCTACTATCATTTACCTCTCTTGCAACCCCGCCACTCAAGCTCGCGATGTCCAGATTCTCCAGCAAAAATACCAAATTACTCATCTCCAGCCCTTCAATTTCTTCCCCCGCACTCCCCACATCGAGAACCTAATTGTGCTACAACGTAAAACTGCCACTTAGCTTCAGGCAAAATCTCAAAGTCGCAGTTGTCAAATCTGAGGAAGTTTGATATAATAGCAGGAATTATGAGCAATAAAGAGTTACACCCTAAAGATTATAACTATGTCGTATTTTCTGACGAAGCGGCAAAGTTTTCGTTTTTGACGAAGTCCACCGCCAAAAGCGAGGAGACTATTAAGTGGACAGACGGCAAAGAATATCCGTTGGTAAAAATTCAGATTTCTTCGGCATCACACCCGTTCTTCACTGGTGAAGAGAAGATTATCGATACCGAGGGTCGCGTAGATCGCTTTAAGGCACGCGCCGCGAAAGCGGCCGAGCGCAAGGCGGCACTAAGCAATAAAGCCGCCAAAGCTGCTAAGGAAGCAGCAAAGAAGGCGGCTAAGGAATCCGAAGCTGAAAAATAGCAACCTAAACTACGAAATTTTCTCAATCTCGTTCGCATCGGCCCGTCGTTACGGGCGATGCTCACTTGGAAGTTCTCGTGAGAACTTCCTTTATGATTTCGCAAATTTGTAGTTTAGATTGCTTTTTGGAGTGATGGCTTAGACTTTGCCGGTGCCTTGACAGCGTGGGCATTCGATATTGGGGGACAGAAATCCGCCAGCGATAACACCGGTGCCGTTACAGCGCGGACAAGTGCTTTTGCGCTTCCGGCAGGGGCAGTCGTGCATATCTCTTTCGGTCAAGTGGATTTGACCACAATATTTGCAAGTGTAAGTCAACCATCTCACCTCCTTTCAAAGAACTAATACGACAATAGCGGACGTATTCATCATGCAATTTTAACACTGGTTAGTGCTAGCTTTGCTATTTTACGATAACTGAGCAGATTTTGCAAGCAAGAGCGCGATGAAATTTTTGACATCTTTGAGCGTGGCGTCGTCATCTGTGGGGAGATTGAATTCTGGATCATTGACAAAATCAAGAGTTTTAATTTGATGATAGACCGCCTTGGCAAGTTCAAGAAATTCTTTAGCGGAATCATCAGTAAAGGTGTAAGTTTCGTCATAAACCGCGTCGTCCTCTTTGCTGGGGTTGATAAAGAGAATGTGTCCTTCGTCGATTTGATAATTTTGGTATTCGGGTGAATTTTTGAGCAAGAGTTTATAAAATTCAAGCTGGAGAGAATATTTGAAGAGAGAGAGATTACTTTGCCAACCGGCGCGTTTGCCTGGTGCGTGGTGATTGCCAGTCTTGAAATCGTAAATGCTTATGACCTTGTGAGGTTTGTCAATTTGCATGTGGTCAATTTTGCCAGTAATAGGGACATTGTCGGCCTGAATATGATGAGTGCGAAAATCGACTTCTGACATAGCGGTGGAAGCGCGTAGCAAAACGCCGAACTCTTTTAGAGAAATTTCGAGCGCATGGGTGCCATTTTCGAGTATTTCAGCGCGGTCTGTAGCGGTGAGTGGCTGCTCGTCTAGGCGCTCTCTAAAATATTCAAGCGCTTCTGAATCGTCAATTTTCTCTTTTGTAACACGTTCAAAAACACTATGAATGAGGTTTCCAAGAATGATGTTGTTACTCATGGGCTCCTTCGGCGCTCTAAGCACGCAATTTTGGTAAAAAGTTTGCGGGCCGGCGTATCTGAGATCAATAAAGGTGGTGAGATCGGTAGCGGTGAGACGATAATTATCAAGCGATTTGATTAGCAAATCTTTGAGGTTAGTATCGAGTTTTTGATAGGCAGCTACCCAGCCGGTGTGGAGAGTTTGCAAAAGTTGATCCGAATTTTGATCATGCCTGATAATAGTTTGGTTGTTAACTGGTAAAAATGGTGAGAGATTATCGTGCTCATTTAGATATTCGAGTGAGTCGGCGGACTTAGCAGAGAAGTCAGCATCAGAATTGGTGAGATAAAGGTGCGATTTGGCGCGAGTGATAGCGACGAAGAAGAGACGAATACACTCGTCATCAGTAGCACCAGTATGACGAATTTGGATGAGATTTTTCGGTAGAGAGAGCATATTATTATTACCCTTGGAGTTACCCCAGGCACGATCATCCACGGCAATTAGAAAAACATATTTAAATTCAAGCCCCTTGGCTTTGTGTGCAGACATGAGTTGAACGGCTTGACTGGCAGTCTGGTAAGGGCTGGTATTAATAAGTTGGTATTTAGCTTCCTCGTAATCATCGACAAAGCTAATAAACTCTTTAAGGCGAGGCGAAGTAAGCGGCTTAGTATGCTTGATGCAAGCATCGCGAAGGACGTGTAAGTAATTGTAAAGTTGATAAATATCGTAGTCGGTCTGGTGATTTTGGTAGTAGCTAAGAAATGGCGAGGGATTGTAATTTGGCATTGCGGCAGTACCGATGAGATAGTCAAGAAAAAGTTCAAGCGGAGCATCATAAGCTTGAGTTATGAGTCCAGTAATAAAATCACGGATTTTGATGATGGCGGGATCGTCGGAATGTGCTAGAGCCTCAAGGATGGGACGCTTGTCGATGTGAGCTTTGTGAGTAATTTTGATAGCAGTTAAAGGATCTATCTCCCAAAACGGAAAAGATAGAACTTCGAGGGCAAGATGAGAAGTTGGCTCGTTTTGAGCAAGTTTGTAAACAAAACGAGCGAGTTTGATTAATTGTCGAATGGCAAGATCGTCAAAAATATTATCTTTTTTCTCGTAAGCAATGGGGAGATTATGAATCTTAAAATGCGGCAAAAGTGGAGTAATATATTTATGCTTAGGGGCAATAACGGCAATATCTGCAGGATTCTCGCCTTGGCTAATAAGCGCTTGAATCTGTTCAGCGACCCAGGCGTATTCAGTATTAGCTTCGGGAAAACTGTGACGTTCAATGGTGTTTGGTGTAGCTGGGTTTTTGGCCAACAAATTTTTCGTGATTTGGTGATTTTTTGCAAAACTCTCATCCAATTGATTAGCAATATTACGGGAGAGGTCGAGAATATCCTGCGTGCTACGATAGTTCTCGGTGAGGACGACGGTTTTGGCCTCATAATGTTCTTTAAAATCAAAGAGATTAGAAACATTAGCGCCCTGAAAAGCGAAAATTGCTTGATCGTCATCGCCGACTGCCATGATGTTGGGCTTTTCGTAGTCGGTGAGAAGTTTGATTAGTTCAAATTGAGCCGGGTTGGTGTCCTGAAATTCGTCGAGTAGGATGTATTGATACTTTTCGCTAAGAGTAAGGCGAAAGCCGCGGTCGTTTTTTAATGCCTGAATAGCGAGTTCAATCATATCATCGAAATCATAAAGGCCATTTTTTTCGAGGTGGGCCTGATATTGACTCATAACATTGGCAAGGCTGATGAGCTTTTTGTTGGCGACTATATTTTTGAGACGCCAATTATGTTGTCGGTCAAGCTCAAAATTAGCATTACGCCAATTGGTGAGGGATTTCATAGACGGCTTGTCCTTAGCGAGTTCGGTAGCGATCGCTTCATTAAGGGTGCGGGCGAGATGGTTGGTGAGAGGCTCAATATGCTTGGTGATGGGTTTATTAGTAGTGTGCTTGGCGAGGATTTCGCCAAGGGGTTGGTAGACTTCGTTTAGGGCGGTGTCGAATTTGAGGGTTTTGCCGGTGGTAAGGGCTAGAACAGGGGCGATTTCGGCGTTTAAAGACGCGCTTTCAGCTTCATTATGTTCGGAGATTTTAGCAAGGTCGTCGCTAGTAAGACGAGCGGACTTAGCTTCGCTGATGGTGCTAATAATGTCTTTTATATTATCGTTTTTGAGAATATCGCGAGGCGGAAGGTCTTTGAGGATATCTTTGATGATTTTGTAGGCGCTGACTTCGCTGATGACATCGTCGAGCTTGCGAGTAAGCTCGGTGCTGTATTGCTGATATTCAAAAAGAATGTCGGTACCAAATTGATGATAGGTGCTAATATGAATTTTATTGGCAGATTTTTTAATGATACTCTTTAAGCGTTCGCGCATGTTAGCAGTGCCACTCTCGGTAAAGGTGATACAGAGGATATTCTCGGGATTAGTATCGGTGTGCTCTAAGATATAAGCTACCTTGCTACTAAGGAGTTGGGTTTTGCCGGTACCAGGACCAGCCAGGACAAGCAGAGGGCCATCTAAGTATTCTACCGCTGCACGCTGAGCTTGGTTTAGTTTCATAAATCTATTATAACATGGGGTTTTCAAATAGGAGATTTTATGTTATAATTACAGAAAGGATTGGGGGGTATTCTCGTTCTTTAACGTTAGTGAGTTCTAGTTTTGACGGAGGTGATAGAATGTCTATTTCGGAAAAATTAAAACAAATGTTGGCAGAGTTTATGAAAGTCAAGGATAATTATGCGGAGTTTTTTGAATATTTGGAGATATTTTTTATCAATAGCGACGACTATGAGCGACGGCAAGTTCAAAAAATCTTAGCTGTATACTGTTTGGATTTTTTGAAAGCCGGTGTAAATCCTAACAAAGTAGCAACTATGATGACCTATAATGATATTATTAAATGGCATTCTGAGCTGGTATCATATGGAGCAGAAATTGACTTAAAAACGCTACTTTATGAAGCCGTAAATCATCCATCAACGGCAGTGTGTAGAGAATATTTTGAAACAAATAATGTAACTCATAATAATCTATACAAGCTGGTAGCAACTGGCGCTGATATTAATTGGCTAGTTGTTGATCATACCGAACCCCACGATTTGACAGAAATCGTCATATTTAAGAAGCTTGGTGCTAGCGAAGAGCTTTTGATTAAAGAAATTAACTACGTCATAATTGGGCGTAATCTTAAATGGCTAGTGGATGAAATCGGTTTTGACGCCAAAATGATGCTTGAGCAACGGTTATGGGACATATTAAAAAATAGAGCAGCAAGAAGCGATTTAGTATTGGGATCAAGATACGAAGAAAATCTGGCTTTCTTGCGAGACAAGGAACTAATAGGCGACGACGAAGTTAGGTACTTGGTAAAACGTAGTTGTGACCATCTTAATAAGAGAACTTTCATAGAGTGCTCTGGTAAAGAGTTTGCTGGGGTCAAAATCACACCCGAATGGCTGATCAGTAACACCTTAATGTTGAAGATTTTTGACATCTTCGATTGTCGTAACGATGAAGATTTAGTAAAATACGCTGATAATTTTAGGCTAAAGCTCGACAAATTACTGGAATATTTTCCGGGAGAAATCTTGTTCGAATATCATCAAGGATATCCGGAAGACTTTGATGAGTTTTTGCGTCGTTTTAAGCAAAAAGATATTATCAAAGCGCTGGGGCGGAGTTTCTACGCCTATTGCCGTGAGCATCAAGATAAAATTGGCACGATGGACTGTCTAAGGCGAATGCTAACCTTAACCTGGCATGGTGCCGATATAGAAGCAGATTTGGTTTACCTAAGTTATGCTAAAAGATTTGAAGACGAGGACGAAATCTGGTCTGACGCCCACGTGCGAATTGCGCTGGAATTGCTAGACGCCGGAATCAAAGTGACGACAGCAGATGCAATTGCGATGCACTTAGATTATGAACGGTTAGCAACCAGCGGTGAACGTTTTGGTATCTACCGAGCACTAAAAGAACATGACGCAGATGAAGAATATCTGAAGAAATTAGAAGCAGATTGAACTTGCTAACGTAATCAGGCTCCTTTTAAGGGGGCCTTTTTTTACGATCCTTTTTAAAACCTTGAATTTTTTCTCAATCTGTGCTATAATAGAAGTAGTTATCAATTTTAATGAATCAACTACGGGAGATTTCCTGATTAAACCCGTAGCGCAGGAAAGGAAACTATGGCTGTAAAAGTCGATATTAAGGACTTGCTCGGAGCTGGTGCTCATTTTGGTCATCGCACTAGCCGCTGGCATCCTAAAATGGCGCCTTATATTCATAGCAAGCGCCAAAACGCCCACATTATTAATCTAGAAGCAACCGTCGAGGCATTGAATGATGCACTAGAAAGCATCACTAAGCTTGCCAAAGACGGCAAAAAGGTTATGTTTGTCGGCACTAAGAAACAACTTAAAGACATCACTAAAGCTGCTGCTGAAGATGCTGGCATGTTTTATGTCACTTCGCGTTGGGTCGGTGGTACTCTGACTAATTCATCTACCATCAATCGTCAAATTAAAAAACTGAAAGATTTGGAGCGCCGCATGGCATCGGGCGAACTAGAAAGTCGTTATTCCAAGCTCGAAGTTCAACGCCTTCAAGACGAAATCGACCTACTCAACGAACGCTACGGCGGCATCAAAGATATGATGGAAAAACCATCTGCTATCATCGTCACCGACGCCATCGTCGATAAAAACGCTATCAAAGAAGCCAAGACTCTGCACATCCCGGTCTATGCTATTTGTGACACCAACGTCGATCCTACCGGCATCGACTACGTAATTCCGGCTAATGACGACGCCGTTAAGTCCGTCAAACTAATTCTCGACTATTTCGTCGAGGCCATTAAGGAGGGCAAAAAATAATGACTGTATCTATCGAAGAAATCAAAAAACTTAAAGAATTATCTGGTGTTGGTTTGACTGATGCTAAAAAAGCGCTCGTTGAAGCCAACGGTGATTTTGATAAAGCCCTCGAAGCGATGCGCAAAAAAGGCCTCACCAAAGCTGAAAAACGCGGTGACCGCGAAACTCGCGAAGGTCTTGTCGAAGCCTACATCCACGATGGTCGTCTCGGCGCTATCGTTGAAGTCAACTGCGAAACTAGTTTCGTTGCCAAAACCGATGAATTTAAAGACCTCGCTCACAAACTCGCTATGCAAATCGCTAGCATGGCGCCCCTTTATGTCAGCGAAGACGACATCCCCGAAGATGTTATGAAAGCCAAGAAAAAAGAACTCGAAGCCAACTTTAAAGGTCCCGAAGACAAAAAAGATATGATTTTAGAAGGTCAAATTAAAAAAGCCTTTGCCGATAAAATCTTACTTAACCAACCTTATATTCTTGACGACACTAAGACGGTTGCCGACTACATCAAAGATAACATCGCCAAAACCGGCGAAAACATTTCCGTCCGCCAATTCAAGCGCATTGAACTCGGCGTCACCGAATAATTTAACTAGGAGGTACTATGTTTGATAGTAATAATTATCGCCAAAAAATGGAGGCTGCGGTCGACCGTTTTCTCGATGAAATGAAAAAGGTTCGCACCGGCCGTGCTCATCCTGATATGCTTGCCGGTGTCAAAGCCGAAGTTTATGGTCAAATGATGCCCTTAAACCAAGTTGCTAATGTCGTTGCGAGTGACGCTACTTTGCTCGTTATCACCCCTTTTGATCCTAACAGTATCGAGGCTATTTCTACTGCCATCCGCGCCGACCAAGCACTCGGCCTCAACCCTGCCGATGATGGGCATGTGATTCGCGTTCCGATTCCGCCACTCACCGAAGAGCGTCGCAAAGAAATCATCAAAAACGCCAGCACTAAGGTTGAAAACGCCAAAGTCGCCATTCGCAATGTCCGCGAGGATGCTCGCAAAGCTCTCAAAACCGCCGAGCTTCCCGAAGACGCCAAAAAACGCGCCGAAAAGGAAATTGACGATCTCACTCGCGAATTCACCGACAAGATTGATACCGAATTCAAAACTAAAGAACAAGAAATCCTCAAAATATAGTATAATAAGCATATGAATATTGTTTTTGGTATCATCATTGGTATTTTCGTGCTCATGGGGCTCATCGTTGCCCACGAACTCGGCCACTTTATCGCCGCCCGCAGAAACGGCGTAACGGTCAAAGAATTTGGCATCGGCTTTCCGCCCAAAGCTCTTGCTTGGGTTAAGGGCAAAGATGGCAAATGGCACCGCCTCCCCCGCAAAGACTGGAAAAAGGAACAAAAATCCCTAATTTTAAGCCTCAACTGGCTACCTATCGGCGGTTTTTGTTCCATGGATGGCGAGTCCGACGCCGATACTCGTAAGGGTACTTTTGGTGCTGCCTCGTTTTGGCAAAAAACTAAAATTCTCTTTGCTGGTGTCGCCGCCAACTGGCTTGTGGCATTCATCATCCTTACCGTCCTTGCTATTACCGGTATGCCACATTTTGTCGATAATCAATTTACTATTCAGGGCGACACCTCTGTCGCTCCGGGTATCGTCACCGTCCGAGAAGTTGTCAAAGACTCACCCGCCGAAAAAGCTGGTTTTGAACCAGGCGACCAAATTTTACGCGCCGCCCCAAGTGAAGATTGTCTAAACGATCCCAGCTGTACCGACGCTATCGATGTTGTTGATGCCACTAGCGTCACTGGCTTCAATAAATCTCACCCTTCTGAGAAGGTATATTACAATATCATGCGCGACAATACTGAAAAGCAACTTTCCGCTACGCTTGGCACCGCAGATGCTAGCTATCTACTCGGTATTTCAATGAGCCAAAACGGTCAAGCGCTCTACCGCTCAACTTGGTCGGCACCCATTGTTGGCGCTGCTACCACTATTCAGCTCACCGGCGCGACTTTTGAAGGTCTCGGCAATCTACTTTGGAATTTGTGCTCCGGTATCGTCAGTCAAGTCAGTTTTGACGGCGATACGCGTGAGCAGGGTAGGGAAGCTATCGGCGCCGCCGGCGATTCGGTTTCTGGCCCCGTTGGTATCGTTGGTACCGTTTTTCCCGCCTTTACCGAAGCCGGCCCGACCAATGTCGCTTTTCTCGCTGCGCTCATTTCAGTCTCACTCGCCTGTATGAACGTTATTCCTATCCCAGCGCTTGACGGTGGTCGTTGGCTACTTATCGCTATCTTCCGCCTACGTCGCAAAAAGCTCACCAAGGACACCGAAGAGCGCATCGTCTCACGCGCCTTCATCGTTCTTCTCGCCCTCATCGTCATCATTACCGTGTTAGACATCACAAGGCTGTTTTAATATGAAAAAAGAAGTAAACGAAGTTTCTGGCGGACGCTCCTCGGGCCCGTCGTCACGGGCCTCGTCGCTGCGTCCTTCGCTTCGCTCACGCGTCCCAAGGGGCGAACGTCGTAACTGCGGATGCCCGCCAAAAACTCATTTACTTCTTTTTTCCATTATAATCGCAATGCTAGCTTGGACTGGCTTTTGTTTTCTCTTTTCGCAGTACTTCATCGCTTTTCTCGCCATCCGCGTCTTTGGCTTCACTAGCGCTCAGCTCCAAGAACCACTCAACCTTGCCATCTACGACCTCATTGTCTATGCTTTGATGGTAGCCCTTAATGTTGGCATACCCTATCTATTTTTCAAAACCCACAAAATCTCTCAAAAATTTAAAGATTTAAAAGTCACCCGTGAGAATCTTGGGCTAAATGGTCTTCCTACTTGGCTCGACATCGGTCTCGCACCGGTCGGCCTCATCGCCTATTTTCTTATCGCCGCCATCTTTACTTTTGCTTTTTCCGCCATTTTCCCCTGGTTTGACGCCGGTCAAGCCCAAGATGTTGGCTTCAACTCTCTATATAGCGGTTTTGACCGCCTCGCCGCCTTCTTTGCGCTCGTTGTGGTCGCCCCAGTGGCCGAAGAAATTATCTTTCGCGGTTGGCTCTATGGCAAACTCCGCGCTCTTATTCCTGAAAAAGTTAGACTGCCGTTTATAAGTTATGCCTACTTCCCACTATCACTAGTACTGTCGATATTCATCGTCTCCGCCCTCTTTGGCTTACTTCACCTCCAATGGAATGTCGGTGTCAATGTTTTCTGTCTCAGTCTCGTCCTTTGCGCCTTGCGCGAAGCCACTGGTACCATCCACAGCGGCATTCTTCTCCACATGCTCAAAAACGGCATCGCTTTCTACATCCTCTACGTTATCAATGTGATATAATTAACTCATGAGAGCATCTGAAACTTTTGTCAAAACTTTTAAAGACATTTCCAAAGACGAAACTGCCGTTAGCGCCCAGTATTTACTCCGCGCCGGCTACATCCACAAAGAAATGGCCGGTGTTTATACTTATTTACCACTCGGCCTCAAAGTCATCGAAAACATCAAATCCATCATTCGTGAAGAATTAAACGCTATCAACTGTCAAGAAATCTCCATGACCGCCCTTCAAACCCCCGAGCCTTGGCAAAAATCCGGTCGTTGGGCCGATCAAGATATCGATATTTGGTTTAAAACCGAGCTCGCCGCTGGTGGCGAAGTAGGCCTCGCTCCCACTCACGAAGAGCCCATTACCAACATGATGAAAAAATACATCAGCAGCTATAAAGATTTGCCCGCCTATGTCTATCAATTCCAAACTAAATTCCGCAACGAACTCCGCGCCAAATCTGGCATCTTGCGTGGTCGCGAATTCTTGATGAAAGACCTTTATTCCTTCTCCGCCGACCAAGCCTCACACGACCAATTTTACCACCAAGTCGAACAAGTCTATCGCAACATTTTTGACCACCTCAGTATCGGCGATTCTACCTATCAAACTTTTGCTTCGGGTGGTATTTTTTCCAAATATTCCCACGAATTTCAGACCGTCTTGCCCATCGGCGAAGACACCATTTATTACAACCAAGATAAATCCGTTGTTTTAAACGAAGAAGTCCTAAACGACGAAGTTCTAGACGAAATGGGTGTCACTAGAGACGAACTCGAATCTACCAAGGCCGCCGAAGTTGCTAATATCTTCACCCTCAAATATAAATATTCTGAACCTCTCGGTCTCGAGTTTATCAACCAAGACGGCGCGCGTGAATACGTCACTATGGGCTGTTACGGTATCGGTGTTTCGCGTCTGATGGGTGTCATCGCCGAGAAGTTTGCCGATGACAAGGGCTTAATCTGGCCAGAATCAGTCGCCCCCTTCCGCTATTATCTCATCGCCATCGGTAGCGAAGCCGACAAAATCGCCAGTAGTATTCACGACCAACACCCCGATTTATTCTATTTTGACGATACCAGTAGTCGTCCTGGTGCCAAATTTGCCGACGCTGACCTCATCGGCCTACCTTACCGCGCGGTAATTAGCGACAAAACCCTCGCCGACAACAAAATTGAAATTACTAACCGCCTTACCAGCCAAACTAGTCTCTTGACAATTGATGAATTTATTGCTAAACTCTAACCTATGAAAAAGAGTGTGAATTTAACTAAAACAGGGAAGGCTGAGCTCGAAACTGAGCTTAAAAGTTTAATTTCACGCCGTCCCGCCATCGCCGAACGTCTAGCTACTGCTCGTGCTTTTGGTGATTTATCCGAAAATCAAGAATATTCCGACGCTCGCGCCGAACAAAAAACCGTCGAAAGCCGAATTTTGGAAATCGAAGATATCCTCAAAAACGCCAACGTCATCCGCGCCGGCGCCTCGCGTGGCAAGGTTACTATGGGTTCCGTTGTCGAAGTAAAGGTAGTTAATAAAAAGCAAACTTTTACCATCGTTGGTCCCGTCGAGGCCAACCCTTTGGAGGGTAAAATCAGCAACGAATCACCTATTGGCAAAGCCTTGATGGGCCGCCGAGTCGATGAAATCGCCGAACTCAAAACCCCCAAGGGCACTACTAAATACAAAATTTTATCTATTAACTAATAAAACTGGTATAATATAACTATGATATTAGAAGATTATCGCAAAGAACGTTTGCGCAAATTAGCAGAAATTAGAAAACTCGGGATTGACCCCTATCCCTCTAAGTCGCATCGCGACACCCACATCGACAAAGTTATTAACGACTTTGATAAACTCAAAGGTAAAGAAGTCTGCGTGGCCGGTCGTATCACCGCCATCCGCTCTTTTGGTAAGCTCCTATTTGTCAAAATTCGTGACTATTTTGGCGAAGTTCAATTGTTTATCAAAGATGCCGATACTATCAAGTTTTTCAAACTTCTCGACACCGGCGATTTCATCGAAGCCAAAGGCGCCGTCGATAAGACTCAAACTGGCGAAATTTCCGTTTTTACCGACAATGTTCGCTTACTCACTAAATCACTACGTCCGCTCCCCGAAAAATTCACCAACAAAGAAGAGCGTTACCGCCGTCGCTATGTCGATATGAACGTCAACCCCGAGGTACGCGAGCGCTTGGTGCGCCGCTCTAAGTTCTGGCAAGCCACCCGCGAATTTATGATGGATCATGGTTTTGTCGAAATTAATATCCCCGTACTCGAACACACCACCGGTGGCGCCGACGCCAATCCTTTCGTCACCCACATGGACGCGCTCGACGAAGATTTTTACCTCCGTATTAGCCACGAGTTGCCCCTGAAGCGCTTGCTTGGCGGCGGTTTTGATAAAGTCTTTGATATCGGTGTGCGTTTCCGTAACGAAGGCGTCGATGACGAGCACTTGCCCGAACACGTTGCTTTTGAATCTTACGCCGCCTACGAAAATTACGAAGACGGTCTCGAACTTTACGAAGCGATGATTAAATATGTCGCCAAGGAAACTTGGGGTACTTTACAGTTTCACGTTGGCGATTTTGATGTTAATCTTGACCAAAAATGGCCTCGCATCCGCTACTCCGATATCATGAAAGAAAAATACGGTGTCGATGTCTTCAATCCTGACGAAAAACAACTTCGCCAGATTCTTAAAGATAATCACGTTGAACTTTCCGGCGATGTATCGGTTGGCCGCATGCTTGACAACGTCTGGAAACTCATTCGCAAGACTTCTGCTGGTCCTTACTGGCTTATCGAGGAGCCTTTGTCACTTAGCCCGCTCGCCAAGAAATCTACCGAGAATCCTCTTGTCACCGAGCGTTTCCATCCTGTAATTGCCGGTACCGAGATGGGTAACGGCTTCTCCGAGCTTAATGATCCGCTTGACCAGTTAGAACGCTTCGAAGAGCAGCAAGCGATGCGCGACAACGGCGACGACGAAGCCCAAATGCTTGATATGGATTTCGTCGAAATGCTCGAATATGGTATGCCTCCCGCCTGCGGTTGGGGTAATTCCGAACGCAATTTCTGGCTCCTTGAGGGCGTTTCTGGTCGCGAAGCGGTGCCATTTCCCATTATCAAAAGCAAAAATTAGTGCTATAATATAATATATATGTTAGACATAAACTTCATTCGCGAAAATCTTGACCTAGTAGAGAAATCTACCAAGGAAAAAGGTTACAAAATTGATCTCAAAAAACTACTCAAATTAGACGACCAACGCAAGAAATCCCTCAGCGAAGTCGAAAAACTCCGCGCCAAGCGCAACGACATCGCTAGCAAGATGAAAGGCGGCAAACCTTCGCCCGAACTCATTGAACAGGGAAAGGCTATCAAATCCGAACTATCTAAACTAGAAAATAAACTTGACGAACTGTCCAATTCATTTTACAGTATGCTAAAGTCCGTCCCTAATGTCATCCTCGACGATGTACCCCTTGGTGGCGAAGAAGACAGTGTCGAAATCAAACGCTGGGGCGACAATAAACAGACCGGCGTCGACCACCTCGATTATGCCACTGCGCGCGGTTGGGTTGATTTTGAACGTGGCGCCAAAGTTGCCGGTGCTAAATTTTACTATCTTAAAGATGGCCTTGCTCTCTTAGAGAACGCCCTGATTCAGTTTGGTCTGAAAAAAGTCCTAGAGCACGGCTTTCATTTTACCACCGTCCCCGATTTAGTTTCTTCTAAAATCCTCGAAGGTACCGGGTTTAATCCTCGCACTTCTGATCAGTCCGACGAATATTTTATCGAAGGTGAAGATTTGGCCTTAATTGCCACCGCCGAGATTCCGCTTACCGGTTACCACATGGACGAAATTATCGACGAAAAAGATTTACCGTTGTTTTATGCGGGGCTTTCCGCCTGTTTCCGTAAAGAAGCTGGCGCCTACGGCAAACACACACGCGGCCTATTTCGCGTCCATCAGTTTAATAAACTAGAAATGTATGTTTTTTGTACTCCCGAACAGTCCAAAGAAATTCACGAAAAACTCTTGAGTATCGAAGAAGAAATCTGGCAAGAACTCAACATCCCCTATCACATCATCAATATCGCTGCTGGCGATCTCGGCGCTCCCGCCGCCAAGAAATACGATATCGAATATTGGTCACCGGTCGACCAAACCTACCGCGAAATTACCAGTTGTTCTAACTGTACCGATTTTCAAGCCCGCAATCTCAATATCCGCGTCCGTCGCGAAGATGGTAACGTTGAAGTTCTACATACTCTAAATGGCACTGCTATCTCGCTTGCTCGCACCCTAGTCGCGGTGATTGAAAATTATGCTACGGAGGGTGGCAAACTCACCGTTCCCGATGTTTTGAAACCTTATTTAGGCCAAGATCAACTATAAAGGAGGAATTATGATCGAAAAAATTGAAATCAGCGGCAATAATTACAAAATCTCTGAGGGATTTCATAAATACGCTACTAAGCGCATCGGCAAACTCGACCGCTATCTGCCCAAAGGTAGCAAAAAAGATGTCGTTGTTAAAATCGTCGTTACTGAAGTTAATCGCCCTCACAACAACAAGTATAGTATCTCCGCCGCCATGGAGACCACCGGTGGTAAGGTTTTTGCTGCCAAAGACGAATGTTCCAATGTTTTTGCTGGTATCGACATCCTCGAAGCCAAGCTCAAAGGTCAAATTAGCCGTTATAAACTCGAAGCTACTAATCACACTGGCAAGAAAAGCCTGAAAAATCTCTTTATTAAAAGAGGTTAATGTGTTAAAATAAGGAGAGTATAACTTTATATTTTCCGGAGGCTATTTAATGTCTAAAATTAAACGCAGGCCAAAAAAACCTACTGATAAATTGGCCGACAAAACTGCTCTCACTAAATTTTTACAGGGTGTTTTTGGTGACGCCCAAAAGAAAACCTTAAAACGCATGGGCAAAAAAGCCATTGAAATTGGCAAGCTCGAGCCTAAATACCAGAAGATGAGCAAAAAAGAGCTCAGAGAACAAGCCGACGCACTCAAAGAACGCGTCGAAAAACTCACCGACAAAAACGGTGATGATACCAAAGCTCTTAATACTGTTTTGCCAGAAGCTTTTGCGCTCGCCCGCGAAGTCAGTAACCGCATTCTCGGGATGCGCCCTTATGATGTTCAGTTAATTGGCGGTATCGCTCTTCACGAAGGTAACGTCGCCGAGATGAAAACCGGCGAAGGCAAGACTCTCGTCGCCATGCTCCCGGCCTTCCTTAACGCCCTCTCGGGCCGCGGTGTCCATGTTGTCACCGTCAACGATTATCTTGCTCAGCGTGATGCCGGTTGGAACGGCCCAATTTATGATTTTCTCGGGCTCAAAGTCGGTGTCATCATCAACCAGGCCTCATTTATTTATGACAAAGATTATCTCAACGAAAGCCACGCTGACGAGCGCATGCGCCACCTCAAGCCTTGTACTCGCAAAGAGGCTTACGCCGCTGATATTACCTATGGCACTAACAACGAATTTGGTTTTGACTACCTCCGCGACAACATGGTCAACGAAGTTCAGTACCTCCGCCAACGCGAACTCAACTTCGCTATCGTCGATGAGGTCGACTCTATCTTAATCGACGAAGCTCGTACGCCTTTGATTATCTCTGCTCCCGCCGGTGATAACCCCGACGCTTACTACCAGTTTGCTAAAGTCGCGTCTAAACTCACCCCCGAAGATTACGTCCACGACGAGAAACGCCGCTCGGTCGCTCTCACCGACAAGGGCGTCGATAAGGTACAAAAACTGCTCGGCATCGAAACTCTCTATTCTACTGATAACACCCGCCTGGTTTATCATATGGAGCAGGCTCTGCGCGCCGAAGTCGTTTTCAAGCGCGACAAAGATTACGTCGTCACTAACAGCGGCGAAGTCGTCATCGTCGACGAGCACACCGGCCGCTTAATGCAAGGTCGCCGCTACAACGAAGGTCTTCACCAAGCCATCGAGGCCAAAGAAGGGGTCGCTGTCAAGCAAGAATCTATGACGCTAGCTACCATTTCGTTCCAGAATTTCTTCCGCTTGTACCGCAAACTTTCCGGTATGACCGGTACCGCCTTCACTGAAGCTGAAGAGTTCCAACAAATCTACTCACTCGATGTCATCCAAATTCCACCCAACAAACCAATTATTCGTGTTGATAAAGACGATTTGATTTACAAGACCAAGGCCGGTAAACTTCGCGCCATCGCCGACGAAATTAAGAAATACCACAAAAACGGTCAGCCGGTACTCGTGGGCTCCGGTTCTATCGCTAACAACGAAGAAATCGCCCGCTACCTTGACCACGAGGGCATCAAATACGA
Organism: uncultured Candidatus Saccharibacteria bacterium; assembly: GCA_964394555.1. Classification (GTDB taxonomy): domain Bacteria; phylum Patescibacteriota; class Saccharimonadia; order Saccharimonadales; family Saccharimonadaceae; genus Nanosyncoccus. Next base: position 38,178 of record CAYMXW010000001.1, on the reverse strand, counting down.
AATCTTAAACGCTAAGAATAACGAACGCGAGGCCGCCATCATCGCCAAAGCCGGCGAAAAGGGCGCTATCACACTTGCCACTAACCTTGCCGGTCGTGGTACCGATATCAAACTTGGTAAGGGTGTCGCCGAGCTCGGTGGTTTAGTAGTTATCGGTTCTGAACGTCACGACTCTCGCCGTGTTGATAACCAGCTACGCGGTCGTGGTGGTCGTCAAGGTGACCCCGGCACCACTCAGTTCTTTGTCTCTTGTGAAGACGATTTGATGCGCATTTTCCAAGGCGAAAAGGTCGCCTCGCTCATGAACCGTCTTGGCGTCGATGAAACTACCCCCATCCAAACCCGTTCCGTTTCTAAGACTCTCGAGGCCGCTCAAAAACGCATCGAGGGCTTCAACTTCGACTCCCGTAAGCACGTCGTCCAGTACGATAACGTCATCAACCGTCACCGCAAGGTCGTCTACACTATTCGTCGTCGTATTCTCGAAGGTGAGTCCATCACCGACGAAATCAACCGTTTGATTGACGATTCTGCCGAGCAACTTACGGCTCTTAGTTCTCGTAGTAATAAAAACTTCAAAAAAGATTTCAAAGCTCTCTTTAATCTTGACGATAAGACAATCGACGAAATCGGTCTAATGCGCAAAGAAAAAGACCGCGTCAAAGCTGCCAAAAAAGCCATCCGTGAACTTTATCACGAACAAGAAGAACGCTTTGGTTCCGACACTATGCGTAAACTTGAGCGCGAGATTTACCTCCGCGTCGTCGATACTCTCTGGATGCAGCACCTCGAAAACATGCAACATCTCCGCGAAGGTATCCATTGGCGCTCTATCGGTCAGCGTGATCCATTAGTCGAATACCGCTCCGAATCGCAAAAACTTTTCGACGGCTTAGAGCGCACCTTACGCGAAGAAGTATTAAAGATCCTCCTTTCCATCACCCCACAAGAGGCTGTTAACGAAAACGCCACCGATGGCGAAGAATACGAATCTGAACTCACCAAGATGGCCGAACCGGCCACCGAAAAGGGTGTCAACGAAATCAGCGCCGGCGAGAAAAACTTAGATAGCGAATTTAAGAAAACCGAAACCAAGACTACCGTCAAACGTTCCTCGGCTAAAAAATCTACCGCCAAAAAGCGCAAGCAGCAGCGTCAAAACAAGAAAAAAGGCCGCAAGAAATAGTTTTCTCATTTTATGAAACACTCCCTCGAAGAAATCACTCTCAAAAACGGCGCCAAAGGCCTGTTTATTCACGTTCCCGGCGCTAGTGTGATGGATACGCGCATCCAATTTCGTGCCGGTATGCGCTATGCCAAAACTCCCGACCTTTACGAAATCGCCCATGTTGTTGAGCACCTTAGTTTTGGCGCCAATGCCAAGTTCAAAGACGAGCAAGCTTTTGAACACGAATTTGCCAAAAATGGTGCTTATCACAATGCTTGGACTTCGGATTTTTCAGTCTGCTATGAGTCTGAATGCGCCGATTTTGAGTGGAAACGCATTATGGACTTACAACGCATTTCCATCACCCAACCCCGCTTCAACGAGGAAGAATTAAAATCCGAAAAATCTACCGTTCGCTCCGAACTTACCAGTTATATGAACGAATATCAGCGCCTGCTTTGGCCGCGTCTCCAAAACGCACTTGGCGAAGATATCCCTAGTCTCAGCGCTCGCCTCAAAACGCTGCCTAATATCGAACTCAAAGACATCCGTGAACATTATCGCCGCACTCATACCGCCAATAATATGCGCTTTATTATCGCTGGACGGATTCGTGGTCGCAGGCGCGAGCTGATTCGCATGCTTGAAAATTGGGAGCTCAAACCCGGCGAACGTTTCACTATCCCCGAAGACACGCTTCACAGCTCACCCTCAGTTTTAATTAAACGCAAAGATGCTTCTAATATTACCTTTGGCTTTTCCATGGCCACCCCTCGTCGTCTTAACGTTTCCGAAATCTACGAAATGAACGCACTTAATTACATTTTAAATGGCACTCTCAGCAGTCGTATTTTTGGTAAAGCCAGAAAACGCGGTCTCGTTTATAGCATGGGTAGTAGCCTCGCACCAAGTTTTCACCACACTTCTTGGGATTTTGATGGCGAGGTCAATTTAGAGAGCGCCGGTGAACTTTTTGATCTAATTTGTGTTGAGCTTAGCCGAGTTCTAAACGGTGATATCAGCGAGCATGACCTTAATATCGCTAAATCTTATGCTCTCGGTCGCTACCAAATGGGCGCTCAAACTGTCGGCCAAATCGCCGATTACTACGCCGATGGTTATTTCCTCGGTCACGAACTCTCGCCTTACAATCACGCTCCTACCCTTATCAAAAACATTGATAAATCCAACATCGTAGATTTGGCGCGCGAATTTGCGGGCTCCGGTATCAACGGGCTTGTCGCAGTCAGCTCTTGCGAGAAAACCCTCATCAACGAACTCGAAGAACGCTTACGCACGCTATTTTAGCGCCTTTACTAGCTCCACAAACTGCGCCCCGCGGTCATAAACATTCTCAAACATATCAAAGCTTGCTGCCGCTGGGCTCATCAGCACCACTTCGCCGGCTTGCGCAAATTCGCGCGCCTTTTTCACCGCCTCTTTCAAACTTTCGGCTAGCACATACTTTTCCTCGCCATACCGTTTGACCAGTTCTGCTCCCGACTCGCCAATCATTACCACCTTTTTGATTAAATCATTTTTACTTAATAACTCATTTAGCTCTGACAGATCCGCATAATCAGTCTTGTCGCGTCCACCCACTATCATCACCATTGGTACATTAAAAGCTTCAATCGCCACCTTGGTCGAAGCGACATTGGTCGCAAAATTATCATCATAATATTTTACATCGTCCAATTCACGTATCAACTGTAAGCGATGCGGCAAACCCTTAAATTCTTTAAACCCTTGGCAGATTTCTTCCAAATGCTCATTTAACAGTTCTTTGATGTCTATGCCCAGATACCCTCCAACTGCTAGCAAAGCCGCCTGCGCATTTTCCATATTGTGACGACCCACTATCGACAGGGAACTAAGCGCCGTCTTCAACTTATCTAACAGTTCATTTTTTTCTTGCTCACTATCTGCCACCGTCTCAATTAATTCGCCTACCGGATAGGCAAGTTTTTCTTCTGCCGGTGACTGTTCAGCGATTGCCACTGATTTCTCATTATCCTTGTAATACACACAAACATCGCCCTCGCTCTGCCATTTTACAATGTTACTCTTAGCATCTACATATTCGTCAAAATCGGTATGAACATTCAAATGGTCGGGTTCAATCCCTACTACCACCGCTACACTTGGCGAACGATACGCGTCCCACAGCTGAAAACTCGACATTTCATACACCACCACATCGCTAGCCTCAACCTCATCTAGCACCGAAATCGCCGGTACACCTATATTACCGACTAGCCACACTTTGCGCCCCATCGCCTCAAATACTGATTTAATCAGCGAACAAGTCGTCCCTTTGCCCTTAGTGCCAGTCACACCAATCACCCGCGCCGGACAATTCTCCAAGAAATACTTAGTACTACTACTCCAATCACCCTGCGGCCGCACCGACGGACTGCGCATTACTAAATCATAGTTTTCTAATTCAAAACCCTTTACATCTTCATCTTTAAAATCACTAAACACCTCACATTCGTCACCGCGCGCCTCAAAATATTCCTTTACCGCTTGTCCCTCTTTACCATTACCCAAAATCGCTATTTTCATACATCTACTCCTTTCTCTCAATTATAGCACGTATGATATAATTACTCTATGCGCGAACTAGAAAAACAAGCCGAAACGCTAAACACCAAACTAACCGATCTTTGGCGAAGGCTAGATATTGATGCTAAACTTGACGAAATCGCCAAACTCGAAGCCGAAGTTAGTGAACCCGAAATCTGGACCAATCCCGAAAACGCCAAACAAAAAAACACTCAGCTCGCCAAATTACAAGAAGAAACCCACGACTTTCTAATGTTAAAAACCCAGCTAAATGACATCAACGAACTATTAAACCTCGAAAGCGCCGATTTAAAAACCGAAATTACCGAGCAGCTAGGCGCTATCGCTACTAAGTTGGACGAACTTAGCCAAACTCTTAGGTTCACCGGCAAATACGACCACGAAGGCGCTATTTTGCGCATCACCTCTGGTGCCGGCGGCACCGAGGCTATGGACTGGGCTGGTATGTTAGAACGTATGTATCTAAGATTTTGCGAAAATCACCATTTCAAAGCCAAACTCTTAGACCGCACCGCCGGCGAAGAAGCCGGCATCAAGACCGCCGTTTATGAAATCGAAGGCAAAGATGCCTACGGTACCCTCAAATCCGAACACGGTGTTCATCGCCTCGTCAGACTTAGCCCCTTTAACGCTAACAATCTCCGCCAAACCTCGTTTGCGCTAGTGGAAATCTTGCCTATTATTGACGATAAGGACCTCGAAATTGACGACAAGGACCTCCGTATCGATGTTTATCGTAGTGGCGGCCACGGTGGCCAAGGCGTCAACACTACCGACTCTGCCGTTCGTATCACTCACCTCCCGACCAACACCGTCGTCGCCATCCAAAACGAGCGTTCACAAATCCAAAATCGCGCCAAGGCTATGGAAATCTTAAAAGGTAAGTTAATTCAGCTACAACAAGAACAAAACGCCGCCTCCATCAACGAATTACGCGCCGGCGAGTCCGCCAGTTGGGGTCAACAAATTCGCAACTACGTTCTTCAACCTTACAAATTAGTCAAAGACACCCGCACTAAATATGAAAGCAAGGACCCCGATAGTGTCCTAGACGGCAAAATTGATGAGTTTATTGACGCCTACTTACGCTTATGCTAAAATAACAGTATGATTCTACTTGACCGCGTCACGAAAATGTACCCGGGCGATAATGAGCCGGCCCTTGATAATGTCTCAATTCATATTGAACCCAACGAGTTTGTCTTTCTCGTCGGTAAATCTGGCGCTGGTAAATCTACTCTAATGAAAATGATCACCAAAGAAGAAATTCCCGACAGTGGCAAAATCATCATCGGCGGCATCGACCTTGATTACGTCAAAAAACGCCATATTCCGCACTATCGCCGTCGTATCGGTGTAGTTTTTCAAGATTTCAAACTTTTACCCATGCGCACCGTTTATGAAAACGTCGCCTTTGCGCTCGAAATCGCCGGCATGAGCAACAAAGAAATTCGTCGCACTGTGCCAAAGGTCTTAGAACTCGTCGGTCTCGCCGACAAGGGCAACAAGTTTCCCGATCAACTATCAGGCGGGGAACAACAGCGCGTTTCAATCGCCCGCTCGGTCGCCCGCCAACCGAAAATTCTCATCGCCGACGAGCCTACTGGCAACCTTGACAAACTCACCCGCTCCGAAATCATCGATTTACTCCAGAAAATCAACGATTTTGGTACCACCGTTCTCGTCACCACTCACGATGAAAACATTGTCAACCACCTTCAAAAACGTGTTATCACTCTGAAAGACGGCCGTATTATCAGCGACCAGAAACGCCACGGCGTTTATCGTCTTGAAACCGCCGGGCCCGCCCGCACCAACCCCGTTTATCGTCAGTCCGCCGCTAAAAGAATTAAAACTCTGTGAGGCCTGTCATGTCTAAAAACATCAGCAACAAAGAAATCAAGCACGCCATCCGGCACGAACAGTCCGTGGTTCGCGACCACCTCAAGACTTTATCGCGCAATTCTAATTCACACTTTTTCCTCACTTACGGTCGCATTATCAAATACGGCACTTTTAGCTTTTTCCGCAATATTTGGCTCTCGGCCGCTGCTACCCTCGTGATGACTGTTACGCTAGTTATTTTAATGATTACTGTTTTTGCTAGCGTCGTTCTTTCTAGTACCGCCGCCAGCATGAAAGAGAAAATCGACATCACCGTCTATCTCAAACCTACCACCTCTGACCAAACTTTATCCGAACTTTCAGATATCATGAAAAAAGACAGCAACGTCCGCGAGGTCGCCACTACCAATTCTGAAGAAGAAACCAAAAAAGCCCTCGAAGAACAGGGTAGCAACTCCGACGTTTCCGACATCCTCTCAAGTGACGACGTTAAAGAACTCCTCTTAAGCGCCATGCCCGCCACCATGCGCATCTCAGTCTATGAACCTAATAACCTTGATAGCGTTAAAAACATCGTTGAAAACGACCCCACTTTCAAAGAAAACCTCGATACTAAAGAGCCTTCTTATGCTGCCAATCAAAACGAAATCAACACCATCACCAAGTGGGCCAATGTCGCTAAAAATGGTGGCCTCATCCTTAGCGGCATCTTCTTGATTATCTCCATCCTTGTCATCTTCAACACCATCCGCATGGCTATCTTCTCGCGGCGCGAAGAAATCTATATGATGAAACTGGTCGGCGCCGACAATACCTTTATTCGTGGGCCCTTCTTGGTCGAAGCCGAATTTTGCGGTATTATCTCTGGCGTGCTCGCCAGCCTCATTGCAGTCTTTGGCTTCAAACTCGTCGCCCCCAACCTCCAAAACTTCGGTGTCGACATCATACCTATCTCTAACATCATTGACTCCAGTCTCGTTATCTTGATTTTCCTCGCCATGATCGCTCTCGGCATCATCATCGGCTCCATCTCCGCCCGCCTCGCTATCCATAAATATCTAAGGTAGAAAGCCAAAAAGTTGTTTTGGCTTTCTTGACTCTTGTGCTTATCTGTGATATAATGAGGTTATGAGACTTCAACACAAACACTTAATTTACCCCGTAGTTGCTGCTCTGCTAGCAGTTCCTATTTTCCAGTTTGTAAACACTACCAAACCCGCCCATGCCACCACTTACTCACCCTATTGTACTAGCAAAACTTGCCGTGACGCCGCCGACCGCGAAGCTGCCGCTCAGGCTAAGGCCGATGAGCTTTCTAGCCAAGCCAATACTTTACAGGGCAAAGTCGACGCCTTAAACGCTGAAATCGCCGCCGTCGAGGCCGAAATCGCTTCTTATGAAGCCATCGCTAGGGACCTCGCCACCCAGATTAAAACCACCGAAGCCAAACTTGAAAAACAACAACAGGCCCTCGTTGATCTCACCGTTGAGATGCACTTAAACGAAGACCCTGACGCCATCACCATCCTCGCCAGTAGCGACAATCTCGGCGATTTCACCGAACGCAAATCTCGCAAAGAAACTGTTCAAGAACAAGTAGTCGCTGCCGCCAAGGAAGTTCGCCGCGTCAAGGAAGACCTCGCCCAGAAAAAGGCCAGCAACGACGCTATTATTACTAATAAAAACTCTAAGCGTTCTGAAATCGCCGCCAAGCGCAATGAGCAAAGCACTCTTATCGCTAATTACAAGGACAACGCCGACGCCTACAGCGCCGATGCCGAAGCCGCCCGCAAGATTAAGGCCGAAGAAATTAACAAAGCCATCCGCGCCTCTAACAATTACGGCGCCGTTGCCAACACCGGTGCTGACGCCAACGGCAATTATTACCCCTATCGTACCAAATGCCCCGGCATCAACCTTTCGTTTATTTACACCGGTGGCTATGTCTGCCAGTGTACCAGTTACGCCGGCTATATGGTCGCCAAAACTTACGGCTACTCCATCTCGGCTTGGGGCAACGCCAGCAACTGGGGTAACAGCGCCGCCGCCCATGGTTTTCGCGTTGACAGCAACCCCGCTCCCGGCACCGTCGCTTACTCCACCGCCGGTATCTATGGCCATGTCATGTGGGTTGAAGCCGTCCATGGCGACACCATCACCCTCTCCGAATACAACTATGTCTATGGTGACTTTTCACGTCGTAGTGGCGTTCCCGCCAGCGCTTATCGCTATATTCATTTCAACTAATTTGTGCTAAAATAAGAAGATGAAAAAACCCGTAGAACACAAAGTCAGCCTCGGTGGCGCTATTATTGGTGGCACAGTCACTCTCGTCATCGGCATTTTTGTTGGTATCAACTGGCACTTTTTCACCGATTTTCTACCTTATTTCGGTATTAATGTAGTTAAGGAAGAAGACTGGTCAGCGCTCGACGAAGTTTACTCCGCCCTTTCTAGCAATTACGACGGCGAACTCGATAAAACGCAACTCACCGAAGGTGCCAAAAAGGGCTTAGTCGAAGCCGTCGGTGATACTTATACCGACTATATGACCGCCGAAGAAGCCAAAGAATTCAAACAAGACCTCGAAGGCGATGTTGGTTCTGGCATCGGTGTCGAAATCTCCACTCGCGATGGCTACGTTCGCGTGCTTCGCACGCTGCCTGACAACCCCGCGCGCGAAGCCGGCATCCTCGCTGGTGACATCTTCTACAAAATCGACGGCGAAGAAGTTTACGACTGGTCTAGCGAAGATATCGCCAACAAAATCCGCGGCGAAGAGGGTACTGAGGTCACCGTCACCATCGTCCGCGATGGCAAAGAAAAATCTTTCACTATGAAACGCGAGAAAATCAACAACGTCTCTGCCTACGTCACCTATGATGGCAAGACAGCTATTTTGAAAATCACTCGTTTTGACAATAGCACCGGCGCTCTCGTCCAAGACCTCGCCAAAGAAATTAAGGACAAGGGTTGCGATAAAATCATCCTCGACCTACGTGGCAACGGCGGCGGTTATGTCAATGCCGCTAAAGACGTTCTCAGTCTCTGGCTCGACGGCGACGCCATTGTCACTCAGAAATCCATCCATTTTGACGATAGCACTACCTACGCCTCACGCGGCAAAGCTATCTTAAAAGATATTAAAACCATCGTTCTAGTAGATGGTACTACTGCCTCAGCCGCTGAAATTACCGCCGGCGCCCTCCAAGATTACGGCAAGGCCAAGCTCGTCGGCGAAACCACCTACGGCAAAGGCGTAGTTCAAACTCTGCTTGAACTATCTAGTGGTTCACTGCTCAAAGTCACTACCGCCCGTTGGTATACTCCGCACGACAACAACATCGATGGCGACGGCATCAAACCCGACGTCGAAGTTAAGAACACCTACGATGACACCAACCACGGCCGCGACCCCCAGCTTGACAAGGCTAAGCAACTGTGATATAATAGGAAGATACATGAAAATCGCCATCACCTCCGCAGTTTACTATCCGATGACCAACGGTATTGCCACTTTTGCTCATAATTTAGCCCTCGGTTTAGCCAAAAACGGTCACGAAGTTATGGTGATTTGCCCCAGTTTTACCGGCAAAGCCCACCAAGTCAAACGTGATGGCGTCACTACCGTTTATCTCAAATCTATTCGTATTCCATTTTACCCCGACCAAATCAACAAAGTCCCTGACAAGAAGGAAATTCTCGGTAAAGACCTGCCGCGCCTAGCCTATCGCTACGGGCTTTGGGTATCCCCCAACCCTTATTTTGGCATCCGTCGCGCCCTGAAAAAATTCAAACCCGACGTCATCCATAGTCAAACTTCTGAGATGATTGGTCAAGCCGTACAAACTTACGCCGAACACCACCATATTCCTCTAGTTGCTACCGGCCATACTTACCCTGACACCGTGACTGGTCAATTTAAACTGCTTAAACCCATCAAACGCCCGGTCGATGCTGCTCTGGTTAAATATATGGCGCGCTACCTCAAACACAGCGACTACGCCACTATGCCCACCGAAATCGCCATCACCGACTTAACTCCTAAAAACAAGCGTCGTTTCAAAGTACCCATCGAGGCTCTGAGCAACGGCGTTGATTTATCTTGTTTTAAACCGGGTAAGACTAATATCAAAACTTATCTACGCTATAAACTACCGACCGACCAACCCATTGTCCTCTATGTCGGCCGTGTCGACCCCGAAAAAAGCGTCTCTTTAGTTCTCGAAGCCTTTACTAAACTCCTAGATGACATCCCCGAGGCCTTGCTAGTGGTTGTCGGCGAGGGTACCGACCGCGAACACCTCGAAGATTACGCCAAATATCTCGGTATTACTAAAAATATCAAATTTCTCGGCCGTATTTTACCGCCCGCTATTACCGATATTTATCGCGCCGGCTCACTTTTTGTCACTGCTAGCGAAATTGAAACTCAAGGTATCGTTTTAATTGAAGCTGCCGCTACCGGCTTACCCTTAGTCGCCGTTGACGCTGGCGCCGTCAGCGAAATCTGCCATAATGATAAGAACGGTTATCTCTGCCAACCTAAGGATGTCGACGGCATCTATCAAGGTATGAAAAAAATCTTGACGAACAAAGACCGCCAACACCGCTTTAGTCAAAACAGCCTTAAATTCGCCAAAGAGCACGACCTCAATAACACTATCGAGCGTTTCGAGGAAATCTACCAAACGGTTATTGACGCTAAGAAATAAACTCGGCGATTTTCTCCGCCACTAACTCTGGTGCCTCGTAGTTTAGTAGATGTCCTTCGTTTGGCAAGAATTCGGTTTTGCATTTAACGCCTTGCTTTTTCAACTCCGCCGCAAGCTTTTCAGTTTTTACTTTTTTAATTAAACGATCTTTGTCGCCAGCTAACAGCAAGGTTTCTTGCCTAAACTTAAAATCGCCTACCCTATACCGCATCGAAAACTTCGCCGCCTTCAGTACATCAGTCCGGCTAGTAAATTTACGCCCACTAAGGCACGACACCGCCAGCATCTCCCAAAATTCGCCCCAATCATTAGTCCGTTTCAAATATAGCGTACAAACTAGTGTCACCAAATCACTCGGCGCTATCGCAATCAAGGGCGCCAATCCAGCAAACACCCCATGTGGTTTATCTGATATCGGCGCCAGCAGTACCAACTTATCCGCCATCACTTCGGGGTATTCCAAAGCTGTCGCCGCTGCCACTATCGACCCCATCGAATGCCCCACCAACACCGGTTTTTTCAACCCTTGACTTACTATATAATCTTTCACATAATGCGCATAAGCTTGAGGCGTATATTCCTTCATCGCCCCCGCCTTACCAAACGGCGGCAAATCCGGCACATCAACTTTAAACCCCCGCTTTATTAAAGCATCCGCCACATCTTCTAATCCCTCATTAGTCCCCCTAAAACCGTGAAGCAAAAGCAGCGTCGGCCTCTGTTTTTTCGGCATTTTCATGCGCGCTCCAACTTATTTTTCGAGCGATTTTAACGCTTTTTTAATCGCCGGACGGTCAAACCCTACAATGCGCTCACCGTTAATCTCGGTCACCGGCACCACATTAATTGAAGGGTCTTCTTCAGCGCTCACTTCTTTATATTTTATACCTTGCTCGTCTAGCCAAGCCATCAAAGCGTGACAATACGCACAAGTGCTCGTTGTATATACTTTTATCATGCTATAATAATAGCATGAGTAAGCCCAAAACACCAGCCTCTATCACCGTTAATCGCCGTGCGCATTACGATTATCATCTCGGCGACGAACTTTCTTGTGGGCTGAGCCTAACTGGCGACGAAGTCCGCCTAATTCGCGACCATCATGTCCAACTCAAAGGCTCATTTGTTACTATCAAAGATCACGAACTCTGGCTAAACAACCTCACTCTCGGGGCCGACACCGCCAAAAACATCAAACTGCTCGCTACTAAAAAGCAAATTACTAGCTTAGAGCGCGCCCGTCAAGACGGCTTTCAGTTAGTCCCAGTACGCCTGCTCGCCGGCGGTCGTTATATTAAGCTCGTCATTGCTACTGGTAAATCAAAGAAAAAATATGATAAACGCGAAACTATTAAGCGTCGCGACCTAGAAAGGGGAAGATACTAATGAAAATATACTCTTGGAATGTCAATGGCCTCAGAGCGGTCCTCCGCAAAAACGCCTTACAAGACTTTCTCGCCACCGAAAAACCCGATATCGTCTGCCTTCAAGAAATCAAAGCCAAAAAAGACCAAGTCGAAGTCGATTTTCCCGAATTTGTCGAATATTGGAATCCTGCCGACCGCGCCGGCTATTCGGGCACCGCTACTTTTGTTGCCAACAACGTAAATTGTCTTGGCGGCGCCACCCAGCACCTCTGTAAACCTAGCGAAAGCGCCGAGAAGAACGCCGAACTCACCGACACCGAAGGCCGTATCCTAGTCACCGAATTTCCGTATTTTTACCTCGTTAATGTCTACACTCCTAATTCTAAGCGCGACCTTTCGCGCCTCAAACTCCGCGAAAATTTTTGGGACCCGCAATTTTTAAATCTACTACGCCACCTAGAACAGACTAAGCCGGTCATCGCTTGCGGCGACTTCAACGCCGCTCACACCCCGCTCGACCTCGCCCGCCCTGATGCTAATACTAAAAATGCCGGCTTCACCGAAGAAGAGCGCCAGGGAATTAAAAACCTCCTCTCAGCCGGTTTTGTCGATACTTTTCGTTATTTTTACCCCGGGATTCAGCGCTATACTTGGTGGTCTCACTGGGGTAACGCCCGCGCCAACAACGTTGGTTGGCGCATTGACTATTTCTTTATTTCACCAAAACTTTTGCCTTATCTTAAAAACGCCGAAATTCACGAACACATCGCCGGCTCCGACCATTGTCCGGTTTCAATCACGCTGGACCTACCATTATGAAACCCGATTATTGGCAAAAACAAGACCAACCACTTTTTGAAAACCTCACTTGGAATATCCCTGAGCAAAAACAGGGAATTATTGCGCTCATCGGCGGCAGTAGCCAAAATTTCCGCACTATTGAGCGCATCGCTAGCTATCTCGCTAACCAATTTCCCCTTAAATCTGTCGAAATTATCCTCCCTGATAGCCTCGAAAGAAAACTCCCGCCCCTCGAAAATATCCATTTCATGCCTTCCACCACTAGTGGCTCGTTTGCTAAGTCAGCTCGTTTTACTAATTTTCATAACCAGAGCGCGCTTGAAAACACCGATGCCGCTATCTTGCTTGGTGACTTTTCTAAGAATTCTGAAACCACCACCGCGCTCACCGAACTTATTAAAAACACCACTACTTCACTCTATCTCACTCGCGATACCGTCGATCTCGTCGCACCAGACGCCACTGATTGGATTGAACAGGAAAACATCAACCTCATAGCCTCACTAGTACAACTCCAAAAACTCTTTCGCGCTGTCTATTTTCCCAAGATGCTGCTACTTTCGCAACCAATTCTCCCGGTTATCGAAGCCCTTCACAAATTTACCCTCAGCTACCCATGCTGTATCACTACCTTTCACGCCGGCCAAATCATCACCGCTTATGACGGTCAAGTCATCACTACCCCGATCAAAAACACTAGCTACTCTCCCATCTCCCTCTGGAACGGCCAACTAGCTGCTAACATCGCGACATTGAATCTCTACAATCCTGGTAAAATCTTAGAAAGCTCAGCGGCAGGTATATATAACTTCTTTATAAATTTCTAACAATTCATTGATTTTAGCGGATTGTAAGATTTCTTTGCGGTGCTTCAACATTATTTCGCTCATCTTCGCTACCCGTTCTGGATGCTTCGCCAAATCACTTAGCGCCTCTGCTATTGCCTTAACCGACGGCTCTTTAGCGCACACATAGCTACCACTCGGCACCACCTCCTTCATATCTGGATCGCAGAAAAACACCGGGCACCCCGTCGCCTCTGCTTCTAACAACGTCATCGACTGCGTATCAAAATTATACGACGTCAGCGCACTGATATGACACTCACTCATTTTAGCAAAAATCTCCTTGCGTCCCATTGAACCATACAATTTCGCATTTAGCCCCCAGCTTAGAATCATCGCTTGCGCCACCAAAAAATCATTGCCATTACCATAAGCATACAACTCATACGGCACATCTAAATCTTTCAACGCCAACAAAAACCCCCGAAACCGTTTTTCTCGCGAAATTCGACTATGCCAAATAATTTTCAACGGCTCACCTTCACGCAATTCGCGCACTTTGGCCTCGCTCACCAGCAAATCATCTGCCACTCCGTTTGACAGTGGCCGAATTGGTTTACTAACCCCATAATGTTTCAACTTGCGCGCAAAATGCTTCGAGGGCGTCACCACGACATCCGCTACGTTGGCATGATTTACCATCAATTCCCACATCTTAGCCCTCGTAAAACTGGTTGCTAAATAATTATCTTTATGTATCTTTATCGTATGTGGTATATAATCCGCATGCGCTTTATTCAACACTATCGCTGCCAAAGCCTTAAACGGATGTGGCACATTCACCGCAATCGCCGAGTCCTCTCGCCCGTGCATCGTCTGCACCAACGGTCTATCAAACTGCTTTGCCAACAATATGCCCGCCAAACTACAACCCGCCTCATAATGCACATGTACTATATCGAAACTAGCAAAATTTGGAAACTTCCGGATCACAAAATTTTTTACGCACTCGGGGTTACGCGCCATCGGCACACCACCAAAATGCCACACTTTACAAGTTGGCACCACAACCACGTTTTTACGCTCCTTAGCAGGCAACTTCGCTAGCGAACCCTTCAAGCCCGGGCAAAACAATACCACTTCGTGCCCCAAGCGTTCCAAATCCTGTTTTTGTGCTCTAATCGATGAAGCGATACCGCTTGCTACTTCTAGGTAAGCGTCGGTAAAAACCGCAATTTTCATACTTTTATTTTACCACATTTCAGGTTATAATATAACAGTAATAAAAGGAGTTATATGTACAAGACCGCCGAAAGCGTTTCACCCAAACACCCAGATAAACTATGCGACCAAATTAGCGATGCTATTTTGGACGCCCATTTTGAACAAGATCCTAATTCTCGCGTTGCCGTAGAAGTTTGTGGCGGTCACGGCCAAGTTTTCATCACCGGCGAAGTCACTTCCAAGGCTCAAGTTTCTGATAACGAAATCCGCGCCATCGTCGACCGCATTACCGGCGAAAACTACAAAATTTTCATCAATCTTGTCAAGCAATCACCCGAAATTGCCCAAGGCGTCGATACTGGCGGCGCCGGCGACCAGGGAATTATGATTGGCTACGCTACCGATGAAACTCCCGAGATGCTGCCACGCGAAGTCGTACTCGCTCGCCGTCTTAACCAGTTTATCTACGAAAAATACCCTTACGATGGCAAAACTCAGTTCACGCTAAAAGATGGCAAGGTCGACTCTATCGTTGCCAGCTTTCAAAACGTCAGCCAAAAAGACTTAAAAGCCCGCGTTGAAGAATTCTTCGCACTAAACCATATCACCGAAAAACCCATCATGCATCTCAACCCTGCTGGTGACTGGCAACAAGGTGGTTTTGCTGCCGATACTGGTCTTACCGGCCGCAAACTCATCGTTGATAACTACGGCCCCCGCATTCCCATCGGTGGTGGTGCTTTTTCCGGCAAAGATCCTAGCAAAGTCGACCGCTCCGCCGCCTACATGGCACGCCGCATCGCCGTTGACTATCTCAAAAAACGTCAAGCTCACGAAGTCTATGTCCGTCTCGCCTATGCTATCGGCGTCGCTGAACCACTAGAACAGACTGTAATTGTCGATGGCAAGCCCGAGGTTATCACGGGCTACGACCTCACCCCGCAGGGAATTACTAAATACTTAGACTTGCTTCGCCCCATCTACGAAGCCACCGCCCGCTACGGCCACTTTGGCGAAGGGTTTGACTGGGATAAATAGCTTTTTAAAAGCTATCTCCACCACCCCCACCTTGACCAGAACCAACCCCCTTCAAAATATTATCAGTATAAGCATAGTCCATACCTTTAGACTTAGTAGTTGCCTTAGACCACGATCTGCATCCAGGCCACTCAGTATCTGGAGAACCCTTGACATAACCAGGCCCACATCCCGCTTCGCAAATTATTACATTATCACCCTTAACGCCCATTACCACCCCAGTATGATTAGCAGGGTGTTCGCTAAATATAGCATAAGGCCGTGGTTCATTACCAGTTTTTAATCCAAAATCCGATAATCTGCTAACCATTCCATTTCCGGGAGCTGTACTTTTCCAATTCGGAGCACCCTTTATACTAGTATACCTATTTAAAAACCATTGCGAAAAACCTACGCAATTATTCATCGCACCATCCTTACAATGAATTCTAGATGTAGTGTAGTTGATAAAGGCCCCCTGAAAAACATGGTCAGCCTGAAAACCACCGGGTATCTTTTTGGATGCCTCTTTTTTATATGCCTCCATCCAAGCTCTAGCCTCCTCAAGTGTCATGCCACCTTCCTTCAACCCAGTCCCATTTGCGTCATCACCTTCACCATTTCCACACCGATCACAATTATCGTCAGTAGAAGCGCCACCTTTGTATCTCATCACATGATCCTTGGTAAATATATCACTCACTCCCTTACTCAAACGCCCAAAGAAACCACCATGTGATGCTTGCGAAGTATAAGCTTCACCATTTTGCTCAACATAAAATGCAATATGCTGATGGCAACCACCCTTATATGGAGCACAGAGGTCTAGTGAATTAAATCTTATGCCTATATCTCCAGGCTGTAAATCTGATTTACTCTTTATCTCGACTTCTTCCCAATTTGCTGTATCTTTCTTCATATATTTATAAAGGCTAGCTGGACCACCCATATCTTCTTTATCCTTAATTATACCGGCATACCATAATACTACATTAGCAAAATCACCACAGTCGGCGCCTCTATCAGATAGGTGCGCACCCGTCTCCTTAACAAATTCACTTGCAGCTTTTTTACCAGCTTCATTCCAATCGCCACCAGGATAATTTGACGATGATTTGCTCGCATCCGCTGGCCATGCCAACTCAATTGCTGCCGCATTGATATCTTTTTTACCCTGAGCGTCACCGATTTTAACAGAACTTGAACTCCCGGACGAACTACTCTCATTTACCACACTATTTTTACCAGCATTTTTTAACATTTCCATAGTAATTTGGGTAGTATTTTGAGCATTTTTCGGTCGCAAAATCCAGTCTACTGCTTCATTCGTGCTGTCCTCGATGCCTAGATATTGTCTACCATTATAATGAGCGTGCGCACCATATAACTTTTTACCTATCTTGCCAAGATAAATCCAAACATGTCCACTGTTTCCGTGTTGCCAATATGCTAAATCGCCAGGCTGCAAATCACTTCTGCTGGCTGGCTTTATTAATTCCCATTTATCGTTGGTCTTTACCTTGTGTTGCTCGTCAAGGCCACGCCCAAATTTTTTATCTACGCCCGAATAGCGAACTACCGTAGCAGCTCCTACATCACATGAAGAGCCAGCCTTAGATCTAGCATTCCATTTTTTACGTCCTTTATCAAGAGGAAATACAGCATCAATCGCTGTCTTAAAATTATCCGTCGGTGCACCACCATCAAATGATCGCACCGAATTTTTAGTCCCTAGCGGATGCGCCAAGCATATCGCCGTTCCCACTACGTCCATACTATTCTGCGCGCACCCACCATCGTTAGTAATACACTTCGGCGTACTCTGCGTACGGTAAATGTGATAGTCATGTTTGCTCTTGTCTGCAGCAAAGAAAGTTTGATAACCTGCCCACCTGTCACCATTTGACGCTGACAATATATAGCCCTTGCCTTCGCGCTGACCATAAATTTCAATGTGCCCACGATAATTTGGCCCTTTATTTTTATCTAATCTTACTCGTATATCACCAGGCTGATAGGTAGATTCATCCCAAGGATCACCTTCCACTGGAGTATAAATTTCTGGATGCGCAAGAATATGATCTTCAAAATTACCAACATGTCCCTCTAGCGGCGCTTCTGAATCCACGCCAGAAGCACGCAAAGTCACCCCTACATAACGATCACAGCTTTGACCATGATTCACACAGTCATCAGGACATTTTACTTCTTGTTGAGCTTTCAAATAAGCATCAGTTGGGCCTTGACCGCCCCCAGGCTGATCCGCCAACTCCCACGCCTTATCGTGTACACTCGACGTCACATCACTATTTGCCACACCAGATATCGAAGACGTTACGCCATTACTTACATAAGACCCCTTTCCGCTTTGTCTATTGTATATCTCATTAGCCTTCTTGCGACGATTCGTCATGTTGTCGCCATTTATTTTTGCAGGATCTACGCAGTCAGCACAGCGTTCTACATGTTTAGCAAAATAATTTGTTGCATCGTCCACTGATTGCTGATCGTAAAGCTCCTTATAGCTCTTATCAAGTTCTTGTTTTAAAAACTCAATTTCTGCTTGGTATAGCTTATTCGCTATCTCATGTCCAACTTTTTCAATCAACTGATCTCCTGACAAACCTCCGTAATTTGAGCCATCTTCCAGATAATTTATTAAACTCATATCTCGCTGTTTAACATAATTAGCCATTTTCGGTCTACGACCACCATCCCATTGAATTAAGCCCAAACCTTTGCCAGAGCCATTGTCCCATATAGATCCAGTAAAACCATTGCCAGAGCCTTGATGTCGAGTAGGCCCTAGTCCACTTTCACCCACCATATTGCCCATTACCCCCGCCGCCTGTTCTTTAGACATAAAGCTTGTTAACCCTGACCACACTTTTTCTTCTGCCGTAGTACCAGATATTTTGATGTCACCACTCAGCGTAGTATCACTACTTGCTGTACATGGCTCATAAAACACAATATTATTTTGCGAAAACACCGTCTGTTCTTCTTTGGTTAACGGGCTATCTTCTGCAAATGCCATATCTTTAGTAAAACATGACTTCTCAGCCGCCGGGTCAACTACCCCCACGATAGTCCTTGCCAATTCACCGCCAAACACAACTACGGCAGACGCCAAAAAAACTACCGACACTAAACCAAAAACTTTATGTTTCCTTAAACATTTAAACATTACCTTTTAATTATAGCATATTTCTCCGCGCATATCTCTATTCTGTGGTATAATATACCTACTGGGCGAGTGGCGGAATTGGTAGACGCGCTAGACTCAAAATCTTGTGAACTTCGGTTCGTAAGGGTTCAAGTCCCTTCTCGCCCACCATTGATTTAGTAAAGACAACACTACTTATCTTATGAAAACTACTGATTTTGATTATAATTTACCAGAGGAGCTAATCGCGCAAACCCCTATTAAAAATCGTGCTAATTCCAAACTCCTCGTTCTCAACCGAGCATCGCAAGAGTTTAGCGACCATATTTTTTCTGATATTATCGATTATCTCAACCCAGGTGACGCATTAGTCTTAAACGAAACCAAGGTTCTCCCCGCCCGGATTTTTGGCACCAAACAAGGCACTGGTGGCGCCGTTGAATTATTACTTTTAAAAGATTTAGGGAATGATACTTGGGAATGCCTCGCTCGACCAGGAAAACGCCTTCATAAGGGCGCTAAAATCACTTTCGGTGTTGTAAAAAATACAACACTTACCGCCGAAGTTATCGAGACTCTCGAAGAGGGAATTATTCACGTTAAATTCACTTACGAAGGCATTTTTCTGGAAATTCTTGATCGGCTCGGTACCATGCCTTTACCACCTTATATCCACGAACAGCTAAAGGACCAGTCCCGTTATCAGACAGTGTACGCTAAAAATCTCGGCTCCGCTGCCGCCCCCACTGCTGGACTTCACTTTACGCCAGAATTATTACAAAAAATTAAGCAAAAGGGAATTAAGATTGTCAAAATCACCCTTCATGTTGGGCTTGGCACTTTTCGCCCCGTCAATGTAATAGACCCCACCAAGCATCATATGCACACCGAAAGTTATTATATGTCCGAAACAGCCGCCAAAGAACTCAACACCGTCCGAAAATCCGGCCACAAAATCTTCACCGTTGGTACCACCACCGTCCGCACTCTAGAAACTGTTATGCAAAAATACGGCACTTTTAAAGCTTGCACTGGTGATACTGATATTTTCATTTATCCAGGTTATCAATTTCAGGGCACCGACGCCATTATTACTAATTTCCATTTACCTAAATCTACTCTCCTGATGCTAGTTTCTGCTTTCGCTGATCGCGACCTTATTCTAAAAGCCTATCACCACGCCATCGACGAAAAATATCGTTTTTTCTCCTTTGGCGACGCAATGTTAATTATCTAAACGGCAACATTATGAAACTAAATTACAAAGTCATCCACACCGAAAAACAGACCAAAGCTCGCCTCGGCGAAATCACTTTTACTGATAAGGACGGCACCACCCAAACTTATGAAACCCCCATGTTTATGCCGGTCGGTACCCAAGCTACCGTCAAAACCCTTAGTCCCGAGCAAGTCAAGGCCACCCACGCCGGTATCATCCTTGCTAATACCTATCATTTATGGCTTCGCCCTACGCCAGAAGTTATCCAAGAGGCTGGTGGCTTACATAAATTTATGAACTGGCACGGCCCCATCCTCACCGATTCCGGTGGCTATCAAGTTTTTTCACTTGCGCGCAACAAGAAAAAAGACATTACCGAAGAAGGCGTTCACTTTAAAAGCGAAATCGACGGGCGTCCGCTTTTCTTAACTCCCGAAAAATCCATCACTATCCAAAACCAACTCGACTCCGATATCGCCATGAGCTTTGACGAATGCCCGCCCGCCAGCGCCGACCACACTTATCTTAAAAACAGCCTCGAGCGCACTCTACGCTGGGCTAAGCGTGGTCAAAAAGTTCATAACAATCCCGAACAAAACTTATTTGGTATTGTTCAAGGTGGACCCTATGAAGACTTGCGCAAATTCTCCGCCATCGAAACCGTTAAACTCGGTTTTGACGGTTACGCTATCGGTGGCGTTGCCAACGACGACGAATCAAAAGCCGACATGTACAAGGCGGTGGAGTTTTCTACCCCCTACCTCCCCGAAGACAAAGTTCGCTATCTAATGGGCGTCGGCGAACCAGTCGATTTACTCGAAAGTGTAATCCGCGGTGTCGATATTTTTGACTGCGTTTCGCCCACTCGCCTCGCTCGTCACGGCAATGCTCTCATTACCGGTCTTAAATATACTACTAAGGGTCCACGCGAAAACCGTCTTAACCTCAAAAACGCCCGTTTCAAACACGATTTTACCCCCATTGAAACCACTTGCGATTGCTACACCTGCCAAAACTACACTCGCGCTTATCTCCACCACCTCATGCGCTGCGATGAAAGTTTTGGCGCCACTCTACTCTCTATCCACAACATCCGCTTTCTGATTCATTTCTGCGAGCAACTTCGCGATGCTATTAAAGAAGACTGTCTACTCGAATTTCGCGATAATTTCTATCAAAATTAATATGGTATAATAAAATTATGGATAATAGTAACGGTGGGCTTTCTCCGACTGAGCGTCAACGTAAAACCGCCGCCGAAATCACCAGAAAAAAAGTTCTCGAGGCTTATGAAAAACAAAGCCATTATGCTTCTGATGCCGCCGAAAAATCTGAAAAACCCATCAAAGACCATATTAACAAAGAAGATTGGCAAAAATACCACTCAGCTTGGCAAAATTATTATCAAAAATATTACGGCGACTATTATCGTAATGCCGCTCGCAATTATATCGCCAACGAAAAACTCAAAGCCAAACGTCGCATCGAAGAAGAAGAGCCCGCGCCCACCGACCCCGCCACCGAGCTCCGCCAACAAATTCAGTCCAAAGGCAAGCCTCGTCGTGCTAGCAAATTCTGGAAAAAACACCACCGTCGCCTAATCCCGATTTTTGCCGGCGTCGCAGTTGTACTAGTATTCTTATTCTTACAGTATAACCGTCTAATTTTTGCCCCCATCGCTGCTTATATTTCGCCAGGGAACGGCGAAGGCGCCACCATTACTGCTCTCGATTCTAGCACTAGTATCAACGTCGGACCCGACCCCAAACTTATCATCCCTAAACTCAATGTCGACGTACCGGTTCATTTTGGCATTAGCAACGACACCGAAACTGTCAATAACGCCATGAATAACGGCGTCGCTCAATTCATTATTCCCGGTGCCACTGCCTATCCGGGTCAAATTGGCAACCTTATTATTACCGGCCACTCTGCTGGCGATGTTTACAGCAATAACCAGTATAAATTTATTTTCTCCGGCCTCGAACGTTTAACCACCGGCGACACTATTTATATTAACTACGAATCTAAGCGTTATACTTATTCAGTCGTCGGCTCCGAAATTGTCGAACCGGACGACCTCGCCGCTCTCACCAAAGAGACCGACAAACCTATGCTCACTCTTGTCACCTGTACACCACTCGGCACCTCTCGTTATCGCTTACTCGTTCACGCCGAGCAAATCAACCCACCGGTTAATTCCGGCACCGAAACCGCCACTACTTCAACTTCTGCTGATCACTCTGAATCCTTGCCTTCTAACGAAGATACTTTCTTCGAAGGAATTTGGAACTTCCTCACTGGCAAGCAATAATTATTTGATAATTTCTCTTACTAAATTTTTATCGCTTATATAATAAAGATATTTGTTGTTGCCACTTATCATCACCGGCCGTGCACTCGCTCCGCTCTTTACAATCTCTCTTTCGTTAGTGCCGTCAAAATCCCACACTACTACTTTGCCATCTAGCACATCATACAGCATGCTATCGTCTAACCACTTAATCTTATCACTCTTCGACTCGTAGCCAGAAATTTTATTGGTATCAAGGTCCACCGAAACAATTTCTCGACCTTGTTTCATTAATACATATTCACCACCACGACTGACAATTAAATTCTCTGGTGTAAAACCAAAAGTATATTCAAGCACTAGCCCTAACGTTGAATTCTCGCTATCGAGTGGTACCTCGTTATCGCCACTTTTTTTCATTTCATCAGTATAAGCCGGATATTCGCCCGAATAAATATTAATCCTATCACCCACCGTATAAATTAAATATTCATCATCATAATAGGCACTACTGCCCACCAGCACCTTATCTTCAGTATCTAAAACTTCCACCACTACACTATCTTTAGCGCCATCTTTATATACGCCAATATTGCGCTTGCCACTATCATCTCGGCTAGTCACATATACCACATCAGCACCATGATTAGTAAAACTTTCCACCTTTTCTACCAAAATTCGCGACATCGACCGATTGTCAACATCTATTCGACGCAGATTCCCATTTTCGAGTGCTAATAGTTGCCCCGCCGAACTATTAGCAATCTCAATTTTGCTGAAATTCAGACCAAACTCTTTCGTTAAATTCACACTATCTTTAACATCTTTCAAATTCACTAGCACCCACTCGGTAGCACCTTCGTAGCCGACTTTTACTAACACCTTATCTTCATCGCTATCCCATTTTATTTGCGCTATCTCGCCCACAAACTTATCGTCTTTCACGAAACTAAATACTTTTGCAACATCTAGCTCAGTCGTTTCTATATTATCGTTTTTAACATTTAAAAGTGTCCATTTGGTACTAGCTGACTTAGTATATAATATATAGTTACGGTTTTCCGATGTATTATAAAACATTAAATCCGCCAATTCGCTGATTTTTTCCGACTTACGTTCCAATAAAAACAGCCTCGGTGAATACAGCCGCATCAGACTACCGGGCTCCATCGTCACTGTTTTTTCCCAACTATCATAGCCATCCTTAGTGATCTTAATAAAATGATCGCCAGGTGACAACGATTCACTCAAATTTGAGCGCGCAAACAAAGTCTTGCCGTCTATCTCTACCGTCGCACCAGTCGGCATCGTATGGAGTTGCATCAAACCAGACTGCTCAATTTCACCTTCTTTACCAAATTTATAACCCATCGCCACCAAAGTCATCACCACCACAATTGCGATTACCGCAAAAACCATAAAAGTCTCGGCTAAAATTGTTAAGATTTTTTGGCGACGTTTTCTCTGTTCGCGATCCATAATTCCATTATATCACAAAAAATCTCAAAAATTGCTCTTGCTTTTCATCGCGCTTGCCGTTATAATAAGTTAAAGCATAATGCGAGGTATAAATGAATCAAAACAAGCAATCTGTTAATCACTCCAGTTCGGCAACGCACCGCAAGGCACAGCGTTCTACGACGCTTAATCGTAAATATGTCAAGCGCCCCTCTGCTAAGTTTATGGCCGAGGATTCCACTGCCGTCAAGGTTAACATCGCTCCCAAGGTCAAGGTCAAATCTCAATTATACACCCGCAAATCTACCACGAAAAAACAGTCCGAAATCGGCATCATTCCTGTTGCCAAGGCCGACACCCCCGCTCAACCAAACCCTTATGCCAAGGCTCTCTCGGCTCGCAAGCCTGCCCCTGCTAAGACCGCTAAATCTAGCGGACCTACCGCCAAAGAACTCAAAGACCGCGCCATCGAGCAAGCAATGCGCTCGGTCGCCACTATGAACACTAGTGGTGTTATTGCTAGCGAGCAAATCACCCCTAAAGAAACCAAGCCTGTCAAGTCTAAGTTCGAAACCAAGTCTAAAATGAAATCCGCCAAGTCTATGAGTACCGGAAACGGCAAGCGTTTCGTGCTCGCCTTTGCTTGCGCCGCCGCTTGCGTCGCTGCCCTCGCTTTCTTTGTCAATGCTAATATGCCCGATATTTCCGTCCGCGTTGCCGCTATGCAAACCGGCATCGAAGCCGCCTACCCATCTTATGTCCCTCGCGAATACTCACTCTCCAATATCCTCTCCGAAAACGGCAAGATCACCATGGAATTTTCTAAGGCCGGTGGCGACAAATTCACTCTCACCGAAGAAAAATCTTCTTGGGATAGCACCGCTCTACTTAATAATTACGTCAAGCCTAACTGGCAAGACGACTACGTCACCACTCGCGAACAGGGCATCACCATCTACATCAAAAACAGCGATGCTACTTGGGTCAACGGCGGCATCCTCTACCACCTCGAATCTTCCAATAACAATTTAACTAAGAAGCAAATCAACAGTATCGCCGTCTCTTTATGATATAATTAGGCTATGAAGACTCGTTTTGCTCCTAGTCCTACTGGTTATATTCACATTGGCAACGTCCGTAGCGCCATTTATCCATACCTTTTAGCTCGTCAGCAAAACGGTAAATTTATCCTCCGCATCGAAGATACCGACCGCGCTCGCTATGTTGAGGGTGCTACCAAGCTTATTATGGATACCTTAAAGTGGCTCGGTCTCAACTGGGACGAAGGCCCCGTCGTTGGTGGTCCTAACGGCCCTTATTTTCAAACTGAACGCAAAGACATCTATCATGAATGGGCTCAGAAACTTATCGCCTCAGGGCGCGCCTATGCCGACCCCACTCCCCCTGAAACCCTTGACAAATATCGCAAAGAGTGTTATAATAAAAAGATTCCGTTCCTTTACCGGAACTTTCGCCCCTCTGATACACCCAAGTGGCATGAGGGCATCCCTCTACGTTTTAAGTCTGACCCCAAACCACGTAAATGGCACGACGCCGTCATGGGCGACCTTTCAGCCGGCCCCGAAGTCCAAGACGATATCATTTTAATTAAAAAAGACGGTTTACCAACCTACAATTTTGCCCACATCGTTGACGATGCTACCATGGGTGTTACTCATGTTATTCGCGGCGCCGAATACATTTCTAGCGTACCTAACTACCTCGCGCTCTATGAAGCACTGGGATTAGAAGTGCCGGTGCTAGTCACTTTACCCCACATCCTCGGCCCTACCGGTAATAAGAAACTCAGCAAACGCGACGGCGCCAAGTCAGTCACCGATTACCGCGACGAGGGCGTACTAGCCGAAACTATGCTCAACTACCTCGCCTGTCTCGGTTGGAACGATGGCACCGAACAAGAAATCTACACTCGCACCGAGCTGATAGAGCGCTTTTCCTTGGACCGCATCCAAGTTTCCGGCGCACGTTTTGACGAAACTAAACTGCTTTGGCTCAACGGCCAATGGCTCCGCCGCCTCGTCGACGAACAGGGAATTGATAATTTTTACCCCCGCACTGTTGGTTTTTGGCCAGATAGCGCCAAAGATTACCCCGAAGATTACCAAAAACAAGTACTCGCCATCATTTACGACCGTCTCAAAACTCTCTCCGATCTCCGCACCATGACCGATTATTTCTTTATCGACCCCACTATCGACCTTGACCTCATTACCAAAAACAAATTCCTCAAAAAGTTTTCCAAAAACGAACTCGTAGATTTCCTCCAGCAATCTGTCGCCAAACTTCAAGACACCGATTGGAACGAAAAATCTCTCCAAGACGCTCTCAATCAGCTTCTAGAGACCACCACTTTGAAGCCTGCCGAGTTATTTAGCCTTATTCGCATCGCTCTGTCTTATGCGCCCTTTAGCCCCGCACTTAATCTTACGCTCGCCACGCTCGGTCGCGACGCTTCGCTTGCTCGCCTTGGTGCCACCATCACCGCCCTTGCCAACGCTTAAATCTTATGCTAAAATCAAACTATATTAAGCGAGGAATTTTTCTTTATGGACAATATAGATAACTTAACCCCACCCAAACCCCCAGTGATAGAGTTTAATGACACCGATCTAAATATCGACGGCAAATCTCACAAAAAGTCCGGCAAAAAGGCCAAAAAGCCGAAAAAGCCCTTAACTAAGAAACAGAAAATCATCCTCATCATCACTGCTATAGTATTATGCTTGCTAATGATTGGCTCCGCCATCTTACTTTACGTCTTGTCACAGAAACAGCTCGAGCGCGAAGAGGCCCAGTCCACCGAGCCTATCTACAGCCTACTCACCGGCGAAGTTATTGACAGCGAAGAACTAAATAAATCTCCCACTTTCTGCGTTCAGACGCCTAACGGCATGGACGGCGCTCGCCCCCAGGTCGGGCTTAATCAAGCCGGCGTAGTCTTTGAGGCCATCGCCGAAGCCGGCATTACTCGCTTTGCTGCTGTCTACCAAAACCCCACTTCTGCGGTCATTGGCCCAATTCGCTCCCTCCGTATGTACTATCTCGAATGGGATACACCGTTTGATTGTACTATCGTCCACGCCGGCGGTTCAGCCGAAGCCATTGCCGCCGCCGCTGATGGCTCGCACCGCGACCTTACCGAGTCTACCGAATACATGTGGCGCGATTACAGTGCTTATCGTGCACCTAATAACCTCTTTACTTCGCCTAACCTACTTAAAAAGTTCAACGACAATAAGGGCTATACCAGCTCCACTCTTACCGCCTTTCCTCGTCTCACACCCGTAGCCGCCCTTGACGCTGCTGACGCAAATTATGTCGCTGCTCACCCCGAAGAAAACACCGAAGAAAGCACCGAGCCTGTTGAGGCTGTTCCGCTCGTCGAAACTATCCATGTCAACTTTGGCACTCAGCCCAATTTCAACACTATCTACACCTACGACCAAGAAAACAACCGGTACCTCCGCGCCTATGCCAACGGCAACGCCCATATGGTCTACACTTGTCCCGATAACCTCACTGGTGAAGTTAAGCCCCAGCAAGATTGCGGCGAACCTTCCCAAGTCGCACCTAAGGCTATCGCCGTAATGCGTGTCAACGAAACTACTGCTTCAGACAACTACCATCAAAACATCGATACTATCGGTAGTGGCGAAGCCATCATCTTCCAAAACGGCCAAGCTATAAAAGGTACCTGGAAAAAAGCTTCCGCCAAAGACCAAATTAAATTCACTAACGAAGCCGGCGAAGAAATCGCTTTCACCCCCGGCCAACTCTGGATCGCCGCCGTCCCCCAATTTGGCTCGGTAGAATATTAATCTTTCACTCCCTGTATAGCGTTTTTTCAAAAAAACACGTTGCACAGAGAACACTAACCCTGTATAACGATTATTGACAAAAACACGCTATACAGGTACAATAGTTACATGAAGATGTATTTCTCCAATTCCGATTACCTTGCTTATTTCGATGGCTTTTTGAATAAACTTGACTTAGCAGACAAAACAAATCTGGTAATAGAAACTCATCCGAAATGGATTAACATTCATCCTGCAATTTTGACGTTAGCAGCATCACTTGCTCTGCAGGTTGGGAAAGATAAGGTGAAAATCCCAAATCTAACCGCATCTTCCGGATCATATCTTGATAGTATGGGATTATTCAACTTCACCTCTCAAAAATCACCATATTCGATAAACAAGAAAGATCCTTCTGGCCGTTTTGTTCCATTAACCATAATTAAAACACCGGACGAACAATCACGTTTTATCTCCGAAATGATTCCCTTACTCCATCTTCCACCAGAAAAGGCAGGTGCAATAAAATATGTTGTCGGAGAATTAATTAGGAACGTCTTGGAGCACTCCATGAGCAAAACTGGGGCAATAGTTGCTGCTCAATACTATAAGAAGTCTAATACTATTCGTATAGGAATATGTGATAACGGAATCGGAATGCGTCAAAGCTTAAGTAAATTTTGGCCAAATCACACAGAAAATGATGTCGATGCCATTAAATGGGCATTGACTCCAGGAGTTTCTGGAACCACCACTAATGCAGGTGGAACCGGAGATAATGCTGGAGCAGGATTGTTCTTTATTAAGTCAATTGCCAAAGTTGCCCGAAATTACTTTATGATATATAGCGGATCGGGTATATATAAACTTCTATTGCGAGATAAACGTTCCGAAAATCCTCGACTAACAATTAACCCAGAAGATGATCGCCATTCGGAAAGAACTAATGCTCCGTACCTTCATGGGACACTAGTCGCAATTGATCTGACACTAGATAGTGACTTGGACGAATTCGACAAACTCTTAGCTAAAATACGCACTAGTTATGGAGATGCTATACGTCTACGACAAAAACGTCAATATAGGAGATTTAAGTTTGTATGATAATAAAGATGTTTAAATATATCGGAGATTATGGCGAAAACAAAGATATCGCTAGAAAAATTCGGTTAGAAACTATTCTGCCATGCCTTGAAAAAAAAGAAAATATAACGATTGATTTTGAAAAGGTTACTGGGGCCACACAGTCATTTATCCACGCATTACTCGCCGATCCAATTCGAAAATATCCAGAAATTGTTTTTGATAAAATAACCTTTAAAAACTGTACAGATGATGTAAAAATCGTAATTAAAATCGTGGAAGAATATATACAGGAAAGTCTTTAGAGTTAGTTTTTTTATAAAATCATATTGTTTTTAAACCAATAGCGTGATATAATAAAAGGGCAATAACTTAATAATCTGTTCTACAGAGCAATTTTAATATTTTGATAACACGAACTACAATAACGGCATCGTGAAGGAAGCCGTAGTTCGGTTAGAGTATCAACTGCTCTGATAGGATTATTAGGTTATTGCACCCTCGCGGTGCCGTTTTTGTTTAAGACTGCATGGGATGAGGGGCGAAGATCAAAATTAAGGTCACAAGAAAGGTCAGCATGCAGGAATATCAAAAGAAACAGGCTAAAAAAACACGGCTAGGCGATTTAGCCTTACTGTCTAACTTTCTTTCCCCAGGCCTTAATTTAATTACTATTAGCTTTATTAGCATTTGTTTGATTATTCTTAGTTTTATCAGTTTTAGCTTCTTTGCCTCTAGTATCTTTAGTCTAAATGCTAATGCTACTGAAGCTTCTGTAGATACCAGAATAGTCTTAGGTGTTAACTCTGTCATTAATATCTCTGCCCCATCCTCAGCTGCTCTTACTTGTGAACCAGGTATCAGCGCTACCACTACTAGCATGTGTACTACTGGTACTGATATCACAGTTGGTACTAATAATATTACCGGCTATACTCTACAAATGAATGCTAGTAATGGTTACTCTAATGCTCTTACTAATACTGCTACTACACCTAGCTCTACTATCCCTACTCTAGATAATGCCTATCCTGTGGCTACACCAGCTAGCTTCCCAGTCAATACTTGGGGCTATACTGGCGGCATGGATAAATCTAGTGAGACTGGTGGTTATAACTGTACTAATGATCCTACTAATGGTAACTATTGTCCAGTATCCGCTTACCAGTCTGATAGTACTAACTATGCCCCTAATCGTACCATTAAAGAAACCACTGCTCCTGCTACTGCTTCTATTACTTCCTTAACCTTTGGTTCTAAGGTAGATGTGAGTAAGCCTTCTGGCACTTATACTACTTCTGTCACCTTTACTGCGATTGCTAACTTTATCCCTGCTCCCATTACTGATGGTTTAGCCATGCAAGATGTTGACCATAATAACTGCAGAATGACTCCACAATACTCACAATCCGGTACTATCTACACTCTCTTTGATGAAAGAGACCATACACCCTATTCCGTAGCTAGACTAGAAGATGGTAATTGTTGGATGACACAGAATCTTGAACTTGGTGAATATGGTACGCCGATGAACTTAACCGACCAATTAAGCAATGTATCGAGTGCTGGCTACACCTTATCCCTTCCTTACGCTAATAACTCCGTTTACAAACACAATAGCAATCATTATGGTAATTTCTATAATTGGAACACTGCTACTGCTGGTTCCGGCACCAGCATTGTAGGTGAAGATGCTCCATATTCTATTTGTCCTGCCAATTGGAGATTACCTTCTGCTTCTTCTACCGGTGCCACAGATAGTGAGTTTTACGCTATGCTCAACAACTATATCAGTACTGGTACTTGGGTTGATGACGGCAATTCGCATTGGACCGGTGTTGTCGCATCACAATATACTAACATGCCCACATCGCTCGTATTCTCAGGCTACATATATAGTAGTGGCACTCTATATGGTCAGGGCTCCATTGGGAGCTGGTGGTCTGCCACCTCTAACGGTTCAACTAATGCGTTCTATATGGATGCTAGTACAGGTGGTTATGTGACCCCTAGAGACCACAATGGTCGTAGCAACGGCTTTTCGGTCCGCTGCTTGGTGTCTGGTACTTAGATTAATAAGAATTTAGTTTAACAATTTTTGTGAGTATTTGTTAAATCAGATTTGAATTGTTAAAAATCTATATTCCTGACGCAACCGAGAGGTTCGTCCCGTTAGGGACGGTTCTCTCGGCTTACCAGTGTATGAGATTTTTAAAATTCAAGTCCACGAACAAAAATTCGTTAAATAAATTCTTATTTTTTAATTCGCGCACAAAAAAATGGTGACCCCTGCGGGGTTCGAACCCGCGATTTTCTGGATGAGAACCAGATGTCCTAGACCGCTAGACGAAGGGGCCGAGTGAGGAGAAAAAACTGAACTTGTTCACGCTTTTTCTACGAACGAGGCCACGCAAGATTTTGCTGAAGGCAAAATCTTCAGAGGCCTATGTTCTTATCTTATCATACCTTGAATTTCTTATCAAGATATTATATAATAATTTCATGAAATCTCTACCTATTGTCGCTCTAATTGGTCAAACCAACGCCGGCAAATCTAGCCTACTTAACCGTTTAGCGCGCAAAAATATCGCCATCACCGCTCGCGAAGCCGGGACCACCCGCGACAATGTTATCGCTACCATTGATAACCAATTTATTTTAATTGATACCGCTGGACTCAAAGACCCCGATGATGATTTTGAAGCTAGTATTCAAGATCAAATCGCCGACGCCATTGATTCTGCCGACCTTATCCTGCTCACGCTCGATAGCACCAAATATCTTGACCAAAAAGATAAACAAATCGCCAAACAGGCTCTCAAATCCAAAAAACCAGTCCTACTCTTACTTAATAAATCCGACCAAGGCGAATCACTAAACAATACCGAATTTCTCAGCCTCGGCATCAAACCCGACCACACCTTCCGCACCTCCGCCACCACCGGCCAAGGCACTAACGAACTCAAGCAAGCAATTTTGGGCAAGTTTAAGACTTCCGGGGCATTTCGGAGCGCGGCAGCGCGAGATTTAGCGCCGGCCGCCCGTGGCGACGGGCCGGCCGGACGCGGCCCCGGAAATCTTAAGCTCGCTCTCATTGGCCGCCCTAACGTCGGCAAATCCAGCCTCTTCAACTCCCTTGCCAAAAAACAGCAAGCCATCGTCAGCAGCCGCCAGGGAACTACGCGTGACATCAACCGCGTCAACCTCAAATTTAAAGGTCAAGACCTCGAAATCTTAGACACCGCTGGTCTCCGCAAACCGGGCAAACGCGAAGTCGGCATCGAAAAATTCAGCGCTATCCGCTCACTTGCCGCCATCGAAGAAGCCGACATTTGTGCTCTACTCATTGATGCTACCGAGCCTCACAGCAAACTTGACCAGTCACTCGCTGGCCAAATCGTCAACGCCGGCAAAGGCATCATCCTCGTCGTCACCAAATGCGACCTCATCGAATCTACTGATGAAATTCTCAATAATCTCGAACGAGACTTTAATTTTCTCCCTTACGCCCCCGTCCTCCTCACTAGTTCCGAAACCGGCAAAAACGTCACCAAACTTTTTGAACTCGCCCTTGAGATTGACCACACCCGCCATCAAGAAATCAAAACCAGCGACCTCAACAAAATCTTAAACGACGCCATCATCAGCCACCCGCCCGCCGGTCTCAAAAACACTCACCCCAAGCCCAAATACATTGTCCAGACTGACACTTGCCCACCTTGGTTTGTGATTCATGGTCGCGAAATGGAACTGATGCATTGGTCGTACAAACGCTTTTTAGAACGCAAAATCCGCGAGCAATATCCTTTTATCGGCACGCCAATCTTTTTCTCGTTTAGAAATGACAAATAAACCTGCCCAGCCACCAACTAACATTTGGCACCAACTCCCCAAACACTTCCTCTGCCTTGCGCCGATGGAAGGTGTTACTGACATTTTGTTCCGCCAAGTCATCGCTAAGGTTGGTCGTCCCGATCTCTTTTTTACCGAATTTACCAATGTTTCTAGTTATGCCTCTGAAAAAGGTCGCCACAACGCACTCGAACGTTTTGAAATTGCCCCTACCGACTCACCGATTATCGCCCAAATTTGGGGTAAAACTCCCGAGCACTATTCGGCGACCGTGGGCGCGCTCCAAGAGCTCGGTTTCTCTGGTGTTGATATCAATATGGGCTGTCCAGACCGTCATGTTAACCGCGCCGGCGGTGGTGCTGCCATGATTCGCACCCCTGAACTCGCTATCAAATGCATTAAAAGCGCCTTTTCAAACGCCGAACATTTACCCATTTCTGTCAAAACTCGCCTCGGTTACACCTCTGTAGACGAATATCAAACTTGGCTCCCAACCTTGCTCAGTCAAAACCTCTCCGCCCTCACCGTTCACCTCCGCACCAAAAAAGAAATGTCCAAAGTCCCCGCTCACCACGAACTAATTCCAGAAATCCTTAAACTCAGAGACCAAATCGCCCCTAACACCAAACTCATCATCAACGGCGACATTAAAGACAAACAACACGCTAAAAAAATTTGGGTCAAATACCCCGATATTGATGGCATTATGATTGGTCGCGGTATTTTCAAAAACCCTTACTGTTTTACCGACCACCAACCGACCCAGGAAGAACTCATAAATCTTCTCAATTATCACCTCGACCTTTTTGAACAACATCCTCTTCACTCTTTCGAACCATTAAAACACTATTTTAAAATCTACATCAACAACTATCCGGGAGCTAGCGAATTGAGAAACCGCTTAATGAATTGCCATTCTGTTGAAGAAGCTAGAAAAACTTTAACGCATTAAACGGGAAAATCCTCACCGATACTGGTCCGATAATTCGGCAATAGGGAATCGTCCCTAGGCCATTTCTAGAATCATACGAATTTGAACCTTCGCGGTTATCACCCGACACAAACACTTCACCATCTGGCACCACCAAATCTACCTCACCCGAAGTATATTCCTTCGGCCCCTCTGAGCCAGATCGCCACTCAGCATCATAGACAAACCCTTCTGGGTTTTCTTCATTATAAATCTTCATCACACCATCTTTTACCACTACGCGCTCACCCGGAAACGCCACCACGCGCTTAATCAAATACTGGTCTTTAGTGTTCTCGGGCGGCTCACAGGTCACCGGGCCTTCAGCGCTGCCATTAGCAAATACAATAATCTGCCCCCGCTCTGGTACATAGGCGTTACCCAAGAAATGCGACCACGTCACCGCCGCACGATTGACAATAATTCTATCTTCATCCTGTAAAGTATTCTCCATACTTGAACCCACCACATTATAAGAACGAAATACAAAAGCATTCAAAATTAGCGTTCCCGCCACTACACAAGCGATAAAAATCGCCAAACTCAGCGCATCCTTTAATAAGGGGTATTTTTGGAAAAATTTCGCTTTCCCTTCCATATCCTCTATTGTATCACAAATTTCACCTTTCCGCTTACATTTTTCTCGCCAAACCATAAAATTAAGTTTTTCTTAAGTTTTTTGGTATAATATAAAGGTATGGCAGATTACATATTAATTCGCAAAGGTCGAAACGCACTCAGTCTAGTCATTTATATTATTCTCAACATCTTACTTGGTCTAGGCTCCATTGCACTTACCATCATTACCAAAAGTTGGATTCCAGGTATCGCTCTTGTTCTACTCTCCAAGTGGCGCATTTTCGCCGTTCGTCCCTACTACTGGCTACTCAACATCAAATCCAACCTCGTAGATCTTATCGTCGGTTCTAGCTTCGTTTTGTTAGCCTTTTCCGCTGGCGTCAATGAAATTTTAATCGTCCATTGGATACTCGGCATCGGCTACGCCATCTGGCTTACCCTTATCAAACCTCGCACCTCGGCTCTTGCCAACGAGATTCAGGCTCTCACCGCCGTCTTTCTCGGTATCAGCGCTGCTGTCATGCTCGGCGCCGCTTACAATTCTATCTGGCTCGTTTTGTCTGCTTTCATCATTGGTTATGGCGCCTCGCGCCACGTTCTCGTCCAGAGTAGCCAAGACCACGATTTTACCCTCATCACTTTTATTTGCGGGCTTGTCGCCAGCGAAATTGCTTGGCTCTGTCACTCCTGGATGATTATTTATACCTTTGGCAATACCGGCATCGTCCTGCCTCAGCTCGCCATTATTCTCACTATCGCCGGCTTCCTGTTTGATCGCATTCACAAGTCCATCTTAAAACGCGACGGCAAGTTCAAATTTGCCGATGTCGCCATCCCCACCGTTTTCAGCTTTCTGATTCTCGCTATTATGATAATTTGGTTTAGTAAACCAGTCTTTGATATTTAATTAATTTAAGGAGGTATATATGGAAAATCAAAACTCTTTTTCGGGCTTCAAAAACCCACTCAATACTAAACTTATCCTTTTTACCATCACTGGGCTAGCGCTATTAATTTCGCTCGCTAGCCTCGCTTGTGCCGTGATGTTCTACTATCACGGTGGCGCGCCTATTACGCTTAATTCCGAAAACGACGGTAACTCCGCCAATTTTACCGAAGGCTCCATCGCCGATGTCGCCAACAAAGTTTCGCCCAGCGTCGTTTCCATCATCACCGAAACTCGCACTATGAGTTTCTGGGGTCAAGAATCTACCGCCTCAGCCGCCGGCACTGGCATCATCGTTTCTAACGATGGCTACGTCCTTACCAACAAGCACGTCATCAACGGCGCCAACAACATCAACGTCGTTCTAGATAACGGCACCACTTATAACGATGTTTCGGTTATTGCTACTGATCCAGTTAATGATGTCGCCTTTCTTAAAATCAAAGATGTTAACGATCTTACCCCCGCCACTCTCGGTAATTCTAAGACTATTAGCGTCGGTCAGCAAGTCATCGCCATCGGCAACGCTCTCGGTCAATTCCAAAACACCGTCACTTCTGGCATCATCTCCGGCATTGGTCGTTCAGTCACCGCCTCAGATAGTAGCAGCAACAGCGCCGAAGCCCTTACCGATATGATTCAAACCGACGCCTCAATTAACGCTGGCAACTCTGGCGGTCCCTTGGTCAATGCCGCCGGCGAAGTCATCGGCATCAACACCGCAGTTTCTGCCGACGGCGAGAATATCGGTTTTGCCATCCCAATTTCTAGTGTTAAGGGTATGCTCAGCGAAATCCTTGAAACCGGCTCGGCTGAACGCGCCTATCTCGGCGTCCACTATGCTAATATTACACCTGATGTTGCCCATGAATACGAACTTCCCGTCACCGCCGGCGCCTATGTTTATAGCGATAGCAAATATTCCGCCGTCGTCAAAGACAGCCCCGCCGCCAAAGCTGGCGTCAAAGAAAAAGACATCATCACTGCCGTTAATGGCACTCCGGTCGGCTCTGCCGGTTCAGTTTCTTCACTCATCGGCGAATACAAACCAGGCGACACCGTCCAACTCACCATCCTCCGCGACGGCAAACAAATGACTCTAAACGTCACTCTGGGGAGTTATCCTAAACAATAGTCCAAATCCCTTGGTTTTGAGATGCTTCAGACCCTTGCTTTCAGCATATTCAACTATCGATTTATGTTGGCAAGGGTCTGCTTCTAATACTAAATATTTATCCACTTGACGCTTCGCCACTTGGTCTATCAACTCTTTTATTAGCGCCAACCCACCGTCTTCCGCAAACAGCGCAATTTCCGGCTCATATTTCAAACTTTCATCTATCCATTTCCAATTTCTATCCACATAGGGTAAATTCGCTACAATCACATCATAGCTCCGATTTGGGTTAAAATCTCGCATCAAATCTGTCGGCGCCATCGTCCTTATTTCTACTTCATTCATAAGCGCATTAAACATTGCTATTTTTAGTGCCTCCAACGATATGTCCGTCATATACACCCATGCGTTTGGCATTTTTTTCGCCACACTTATCGCAATACCGCCACTACCTGTACCAATATCCAAAATTTTTGGCGTTCTATCGTTAATTTTTCTTGCCGCTTCTAACGCCAAATCTACCACCAACTCAGTTTCAAGGCGGGGAATTAACACCTCCGGTGTCACTTTTAACCAATTGCCGCAAAATTCTGCTACACC
This sequence comes from uncultured Candidatus Saccharibacteria bacterium, assembly GCA_964394555.1. Classification (GTDB taxonomy): domain Bacteria; phylum Patescibacteriota; class Saccharimonadia; order Saccharimonadales; family Saccharimonadaceae; genus Nanosyncoccus. The sequence goes on along the minus strand of CAYMXW010000001.1, from coordinate 1,566 downwards.
TAGCAAATATTCTATCGGCACTCCTTCTCTCAATTTTGCCACCAGCTCATCTGCTTTTGCTTGACTTTGCCCATCAATTTCAAAATCTTCATGTATCACCAGCCATGCCGGATCTTTTTCCAGCGTCATCGCTAAGACAATGTCAGCTTTTTTGACGTCTTTATTTTGTTTCAGCCAAGTTTTGACGTTCATATTTTGTCAGTTCTTCCACTAAATCATCGATATCGCCATCCATCACCGCCGGAATATTTGACCTCGAATAATGAATTCGGTGGTCGGTCACGCGGTCTTGCGGGAAATTATAGGTGCGAATTTTTTCCGAGCGATCACCAGTGCCAATCAGCGATTTACGCGCATCTGATGCCGCTGCGCGATCTTCTAACTTTTGTTTTTCCATCAACCTTGAACGCAATATCGCCATCGCTTTCACGCGGTTCTGCTGTTGCGAACGCTCGTCTTGCATCGCCACCACGATACCGGTCGGCAAATGTGTAATACGTACCGCCGAATCAGTCGTGTTCACCCCCTGACCACCATGCCCGCCACTCCGGTAGATGTCGATTCTTAGATCATCCGGGTTTATCTCGATATCTTTTTCTTCCGCCTCTGGTAGTACCGCCACCGTCACCGTAGAAGTATGAATCCGCCCCTGCGATTCAGTCACTGGCACTCTTTGTACTCGGTGTACGCCTCCTTCAAATTTTAACCTACCGTACGCATTATCGCCACTCACTCGAAAAATCACTTCTTTCATCCCCCCCGCCTCGTTCTCATTTTTTGATACTAGTTCGTATTTTAACCCGTGTTTTTCGGCATATTTGAGATACATCCGATACAGTTCGCCGGCAAACAGGGAAGCTTCGTCGCCCCCCGCCCCTGCGCGAATCTCAATAATCGCCGGTTTATCATCATCTGGGTCACGCGGTAACAGCATTTCGGCTAGTTTCTCTTGGTTTTGAACAACTTTTTTACTCAAGTTTTCCACATCTTCACGCGCAATTTCACCTAAATCTGGGTCATTTACCAGTCTTTTTGCCTCTTCGAGGTTTTTCTCCTCAGTTTCAAGCTCGGTCGTTAAAGCGATGATATCTTTGAGTTCTGCTAGTCGTTTCGACTTCGCCGCAAAATCAGGCTGTGCGTAAGCCTCCGGCTCCGCCAGCCACTGTTCGATTTCGCTTGCTTCCTGTTCAAATTTTTCTCTATCCATGCTATAATTATTATACCACATTTGGTTCCTTAGCTCAGTTGGCTAGAGCGTACGATTCACATTCGTAAGGTCACAGGTTCAAGCCCTGTAGGAACCACCAGCTTACTCAGCCCATCTAACAAGGGCTTTTTTCGTGAAAAACATAACAATTTTGCCATTTTTTGTGAAAAACGTGCTATAATAAAAGGGCGATAATTCGATGATTTAGTTTTTATACTAAAGTACATTATGCTCAAGTTGAAAAACGGCGCCACGAGGCTCCAATGGCTTGAGCTAGTTTACTAGTAAAAATCATCGGATTATCGCACCCTCGCGGTGCCGTTTTTATTAGAGGTAAACCCGCCAAAATCGCACCGCCA